>NZ_KV800317.1:140506-140776 GCF_001810205.1 Pseudomonas sp. HMSC076A11 | reverse complement strand
CCGGCAGCCCGGACGCGGTACGCCTGGAACATCGCGTCGCCGGCGCCGACGCCAACCCCTACCTGCTGCTGGCCTCGGTGCTTGCCGGGGTGCACCACGGGCTGACCAACAAGGTCGAGCCGGGTGCCCCGATCGAAGGCAACTCCTACGAGCAGTTGGAGCCGAGCCTGCCGAACAACCTGCGCGACGCCCTGCGCGAACTGGACGACAGCGAGATCCTGGCGAAGTACATCGATCCGAAGTACATCGACATCTTCGTCGCCTGCAAGG
>NZ_KV800317.1:106105-140406 GCF_001810205.1 Pseudomonas sp. HMSC076A11 | reverse complement strand
CGATCTCCGACCTCGAGTACAACTGGTACCTGCACACCGTGTGAGCATGGGCGGGCGGCTCCGGTCCGGCGCCGCCCGCCCGTTCTTCCGTCGAGGTTCCCACCCTTGCTGAAGGTAGACGGCGGCAAGCCTGCGGTTTCCGCCCGTCCGCCTTCCTTTGCTGTGCATTAGAAAAAGAAGAAATCGAGGCAAGCATACCCATGTCGAATCCTCCCCCCACCGCAGAACGAACCCAGCTTCGCAAGTCCCTCAAGCTGTGGCAGATCGTCATGATCGGGTTGGCCTACCTGACCCCGATGACCGTCTTCGACACCTTCGGCATCGTATCCGGGATTTCCCAGGGACACGTGCCCACCGCCTACCTGCTGGCCCTCGCCGGCGTGCTGTTCACCGCGATCAGCTACGGCAAGCTGGTCCGCCAGTTCCCCACCGCAGGCTCGGCCTATACCTACGCGCAACGGGCGATCAATCCTCATGTCGGCTTCATGGTCGGCTGGTCGTCGCTGCTGGACTACCTGTTCCTGCCGATGATCAACGCGCTGCTGGCGAAGATCTACCTGACCGC
Organism: Pseudomonas sp. HMSC076A11; assembly: GCF_001810205.1. Classification (NCBI taxonomy): domain Bacteria; kingdom Pseudomonadati; phylum Pseudomonadota; class Gammaproteobacteria; order Pseudomonadales; family Pseudomonadaceae; genus Pseudomonas; species Pseudomonas sp. HMSC076A11. The sequence continues at coordinate 139,841 of NZ_KV800317.1, read as the reverse complement.
ATTGTTCCCCGAGGTCGCCCCGTGGATCTGGGTGGTGATGTTCGTGCTGATCATGACCCTCATCAACATCAAGAGCGTGAACCTGGTCGCCAATTTCAATACCGTCTTCGTGCTGGTCCAGCTGGCGATCATCGTGGTCTTCATCGGCCTGGTGATTCACGGCCTGAACAACGGGGAGGGGACCGCCACGGTGCTCAGTACCCAGCCGTTCTTCTCCGAGCACGCGCATCTCTCGGCGATGGTGGCGGGGGCGACGATCCTCTGCTTTTCCTTCCTCGGTTTCGACGCGGTGACTACGCTGTCCGAGGAAACCCGCGACGCCGGCAGGGTGATCCCGCGGGCGATCTTCCTCACCGCGCTGTACGGCGGGGTGATCTTCATCACCGTGTCGTATTTCCTGCAGTCCTATTTCCCGACCAACGTACGCTTCAAGGAACCCGACGCGGCGCTGCCGGAAATCGCCCTGTACGTCGGCGGCAAGCTGTTCCAGTCGATCTTCCTTTGCGCCACCTTCATCAATACCCTGGCGTCGGGCCTGGCCTCCCAGGCCAGCGTGTCGCGCCTGCTGTACGTGATGGGGCGGGACAACGTGCTGCCGGAGCGGATCTTCGGCTTCGTCCATCCGAAATGGCGTACGCCGTCGATCAACGTGCTCATCGTGGGCATGGTGGCGCTCTCGGCGATCTCCTTCGACCTGGTGACCGCGACCGCGCTGATCAATTTCGGCGCCCTGGTGGCCTTCACCTTCGTCAATCTCTCGGTGATCGTGCATTTCTATGTGCGCGGCGGGCGCAACCGCAGCCTCAAGGAGCATTTCCACTACCTGGTCCTGCCATTGCTCGGCGCGGCCATCGTCGCGGTGCTCTGGCTCAACCTGGAAAGCACCTCGCTGGTGATGGGGCTGATCTGGGCCGGACTGGGCTTCGGCTACCTGTTCTACCTGACTCGCAGCTTCAGCCGTCCGCCGCCGCGCTTCCAGGAGAGCGAGCTGAGCCCGACCCAGTGAGGCGAGCGGTGAATGGATTCAGCGGAAATGTGAAGGAAAAAGATTGGTAATCTTCACGAAATTTTCACGGTGACGGGTCAATCATGGACCCATGGCTAACGGACTAGCCCCCCATCTGAAGCCCGCCTCATGGCGGGCTTTGGCTATCTGCAGACAGCGAATTTCGCGTTTTCCCTCCTTTTCACAGGGATTTCCGGCCTCCCGGCTGGCAATGCGCCTGCGACGACATGTCCGAATCCAGACAGAATTGGACGCCCCCAAAAAGCGCAGACACGGCTAGAATCCACGCCGTCCCGATCCGGTTCGATGGCCGTGGCGGGGAGCCCGGTATCCGCTGGTCGGTGTTTCCTGTGGTGCTGCGCGTCCTTCCCTAGACTACCCGGCTCGCTCGAACCATCCCTTCGCGGGGGCGGAACGGCACAGGGTCGTTCGGCATGGAAGCTGCCTGGGCCGGCCTTCGACACACCTATAAGAGTAGAAATCTGCATGACATACCCTGAACGTCCCCTGCTTCATCTGCTGACGCGTACCAGCCTGGTGGGCCAGATCATCGTCGGCCTGATCGCCGGCCTGCTGCTCGCCAGCTTCTTCCCGGCCGCCGCGCTCAAGGTCGGCTTCATCGGCAAGGTCTTCGTTTCCGCGCTGAAGGCCGTCGCGCCGGTACTGGTGTTCGTCCTGGTGATGGCATCCATCGCCAACCACAGGCAAGGCCAGCAGACCCATATCCGGCCGATCCTGCTGCTGTACCTGGTCGGCACCTTCAGCGCCGCGGTGGTGGCGGTGATCGCCAGCTTCGCCTTCCCCTCGAGCCTGGTGCTGGCCAGCCATCCGGGCGAGATGTCGCCTCCGGGCGGCATTGCCGAGGTGCTCCAGTCCCTGCTGCTGAGCGTGGTGGACAACCCGGTCAACGCCCTGATCTCGGCCAACTTCATCGGCATCCTGGCCTGGGCCATCGGCCTCGGCATCGCTTTCCGCCACGCCAGCGATACCACCCGCAACCTGCTCTCCGAGCTGTCCAACGGCGTCTCGCTGATCGTCAAGGTGGTGATTCGCTTCGCCCCGCTGGGCATCTTCGGCCTGGTCGCCTCGACCTTCGCCGAGTCCGGCGTCGAGGCCCTGAAAGGCTATGCCCACCTGCTGGTGGTGTTGCTCGGCTGCATGCTGTTCGTGGCCTTCGTGGTCAACCCGCTGATCGTGTTCCTGAAGATCCGCCGCAATCCCTATCCGCTGGTGCTGACCTGCCTGCGCGAAAGCGGCATGACCGCGTTCTTCACCCGCAGCTCGGCAGCCAATATCCCGGTCAACCTGCAGCTCTGCGAGCGCCTGGGCCTGCACGAAGACACCTATTCGGTATCGATCCCGCTGGGCGCGACCATCAACATGGCTGGCGCGGCGATCACCATCACCGTGCTGACCCTGGCAGCGGTGCATACCCTGGGCATCGCCGTGGACGTACCGACCGCGATCCTGCTCAGCGTGGTGGCGTCGATCTGCGCCTGCGGCGCGTCCGGCGTGGCCGGCGGTTCGCTGCTGCTGATCCCGCTGGCCTGCAGCCTGTTCGGGATTCCCAGCGAGGTGGCGATGCAGGTGGTGGCGGTAGGCTTCATCATCGCGATCCTCCAGGACTCCGCGGAGACCGCGCTGAACTCCTCGACCGACGTGCTGTTCACCGCCGCCGCCTGCGAGGCGGAAGAGCGCAAGGCGAGCGCCGCCTGATTCGATCCCTGGGTCACGGAAGAAACCGCCTTCGGGCGGTTTCTTCGTTTCGCCCCGGCGTGCTTTGACCTGTGCGCCGCGCTGCGGCCTAATGGTCGCCCGTCCTTCCCGAGTTGCCGCATGTCGTCTCCTTCCTTACCCGATGCCAGTCTCCGCGCCAGCACCCTGCATTTGCCGGCCGGTCCCTGGAGCACCGTGCTCGACTGTCTCTGCGCGCGTTTCCCGGCCATCGACCGCGACACCTGGCTGGCGCGCATGCAGCGGGGCCGGGTGCTGGACGCCGAGGGGCGTGCGCTGGGCCCGCAGGCGGCATATCGCGAAGGCCTGCGTGTGCACTACTTCCGCGAGTTGCCGGTGGAGGCACCGATTCCTTTCGAGGCGCGCATCCTGTACCGCGACGAGCATCTGCTGGTGGCGGACAAGCCGCACTTCCTGCCGGTGATGCCGGCCGGCGGCTACGTCGAGCAGACGCTCCTGGCGCGGCTGGCCCGCAGCACCGGCAATCGCGACCTGGTGCCGCTGCACCGGATCGACCGGCATACCGCCGGGCTGGTGCTGTTCTCGACCAATCCCGGCAGCCGCGGGTGCTACCAGGCGCTGTTCCGCGAGCGGCGCATCGACAAGTGCTACGAAGCGATCGCTCCGGCCTTGCCGCAACTGGACTTCCCGTTGCTGCGCAGGACCCGCCTGGTGCCCGGCGAGCCGTTCTTCCGCATGCGCGAAGGCGAGGGCGAGCCGAACAGCGAGACGCGCATCGAGGTCGTCGAGCGCAACGGCCGCTGGTGGCGCTACCGGCTGTATCCGGTGACCGGCAAGAAGCACCAGCTGCGCGTGCACCTCGCGGCACTCGGCGCGGGTATCCAGAACGATGGGTTCTATCCCGAGCTGCTGGACGCCGAGGGCAGCCCCGACGACTACCTGCGGCCGCTCAAGCTGCTGGCCAGGGGGCTGCGCTTCGACGACCCGCTGAGCGGGGAGAGGCGTACGTTCGAATCCGGGCTGCGGCTCGATTGGCAGGTGTAGGCGACAGGCTCGCCAGCGGAATGCTGGCGTACGTCGCCGACCCGGAGCGCATGGCGCGTTTCTATGAACAGGCGCTCGGCCTGGAGGGCTGCGCGGGCGAGTAGAAGGATCGCCCGCTGGTGCGGCTGGACGCGCCCGCCGGAGCGGGCGCGGGTCGCTCAGGGACGCTTGTCCAGCTTGACCACCAGGCGCAGTTGCTCGACGCAACCGCGGCTCTGCTCGATCAGCTTGCCGAACTCGGCGCTGTTGATCTCGTCGTGGTTGAGCCAACTGGTCTTCTGCACTTCCCGATAACGATAGTGGTAGCCGCCATCCTTGGCCGGTTCGGCCTGCAGGTCGATGTCGAACCAGGGACTGCGGATCTCGCAACTGTGCGCCGGCTCGTCAGTCTTGCCGCCGGACAGGCTGATGTCGTAGGACGTGATCTGCGGTTCGCCCAGGTACAGCTCGGCCAACTGGCCTTCGCTACGGTACTTGGCGAAGGCATCCCACTGGCTGGCCAGGTCCTGGCGGTTGTAGAAATACTCTCCGCCGAGCCGGTCGAGGGCGCGGCGGTCGGTAAGCCTGGCACTGATCGTATAGCTGGGCGGCAGCACGAACTGGCTGTCGTCGCGCTCCAGCACGCAGTCGCTGCCTTCCTTGGCGAAGTTGCGGCACAGGTCCTGGTCGGTGCTGGTGCGGCCGCGCTGGCGATCGGCGACGCTGAGCTGCATCAGCGGCGCGTTGGAAAGCTCCACGCGCGACTCGACCCGGGCTTCGCCGTCATGGGTGTAATGCTCGCTGCGGGTCACGCGCAGGGTGTCGCCGGGCGCTTCCAGCGGAATCTCGTCGCGCCGCACCTTGCCGTCGGCGCCCAGCACCAGCGCCCAGCGCTGCTGGATGTCGGGCATGATGCGGCCGGGAGCGAACACCGGGTTGGTCGGGTCCAGCCACCAGGTCTTGCCGTCCACCTCGGCGCGGACGATGGCATGGTTCGGCGCGTACATGCCGGGCACCAGCAGGTCCCAGACCACGTCGCCGCGGCTGACCAGGGTCGGTTCGGCCTTGATCCCGGCGGCCTTGAGCATGGCGGCGAGGAGGATCGCCAGGTCCTTGCAGTCGCCGTAGCCATTGCGCTCGATCTCCGCCAGGGAGAAGGGCACGTAGCCGCGCTCGCTGGCGCGCCAGTCGCCCAGGTAGCGGTAGGTGTCGTTGATGTACTGCATCAGGCCGGCGACCTGCTCGCGGGCCGGCTTGCCCTTCACCGCGGCGACGGCCGCCGCGGCGCCCTTGGGCAGCTCCGCGGCGAGGATCTCGTTGTAGCGCGCGGCGAACGGGCCGAAGTTGTCCTGCAGGTCCAGCGAACTGCCCAGCTCCAGGCGCGGGGTATGGCGCAGGTAGGCGTTGCCGGCTTCGTTGATGTAGTTGGTGTATTGCGGCTTTTTCAGGCTGACCTTGAGGGTCTTCTTGTCGGCGCTCTGTTCGATGCGATAGGCGTCCATCAGCTCGCTGCGCACGAAGATCGGCCGCTCGGCCTTGAACTCGGCGACGAAGCGGTCGTCGCGCACCGGCATCGGTGGGCGGCTGAGAATGTAGTGGAACTGGGTGCTCAGCGGCTTGGCGGTGAAGTGCTCGCGCAGGGTGTAGCTGATGCGGGTGCCGACGCGCAGGTTGGGGAACGCCAGGGAGGTCTGACGTTCGCGCAGGAAGCCCTGGTCCGGGTTCGGCGCGGTGCGCGTATCGATCTGCGACTGGTCCAGCGGCACCGGCTTGCCGCCGGGCTGGGTCAGCTCGGCCTTCTCCACGATCAGGCTGTCGGTCTCCGCGTAGCTGCGATCGATGCGCGAGAGCATCTCGCGGCCGCTCGGCTTGAGGATGGTGAAGCTGTAGGTGCTCACGCAATCGGTGCTGTTGTCGGCGTTGAACTGGCAGCGGAACTCGGTTTCGCCGGCCAGCGGCGCCTCGGCGATCGGTTGCAGTGCGGCGAGGGCCGGGGTGGCGGCGCAGAAGACGCTGGCGGCGAGGAAGGAAGGGGAGAAGGGATGACGGGGCATCGGTGCCTCAGGATGAAACGTTTGAGCGGAGCTCCCAGGCGTCGCCTGGCGCATGGGGGCGCCGGGCGATAGCCGGGGAGATGGACCCTGAATGATAGGTTTTATCAATTCCGCATGTCGACCGGCGGGTCCGGTTATGTGCGGGATGTCGCCGTTGCGATCTTTTTGCCGGCTTCATTTGCCGGGCTTTGCCGTTCTGTGGCAGGCGCACGCCTGTTCCTGGCGCTCCGGAACCGGGTCGTAGCCGCCCGGGTGCCAGGGGTGGCAGCGCAGCAGCCGGCGCGCGCCGAGGTAGCCGCCTCGCAGCGCGCCATGCACGCGGATGGCTTCCAGGGTGTAGTGCGAGCAACTGGGGTAGAAGCGGCAGCGGGGACCGATCAGCGGGCTGATTGCGTACTGGTAGAAGCGGATCAGCCCGATCAGCAGGAACTTCATGGCGAGCCCTCGGCGGGGTTGCGGCGGCGAGCGGGCATTGTAGCGCCGTTGTCGGTCCTCAAGGAGCATTCTCCGCTGCGCAATAAAGGGTCCGCCCGTCGACGAGGCTGCGAGCAGTCGCCAGGCGGCCGCGCAGGCCGGGTTCTTCCGGCGCCAGCGTGCCCTCGCGCCAAGCGCCTCCGCGCAATGGAATCAGTGCCGAACGGCCGTAGCCCGGGCAGTACGCCTCGGCGTCGCCCTCCAGGTAGTCGACGCCGTCCAGGGTCAGCTCGCCGACATTCCAGCGCGCGCCGAGGTAGGCCTGGCGGAACGGCCCGTCGGCAAGAACGTAGAAGCCCCCGCGCACCTCGCTGGCCGCCGTGGTGAAGCCGATGGTGCGGCGCGGTTGTGGGATCACCAGCAGCGGTCGCCGTGGGTCGGCGAAGGCCTCCTGCAACTCGACCAGGCGCTGGCGGGTGGCGCCCATCTCGCGCCGGTAGCGCTCGCCGCGCGCCCGCGCGTCGTCGGGAAGTTCGCTCCAGGCCGGAGGCTGGTCGCGCAGCAGGTAGTCCAGCGGCCAGGTGCCGGCTATCGCGGCTTCCTTCCAGTCCGCGTCGTCGTCGCGCAGGTCCAGCAGCACTCCGGCCAGCGCGCCGATCTCGTAGGCTTCGCTGTCGACGCCGACGCCGATCTCGTTGGCATCGTAGAAGGCCAGCGCGTACTCCCGCAGCGCCTGCCGATAGCGTTGCGGATCCTCGGCGAAATCGGTGCGGTAGCGCGCGGCGGCGGCTATCTCGATGTAGCGCGCGGTGCCTTCGCTGAGATCGACCTGCGCCGCCAGCCGGCTTTCCTCGGGAGCCGCTTCGCGCCAGCGGCGCAGCCAGCCCTGGGCGTCGCTCAGGTAGCTGTCGCGCTGCCCGGGCGTGCGCAGGGCCTGGAGCAGCGACTGGAACAGGGCATAGCGGTATTCCCGCGGGCGCGGGTCGAGCGTGGCCAGGTCGCCGCGATAGCCACCGGGCTTGCGCAGGCCCGGCCAGTCTTCCTGGGCGTAGCGATGGAAGGCTTCGTGCGGGCCGATGGCGGCCAGCGTCTCGCTATTGCCGGTATTGCTCCGCAGGTGCGCGGCGCTGATCTGCAGCAGCACCGCCGGACGGCCCCGGTAACGCGGAAAGGCATAGCTCAGGTCGAGATCCGGGTCGCTGTCGCCCGCCACCGTGGTGCGCTGCGCGCGGCCTTCGGCATCGGCGACCCAGGTACTGCGGCCATCGCTGTAGAGGAAGGCCTTGTCGGCCATCCGCCAGCCGGGCCAGAGTCGTTCGCTGTGCTGGCCGACGGCATGGGCATAGGCCAGGTAGCGGCGGGCGAACGACTCGCTGTCCGTCGCCGCGGCGGGAAGGGACAGGGCAAGCAGGAGCAGGGGCAGGGCTCGGGTCATGGCGGGTACGGTTGCGCAAGGTCGGTCGGGGCGACGAAGGTATCCCGCCGCTTCCCGATTGACCGTCGCGGCGGCTGCCGCGTTCCCCTAGGCGGTGTTGCGCGCCCGCGCCAGGTCGCGCAGCGGCGGGGCGCCGAACAGCCGGCTGTACTCGCGGCTGAACTGCGACGGGCTTTCGTAGCCGACCCGGTAGCCGGCGGCGGCCACTTCCAGGCCCTCGCTGAAGATCAGCCGGCGTGCTTCCTGCAAGCGCAGCTGCTTCTGGTACTGCAACGGGCTCATCGCGGTCACGGCCTTGAAGCGGTGGTGCAGGGTCGAGGGGCTGAGGTTGACCACCTGGGCCAGTTGCTCGATGCGCAGCGGCTTGCCGTAGTTCTGGTTGATCCAGTCGATGGCGCGGGTGATGCGGTGGGCCTGGCTGTCGGCGATGGCGATCTCGTGCAGGCGCTGGCCCTGGCCGCTGCGCAGCAGGCGGTAGAAAATCTCGCGGAGGATCAGCGGCGCCAGCATCGGGATGTCGCGCGGGCTGTCCAGCAGATGGATCAGGCGCAGCACCGCATCCAGCAGGCTGGCGTCGATACGGTCGACGTAGAGGCCGCGGTCGCCGCGCCGGCTGGCCACTTCCATGGGCCCGGCGTCGGAGATCAGCTGGGTGATTTCCGCCGGGTCGATATCCAGCCGGACGCAGAGGTAGGGTGCGTCCGGCGAGGCGTCGATCACCTGGCCAGCCAGCGGCAGGGTGACCGAGACCACCAGGTAGTGCAACGGATCGTAGATATAGCGCTCCTCGGCCAACTGCACCTCCTTGCGGCCCTGGGCGATGATGCACAGGGCAGGTTTGTGCATGCCGCGCGCCGGCAGGGTGGGGCCGTCGGCGCGGATCAGGGCGAGGGGTTCGACGGCGGTGCCGTAGATACCGTCGCGGGGGCAATGCCTGAGCAGCGACTGCGCCAGTTCGCTCTGGCGCTGGCGCAATTCGGCGGGGAGATCGACGGAAAGAAGCGGGGTGTTTTCGCTCATGCGGGGACTCGCGGGGGAAACCTTCCCAAGACTAGCGCGCGTCGCGGCGACAGGCATCCATCGCGCTGCGCGATGGCAGGATCAGGCAAGCATTCGCCAGGAACAGGCAAGCCAGCTCGTTTCACCGGGCGCAAGCGGATGAGAAAAAACCGGAACGCGGCAGTTTCAGGCAAGAACCCGACAGTATCCGTCTACCGATTCCCCGCGCCGTCCCCCTAATCTGGCTGGCATGGCGGAATCTCCGTCATGCCGATGGGAAATACCTGCAGGGGGACACACCTATGTCAAATCAACAGGCCAGACTGTCATCGGGCGGCGTGCCGCCGGAGCGCGCGCCGGGCGCCTCCCGTTCGCGGTCGCGCGACGGCGCGCTGGTCCCCGACACGCCTTCCCGTTCGCCTGCCGGCTCCGCCGCGGGCGGCGCGCTGGCGCGGACCCATTCCGGCAATTGGTAATCGGAGGCAGGGCACATGCGTCACCCTTACACCCCACAGCGGCCGGCCGGCGTCTCGGCGCCGCCGGCCCTTCCACTCCTGGTGCCGCTTGCGCAGCGGCGAATCCATGTCGAGGAGGCAGAGAGCATGCCAGCGTTCAATCGGGCCAGTCACCTGGTCAGCATTCGCGCCCGCAGCGGCCAGTCGCACCGCCTCGGCCTGCGCCTGCAAGAGCTGGCGCAGGCGGGCCAGGCTGCACCCGGTTGCCTGCGCTACGAACTGCGCCAGGCGGACGGGGACGCCGACCTGTGGCTGTTGCACAGCGAGTGGAGCGATGAAGCGGCCATGCAGGCGTACCTGTCCGGCGACGCCCAGCGGGTCTTCGCCGAGGTGCTCTGGCAAGCGCTGGCGGCGACCCTGGACGTGCAGGAGCGGCCTTTCTGAAACCGGGCGGGCGGATGATGCGGAGCGGCGTCCGCCCGTCCCCCTTGTTCTGGCCTCTCAGCGACCCGGCGTGACCGGCGACTGGTCCGCTCGTTCGTCTTCGATGTCGCGATGTCGCTCGAAGGCGGTCGCCGGCGAGCCATCGGCATTGACCTGCAACACCGCGCGCGGACGGCCGTCCTCGCCAATGAATACCTGGCCGATCCCGGCGCTGTTCCACAGGCGCTCGCCGGCCTGGCTGTGCTGCGGAACGCGTGGGCGGATTTCCAGACTGCGCCGCTGGGTCAGCCAGTTCAGCGGCGACCAGGGCGCATAGAGCCAGCGATTGATGCGGTCGAACCAGTCCAGCAGGCGTCGCGGGAATTCGTTCTTGATCCCGCTGCTGGTGATCTGCCAGAGCCGGGGCCCGCGCTCGCGATGGCGAATCCGGATGTCGTAGACGAAGGAGTAATGCACGTCGCCGGAAAGGATCAGGTAGTTACCCGGCGTACGCGAGTGGCGGAAGATGTTCATCATCACCGAGGCCGCGCCGCGATGGGCCATCCAGTTTTCCGCATCGACCAGCAGCGGCTGGCCGATCCAACTGAAAAGCTTCTGTACGCCCTCGATCAGCTTGACCCCGAACATCGGCGCCGGCGACACGATGATCGCCGCCTTTTCGCCGAGCAGGTCCTGCTGGAATTCACTCAGTGCCTCCCAGTCCATCAGCCCGGAGGGCCGGCCCAGGTTGCGCTCGCTACGCCAGCGGCGGGTGCGCGTGTCGAGGACGATCAGGGTCGGGCTGCCAGGCAACCGGTAGTGCCAGTGCTGGAAGTCGAGCAGGGCATCGAGCAGGCGGTCCTGCTCGGCGCAGGGCAGCCGGCCGTCTGCCGCGGCACCCTCCATCAGGGCCGCGACCGGCGCCAGCCATTCGCCGCAATGCTGCGGGTCGTTGCCCCAGCCCTGGCAGAGCAGGTAGGCGAGCAGGGCGTTGCCGATGATCCGCCGGGAGAAAGGATGGCCGTAGGCGGTCAGCTCCCAGCGTGCTGAAAGGTTCCAGTCGTCGGTGATGTCGTGGTCGTCGAAGATCATCAGCGACGAGATATGCGCCAGCGCCCGCGCCACGCGGGGCAGGCCATCGCGGAAGGCTTCGATGTGCCGGCGCTCGCCGGCGAAGCGCTGCGCGTGCCGCGCATCCAGCCCCGGCGGCGGTTCCAGCCTGACCAGGCGCCAGGGCGCCGGCGACCAGACCAGCAGGTACATCGCCAGCACCTCGGCCAGGCCGACCAGATGGTTGTGGGCGTTGGCCGAGGTGAAGATGGGCTTCTTCACCCCGCCGAAGAAGCGCTCGCGCAGGGCTTCGTTGGACTCGAAGGCGGGCAGCAGGTCCTCGCGCCGGTAGTAGGTGGCCGGGTGCGCGTAGAGTGCCTCGCTGTCGTTCACCAGTGCGCCTTCCAGGTGTTCGCCGTACAGGCCGAGGCGGTGGATCAACCCATGGATGGCCACCAGCATCGGCCCGGCGACGTCGTCGGCGTAGACCTGGTCGCCGCTCATCATCAGCAACGCCGGGCGGCTTTCGGCCTGCAGCAGGTTTTCCTCCAGCAGCCGGTCGACCTGCAGCAGGCCATCGGCCGCTGGGTGATGCGGCTTGCGGCAGGAGCCGTGGAGCAACTGGTCGAGACGTGGCTTGAGCACCAGGCTGGCGCGCTGGCGACCGGGGTAGAGCAGATGCGGCGCCCATTCGGCGATTCCCGCAGGCTCCCGGCCGTCGGCGGCGAGGCGCAGGTCGTAGTCGACCAGGCGGGCGCAGGGCAACGGCGGGTCGAGCGCGACATCCAGCAGGTGCAGCCAGGCATGGGTGCCGATGCGGATGGCCGAGTGGGTTCCTTCCGCGAGGCGGACCCGACGCTCCGCCTCGCCTTCGCTGGCGAGGATCAGTTCGATGGTCGTCGGGCATGACGTGGCCAGCCAGAACACCAGGCGTCCGGGCTCTGCGCGGCGCAGCAGGGGACCGGCCAGGACCAGGGGCAGGGCTTCGTCAGGCGGGGTGTCGTTGGGGAGCGAGGCGGACATTGGTACGGGCGTTGTCGACGCGGCGAAACAAGCTGACGAGTATGCCGCTTTCGGCGGATCGCGGCGTTGCCATTTCGTAAGGAATGACGACAGTCGTCGCGGGATGGCGATCTTCTAATGCCAAAAAGTTAAGTACGCCTTAATTAATATTCTTTTTTGCGTTCGAGCTTCTGCGGCATATTGCCTTCCGCGCAGGCCCGACGGCCTGCCATCGCTGTTTGCGGGAGGGACACGTGCAATCCGACGTCGGCGCCGCCTCCCGCCGATCAAGGTTTCGCCTGCCACCCCGACGCCCGGTGGCGCAGGCCCGTAGCACGAGAGTGCGGAATGGGCATGGATCAGACACGCAATCGCCTCGTCGGCCTGATGTTCCAGAACGACTATTCCTGGCTGAGCGGGCGCCTGCGGCGCTACCTCGGCTGCCCCCACAGCGCCGAGGACATCGCCTCGGAAACCTTCCTCAAGGTCCTTGCCCTGCCGGACCCGGCAAGCATCCGCGAGCCGCGCGCGCTGCTCACCACCATCGCCCGCCGGCTGATGTACGACGGCTGGCGGCGCCAGGACCTGGAACGCGCCTACCTGGAAAGCCTGGCCGGGCTTCCGGAGGCCCTCGCGCCGTCCGCCGAGGAGCAGGCCCAGGTGGTGGAAACCCTGCTGCGCCTGGAGCGCATGCTCGCCGGGCTCTCGCCGAAGGCCCGCGCCGCCTTCATCCATAGCCAGATCGGCGGACTGACCTACGTGGAGATCGCCGGCTTGCTGGAGGTTTCCGTCAGCCGCATCCACCAGTACATGGTCGAGGGCTTCAAGCAGTGCTACCAGGTGCTTGCCGAATGAGCCAGGGAAGGCGAGAACGCATCCTCGACGAAGCGGCGCAGTGGATGGCGCTGCTGCAATCCGGCCATGCCGGCGCCGAGGAGCGCCTGGCGTTCCAGCAGTGGCGCCAGGCCGATGCCGAGCACGGTGCGGTGTTCGACCGGCTCAGCCTGGGCTTGCAGTCGTTTCGCGACGAGCCCCTGCACGGCTTGCGCGCCGAGCAATTGATCGGAGCCCTCGAGGCGCCGTCCGCCCGTCGCCGGTTTCTCCAGCGCAGCCTCGCCCTGGCGGCGTTCGGCGTGGCGACGCTGGCGCTGGGGCGGATCGGCATCGTCGGCTTCCCCTGGCCCGGCGACCTGTATACCGGCACCGGACAACGCCAGAGCTTCCGCCTGGAGGATGGCAGCCAACTGGTGCTGGACGCGCGCAGCCGGGTACGCCCCGAATTCGATGGCTACCGGCGTCGCCTGCGCTTACGCGAGGGCCGCCTGCTGGTTGACGTGGCACGGGATCCGGCGCGGCCGTTCGTCGTCGACACCGGGCGTGGCCAGGTCGAGGCGCAGGGAACCCGCTTCCAGGTCAGCGATGACGGCGCCAGCTCGCGAGTGGTGGTGCTCGAGTCGCGGGTGCGGATCACCACTGCCGACGGACGGCAATGCCTGTTGGAGCGCGGCCAGAGCGCCCGTTTCGACGCCTCGGCGATTCTCGCCCGAGGTCCTGCCGAAGGCGGCGAGAGCGCCTGGCTGGATGGCCGGCTGGAGGTCCGCGACCGCCCGCTGGGGGAGGTGCTGGAAGCGTTGCGCGCCTATCGCCGCGGCATCATCAGCGTCGCCGACGACGCGGCGGCGCTGCGCGTCAGTGGCATCTACCCGCTGGACGACAGCGGCGTGGCGCTGGCATTGCTGGAGCAGAGCCTACCGATCCGGCTCGACTACCACGGGCCCTACTGGGTCAGCATCGCCAGCCGCTGAGGCGCGCGCCCGGCGGCGAGCCGGGCGGCGCGACGCTTCAGAACGGCTTGGTCGGCAGGTACTTGCCGTCGAGGGTGATCACCGCCCGCGAGCCGCCTTCCGGGTCCTCGACCTTCTTGATGTCCAGCTTGAAGTTGATCGCGCTGATGATGCCGTCGCCGAACTGTTCGTGGACCAGCGCCTTCAGGGTGCTGCCGTAGACTTGCAGCATCTCGTAGAAGCGATAGATGGTCGGGTCGCTGGGAATGCCGCCGGGAATGCTGCCGCGCAGCGGGATGCTTTGCAGCAGGAGCACCGCGTCGTCGTCCAGGCCGAGTTGGGCGGCGACCTTGCGCGCCGCCGCCTCTGGCAGGGCATGCTGGCCGAGCAGGGCGGCGGTGACGAAGGTCAGGGCGAGACCGGTGCCGTCGGCCAGGTCCTGCCAGGACAGGCCCAGGCGGGCCTTGTTCAGGACCACGGTCTCGGCCAGTTGCTGGCGCGCGTTGGGGGACACTTGGCTGTGTTGCATGAGATGACTCTCCTTGCGGGTGGTTGTGAGGAAAGGGATTCAGGCGACCGCCTGCCCGGGTTCGCCGCCTACCGCGCGCACTTCGGGATGCTCGGCGAGGGAGACGAAGCGCCGGCTGGCGCCGTCGAGGGCGTCGATGCGGCCGCTTTCGATGTCGTAGACCCAGCCGTGCAGGTTCAGCCGACCCTGCTCCAGGGCGCGGGCGACGCAGGGGTGGGTGCGCAGGTTGGCCAGTTGGGCGATCACGTTGTGCCGCACCAGGGCGTCCAGCCGCGCCGCCTCGGAGGCGTGTTCGTGGGCGCTGTTCATCGCCCGTGCGGCCTCGGCGTGGTGCAACCAGCCGGCCACCGCCGGCAGCTGGTCGAGACAGGCGCAGGAAGCGATGGCGCCCATCGCGCCGCAGTCCGAGTGGCCGCAGACCACGATGTCGCCGACCCCGAGCACCGCCACCGCGTATTCCACCGAGGCGCTGACCCCGCCGGGCTGCGGCCCGTAGCCGGGGACGATGTTGCCGGCATTACGGATCACGAAGAGTTCGCCGGGCTCGCGCTGGGTCAGCAGTTCGGGGACCACCCGGCTGTCCGAGCAGGCGATGAACAGTGCCTTGGGGGCTTGCCGGGTGGCCAGGGACTTGAACAGTTGCGAGCGCGCCGGGTAGGCGTCGCGCTGGAAGCGGAGAAAGCCGTCGATGATGTCACGCATGGCGCTGGGCTCCTGGCCGTCGAATGGTGGGGCCAGGATGCGCGGATTGAGCCATAGGGTCCAAGACCGGTTTATTATTCCAGTCATTGGTCTGGTCTATAGTTGGATGTTTCCATGCTGCTTCGCCACCTGCGCTACCTGCTCGCTGTCGCCGAGCATCGCAACTTCACCCGCGCCGCCGAGGCGCTGCACGTTTCGCAGCCGACCCTGTCGCAGCAGGTGCGGCAACTGGAAGAGCAACTGCGCGTGCAATTGCTCGACCGCTCCGGCAGGAGCGTGCGTCCCACCGATGCCGGCGAGCTGTACCTGCTTCATGCGCGGCGTGCCTTGCGCGAGCTGGAAGCGGCGCAACGAGCGATCCACGAGGTGCGCGACCTCAGTCGCGGCCGCCTGCGCCTGGGCATGACGCCGACCTTCACCTGCTATCTGGTGGGCGCCCTGGTGGATCCGTTCAATCAGCGCTATCCGGGCATCGAGTTGAGCCTCGAGGAGTTGCCCCAGGACGCCCTGGAGGCGGCGCTGATCGACGATCGCCTGGACCTTGGCGTGGCCTTCAGCGAGCCGGGTTCGGTGGAGATCGACAGCCAGCCGCTCTACCTGGAGCGTCTGGGCCTGGTGCTGGGGGCGGAACACCCGGCGGCGGACGCGCCGCTGGCCGCCGCAGCGCTGGCGGAGTTGCCGTTGGCGTTGTTGCGCGACGACTTCGCCACGCGTCGGCATATCGACGCTTACCTGCGCCAGCAAGGGGTGACGGCGCGGGTGGCGCTGGAGGCGAACTCGATCAGCGCCATCGTCGACGTGGTTCGCCGCGGAAGACTGGCAAGCATCCTGCCGGAGGCGGTGGCGCGCCAGCAGGCCGGGTTGCGCTGCGTGGCGCTGCGGCCGGCGCTGCCGACCCGCCAGGTAGCGCTGTTCTGGCGCCAGGGCAGCCACCCCGGTGCCGCGCGCCTGGCCTTCCAGGCCCTGGCGCTGGAGCTCGGCGCCGAGCTGGGCGACGCCTGAGCGGGATCAGCCGCGACTCGGCTGCAACGCCGCGGGCTCCTCGCGGCGCAGGCGCAGGGCCAGGGCGGCGCCGCACAGGGCGAGCAGGGCGCTGAGCGCGGTCACCCATTCGATGCCGCGCGCCTGGCTGGCCAGCAGGCTGGCGGCATCGGCGCCGCGTACCTGGGCGTTGGCCAGCGCCACCAGCAGGGCCAGGCCGAGCGCGCCGCCGATCTGCTGGGTCATCGAGGCCATCCCCGAGGCGACGCCCTGTTCGGCGGGATCGACGCCGCTGGCGGCGCTCACCCACATGGCGGTCCAGGTCATGCCCTGGCCGACGCTGAGGATCACGATGGCCGGCAGCAGCGCCAGGAAGCCGCGCCCCAGCGGCAGGCACGCTGCCAGCAGGCCGAGCCCGAGTGCGCCCAGCAGCAGGCCGGCGACCAGCGTCGCGCGTGCCCCGTGGCGGGCCAGCAGGCGCTCGGCGACGCGGATACCGAGGGTGCAGAGCAGAGTCGCCGGGAGGAACGCCAGGCCGGTCTGCAACACGCTGTAGCCGTACACCGACTGGAAGTAGATGGCCAGGAAGTAGTACTGCACGCCGTAGCTGCTCATGAAGATCGCGGTCAGCAGCATCGCCACCTGCAGGTTGCGGTTGCCCAGCAGGCGCAGCGGCATCAGCGGGTCGCGGCTGTAGTGTTCGATGGCGAGGAACGCCAGTAGCAGCGGGACGGAAAGGTAAAGTCCGAAACGTACCGAGGGCGCATCCCAGCCCGACTCGGGGCCCTGGACCAGGGCGAAGACCAGCAGGGTGGCGCCGGCGGTGACCGTCAGCGCGCCGGCCAGGTCGAAGCGCCGACCGCGCTGGCGCCGGGTGTCGGCCGGGATCAGGCGCAGGGCGAGCAGCGCCGCGGCGCCGGCCAGCGGCACGTTGACCAGGAAGATCGAGGCCCAGCCGAACAGCTCGGTGAGCGCGCCGCCGAGCGCCGAGCCGAGGGCCAGGCCGAACGCCGAGGCGATGCTCCAGATCGCCAGGGCACGATTGCGCGCCGGGCCCTCGGCGAAGTGATTGCCGATCAGCGCCAGGGTCGCCGGGAACAGCAGCGCGCCACCCAGGCCCTGCACGGCGCGGGCGAGGATCAACGGCAACTCGCTCTGGGCCAGGCCGCCCGCGAGGGAGGCGAGGGCGTACAGGCTTTGCCCGAGGACGTACATGCGGCGCCGGCCGAGCAGGTCGGTGGCGCGCCCGCCGAGCAGGAGGAAGCCGCCGAAGGCCACCGTATAGGCGCTCACCACCCATTGCAGGCGTTGCGCCGAAAAATCCAGCGCCCGGCTGATTTCCGGCAGGGCGACGAACACGATGGTGGCGTCGAGGGCGATGATCAGTTGCGCGCAGGCGAGCAGGGCGAGCATCCAGTTGGAAGGGGCGGCACGGTCCGTCACGGCGGGACTCCTGGTCTGGGTTGGGCGCGGCCAGTGTTTCTCATGCTGGAATCGTGATAAATAGCCTCTCCGTCCTTTCACTGATGAAAATAATCATCGATGAGATCGCCATGGACCTGAATGCCGTCAAGTTGCTCGCCCGCGTGGCCGAGACCCGTAGCTTCACCCAGGCCGCCGTTTCTCTCGGTCTGACCCAGTCCGGCCTGTCGCGCGCCATCGGCCGGCTGGAAGCCGAACTCGGCGTGCGTCTGCTGCACCGCACCACCCGCAGCGTCAGCCTGACCCCGGACGGCCAGCTGTTCTACGAGCGCTGCGCACCCTTGCTGGCGGAACTGGAGGAAGTCGAGAAGTTGCTGGTGGACCGCCAGTGCGCGCCGAGCGGTCCGCTGAAGATCACCACCCCGCAGGCGCTCGGGCGGATCGTGATCATGCCGGTGCTGCGCGAACTGACGCGGCGCTACCCGCAATTGCAGATCGAGGCGGCGATGACCGATCGCCTGGTCGACCTCACCGAGGAAGGCTTCGACGCCGCCGTGCGTCTCGGTCGGGTCGGCGACGTGCGCCTGATCGCCCGGCCATTGGCGGCGTTGCGCTGGGTCACGGTGGCGTCGCCGGAATACCTGCGCAGTCACGGCACGCCGGAGCGCCTGGAGCAACTCGCCGGGCACAACTGCCCGACGGTGCGCGACCTGCACACCGGCAAGCTGCTGGAATGGCAGTTCCAGCGCGACGGCCAGCCGCTGAGCCTGGCGGTGCGCGGCGACCTGGTGCTGGACGTGGCCGACGCGCTGGTCGACGCGGCGCTGGTCGGCCAGGGCATCGTCCAGGTGATGGGCTTCATGGCCGAGGAGGCGATCCGCCGGCGTCGACTGGTACGCATCCTCCAGCCCTTCGAACCGCCGCTGTGCCCGGTGTCGCTGATCTACCCGCCGTCGCGGCAGTGCTCGCTGAAGATCGGCGCGCTCTACGAGGAACTGAAGAGCGCGCACTGGTGCGGGGCGCTGACGTACTGACCCGAGGGCGGCAGGGCGGATAACGCCGTGTTCGGACCGGCGGATAGCCGCAAGCGGCCATTCGCCCTACGCGGGGCAAGGCCGGTAGCGGAGCTGGGGGAAGATTGTCGGGTGGGGCGAATAACGCCGGAGGCGTTATCCGCCGCTATGCCTATTCGCCCGCGCTTATAAGCTCAGAACAAAGCGTTCCAAGCCTGCCCTGCAAATCTCCCGCGCTCATCGCTCATCCCCTGGAAACCATGTTTTCGGGGGGAACCGAACGATGCCGCACCATGCTCCATCCACACGCCTGCCTTCCAGCCTGGCCCTGGCCGCGCTGCTCGCGGCGGCCTACGCCGCGCCGCCGGAGGCACGTGCGGAGACGCCCGCGCCCGCCGCCAAGGCGCTCACCTTCGACGTCGCCGCCGGCCCGCTGGACCAGGTGCTGCTGGGCATCTCGCGACAGAGCGGCTTGCTGATCTCCTTCGAGCAGTCGCTGGTGCGCGGCCGGCAGGCGCCGGCGGTGCGCGGTCCGCTGAGTGTCGACCAGGCCCTGGAACAGGCCCTGCGCGGTAGCGGCCTGCAGTTCCGCCGTTCCGAGCGCGGCGCGGTGATTTCCGCCGCGCCGCTGCGCGCGGCCGTACCGGCGGCGAAGGTGCAGCCGCTGGCGGCGAAAGCGGAGCAGACCCTGGAGCGGGTGGTGGTGACCGGCTCGCGGATTCCCCGCGCCCAGCAGGAAGGGCCGTCGCCGGTCACGGTGATCAGCAGCGAGGAAATCCAGAACCGTGGCTACCGCAACGTCTTCGAGGCCTTGCAGACGCAGACCCAGAACACCGGCATGACCCAGGGCGAGGACTACGGCAACACCTGGCAACCGGCGGCCAACGCCCTCAACCTGCGCGATCTCGGCCCCAACCACACGCTGGTGCTGATCAACGGCCGGCGCGTCGCCGACTACCCGACCGCCTATGGCGGCTCGGTGAACTTCACCAACCTGGCGAACATCCCGGCGGTCATGATCGACCGCATCGAGATCCTCAGCGGCGGCGCCTCGGCGATCTACGGCTCGGATGCCATCGCCGGGGTGGTCAATATCGTCCTGAAGAAGAAATTCGATGGCGTCGACGTCAACCTGCGCGCCGGCACCACCGAGCGCGGCGGCGGCGACAACCAGCGCCTGCAACTGGTCGGCGGCGGCGCGACGGGCGACTTCGAAGGCCTGTTCGGCCTGCAGGTCGAGCAGCGCCAGCCGGTCTGGGCCAACCAGCGCGGTTTCATGGACAGCTACCCGGACGGCAACAACGTCGGTTACCGGCTGAACCCGCAGAGCGGACGCTACCTCGGCGACGCCTCCTGCGCCGGTCTCGGCGGCCTGTTCGGCGGCAACGTGGCGCCGGTGCCGGGCGCCAGGGGTGGCTATCGCTGCATGACCGACCAGTACTACAACAACTACTGGACCCTACAGACCAAGAAGGAAAACTACGACGGCTACGCCGGCGGCACCTGGCACCTGAGCGACAGCGGCAAGCTGTTCGCCGACCTGCTGTTCGGCTTCGACCACCTGCAGAACAATACCCGCGGGCCGTCCTTCACCTCGCCGGACTTCATCAATGCCTCCAGCGGCGACCTGGAGCGCTGGTACCGGCTGTTCTCGCCCGAGGAGATCGGCGGCAAGAGCAGCAACAACAGCAAGTGGCGCGAGGTGTCCTGGACCGGCACCCTCGGCTACAGCGACCGCGTCGCCAATACTTCCTGGGAATACGAACTGGCCGCGACCCGCTCCGAGTACCGCAGCGACCGCACTACCCGCTACACCCCGGCGGCCGGGATCCTCGACCTGTACCTGGGCCGCAAGCTCGGCGAACGCGACGGCTACCCGGTCTACGATCCCGATCCGGCGCGCCTCGGACGTCCGCTGAGCGAGGAAGAGTGGCGCAGCCTGCGGCGCAACGTGACCCAGCACAGCGAGTCCTACTCGCAGACCTACAGCTTCACCGGCAACGGCGAGCTGTTCGACCTGCCGGCCGGCCCGGTGGCCTTCGCCGGCGTGCTGGAGGTGGGCAAGCAGGGCTACAGAATCCGTCCCGACTCGCAATACAACGACGGCTCTCTCTACAACGTCTCCAAGGCCAGCAGCTCCGGCGGCTCGCGCGACCGTTACGCCGCCGGCGGCGAATTCAGCATCCCGCTGCACGACACGCTGCTGGCGTCCGCCGCCGGCCGCTGGGACCAGTACAGGTTCAGCGGTCGCACCGAGGAGCAGACCACCTACAACCTGGGGCTGGAGTGGCGCCCGCTGACCAGCCTGCTGCTACGCGGCAGCTACGGCACCAGCTTCCGCGCGCCGGACCTGAACTACATCTACCAGGCCGACGCCAACGGCTACTACCCGGCGCAGAAGGACTACTACGGTTGCGAGAAAGGCGTCGACGGCGCCTGCAAGAACGGCCGGGTCGACTACGTGCAGAGCGGCACGCCCGACCTGAAGTCCGAGCGCGGGCGCTACTGGAGCTACGGCTTCGTCTGGTCGCCGTCGAGCAGGTTCGACTTTTCCGCCGACTACTACCACATCCAGATCGATGACCTGCTGACCACCCTCGATCCGGACAAACTGCTGCGCGACGAGGCGGCCTGCCGTAGCGGCGGGCTCGATCCGGACTCGGCGCAGTGCCGCGACACCCTGGCGCGGGTCGAGCGCAACGCCGGCGACGCCAGCGTCGATCCGAATCGCCTGAACAAGGTCTACGTCAATGCCATCAACGCGGCCAAGGAGCGCACCAGCGGCATCGACCTGCGCAGCAACATCCGCTGGGGCGCCGGCGACTACGGCGCCTTCTCCTCGACCCTCGGCTACACCCTGGTGTTGTCCCACGACTACAAGCAGTCCGACGACTACCCCAGCGAGAACCAGCGCGACAGCCTCGACTCCCACGACTGGCGCAGCAAACTCAACGCCAGCCTGACCTGGGACTACGCACAGTTCACCTCGACGCTCTTCGCGGTGCGCTACGGCAGCGTTACCAACGCCGCTGGCAGCGGGCGCCTGAGCCCGTGGACGGTGTTCAACGCCAGCGCCCGCTACCGGCTCAACGAACGCGCCAGCGTCGGCCTGACGGTGAACAACCTGCTCGACCAGATCAAGGAGGACGACTCCGATGGCTGGCCGTACTATCCCACCGGCAACTACGACGCCATGGGCCGCCAATGGTGGCTGGACTTCAGCTATCACTTCGGTGGTTGAGCCATGCCCGGACGCATCCTGGTCTTCGCCTGCTGCCTGCTCGCCAGCCTGGCCCGCAGCGAACCGCGCCATGCCATCACGCTCTACGACGAGCCGGCGAAATACCCGCCGGGTTTCCAGCACTTCGACTTCGTCGACCCGCAGGCGCCCAAGGGCGGCAGCCTGCGGCGGATGGAAAGCGGCAGCTTCGACACGCTGAACCCCTTCGCCAACCGCGGCACGCCGATCAGCATGACCCAGGCCGCGCTGATCTACGAAACCCTCGGCTTCCAGTCACTGGACGAGCCGTTCACCGAATACGGCTACCTGGCGCGCTACATCGAGAAAGCCCCGGACAACAGCTGGGTGCGTTTCCATATCGATCCGCGGGCGCGCTTCAGCGACGGCGTGGCGGTCACCGCCGAGGACGTGAAGTTTTCCTTCGATAGCCTGGTCGAGCAGGGCAGCCCGTTCTGGCGCGCCTACTACAAGGAGGTCCGCGAGCCGGTGGTGGAGGATCGCCTGCGCATCCGCTTCGATTTCCGTCATGCCGGCAACCGCGAACTGCCGCTGGTGCTGGCCCAGCTCTACGTGCTGCCCAGGCATTGGTGGCAGGGACGCGACTTCAACCGCAGCAGCATGCAGCCGCCGCTGGGCAGCGGACCTTACCGGCTGGAGAAGGCCGAGGCGGGGCGTTCGGTGAGCTACCGGCGCAACCCCGACTGGTGGGCTCGCGACCTGCCGGTCGGGCGTGGCCTGTACAACTTCGAGCGGATCCGTTTCGACTACTACCGCGACAGCGGCGTGGCCTTGCAGGCGTTCAAGGCCGGGCAGGCCGACATCAATGTCGAGACCAGCGTCAAGGCCTGGAGCAGCGGCTACGACTCGCCGGCCCTGCGCGATGGCCGGTTGCGCCAGGAGAGCTTTCCCTACCCGTACCCGGCCAGCCTCCAGGGCCTGGTGTTCAACCTGCGCCGGCCGCTGTTCGAGGACCGCCGGGTACGCCAGGCGCTGAGCCTGTTGTTCGACTTCGAATGGACCAACCGGCAGCTCTTCGGCGGTCGCTACAAGCGCCTGCGCAGCTATTTCGACAACTCGGAGATGGCCGCCCGCGGCCTGCCCGGCGCCGACGAGCTGGCCTTGCTGGAGCCGCTGCGCGGGCAAATCCCCGAGGAGGTCTTCGGCCAGGCCTACGCTCCGCCGGTGAACGACGGCAGCGGCGATATCCACGAGCGCCTGGTGCAGGCCTACCGCCTGCTCGGCGAGGCCGGCTGGCATGCCGTCGACGGGCGCCTGCTGGATACCGCCGGACGGCCGCTGCGCTTCGACCTCCTGCTCCAGGGCAAGGGCCTGGAGCGCGCGCTGCTGCCGTTCCAGCGCAACCTGGCGCGGATCGGCATCGATATGCGCCTGCGCCAGGTGGACGCTTCGCAATACATCGAGCGCATACGTGCGCGGGACTACGACATGATCGTTTCGAGCTTCTCCCAGTCCAATTCGCCGGGCAACGAGCAGTACAGCTTCTGGCATTCCTCCAGCTACGCCGATCCCGGCGGCTACAACCGCATCGGCCTGAAGGACCCGGCCATCGACCGGCTGGTCCAGGCGGTGGTCGAGGCCGACTCGCGGGCCGCCCTGGAAACCGCCGTGCGCGCCCTCGACCGGGTGCTGCAATGGGGCTACTACCTGATCCCGACCTGGTATTCCGACGAGGTCTGGATCGCCAGCTGGAATCGCTTCGGCCGACCGCCGCAGGCGCCGCGCTACAGCCTGGGGCTGAACACCTGGTGGGAAGTCCGCGAGCGGGCCGCGCCGAGCCGGGAGGCGCAGTGACATGGGCGGCTACCTGTTGCGCCGCCTGGCGCTGATCCTGCCGACCCTGCTGGGCATCCTGCTGATCAACTTCGCCATCGTCCAGGCCGCACCCGGCGGGCCGGTGGATCAGGCCATCGCGTGCCTGCAGGGCGTCGACGGCGGCGGCCCGCTGGGGCGTGGCGGGGAGGGTGGGCATGGCGCTCTGGAACCGCAGCGCCACGGCGAGACCGGCATCGATCCGCAGCTGGTGGCCGCCCTGGAGCGCCAGTACGGCTTCGACAAGCCGCCGCTGCAACGGCTCTGGCTGATGCTGTCGAGCTACGCCCGGCTGGATTTCGGCGAGAGCTTCTACCGCGACGCGCGGGTCATCGACCTGATCGCCGAGAAGCTGCCGGTCTCGCTGTCCCTGGGCTTGTGGGCGACACTGATCACCTACCTGGTGTCGATTCCCCTGGGGGTGGCCAAGGCGGTACGCCACGGCAGCGCCTTCGACCTGTGTAGCAGCGCGCTGGTGGTGGTCGGCTATGCGGTGCCCGGCTTCCTCTTCGCCATCGTCCTGATCGTGCTGTTCGCCGGCGGCAGCTACCTGGACTGGTTCCCCCTGCGCGGCCTGGCTTCCGAGGGCGCCGAGCGCCTCGGCCCGCTGGCGCGCTTCGCCGATTACCTCTGGCACCTGGCGCTGCCGGTGGGTTCGCTGGTGGTCGGCGGTTTCGCCAGCCTGACCCTGCTGACCAAGAACAGCTTCCTCGACGAGATATCCAGGCAGTACGTCGCCACCGCTCGCGCCAAAGGGCTCAGCGAGCGCCGGGTGCTCTACGGCCATGTGTTCCGCAACGCCATGTTGCTGGTGGTGGCCGGGCTGCCGGCGGCGCTGGTCTCGGTGTTCTTCACCGGGTCGCTGCTGATCGAGGTGCTGTTCTCCCTCGACGGCCTCGGCCTGATGGGCTACGAAGCGGCGCTCGGCCGCGACTACCCGGTGGTGTTCGGCAGCCTGTTCATCTTCACCCTGCTCGGGTTGCTGGTGAAGCTGGCCGGCGACCTGGCCTACAGCCTGGTCGACCCGCGCATCGACTTCGCCGCGAGGAGACAGTGAGATGGCCATCGTCCTTTCCCCGCTGCACCGCCGCCGCCTCGCCGCGTTCCGCGCCAACCGCCGCGGGCGCCTGGCGCTGCGGCTGTTCCTCGCGCTGTTCGTCACCTGCCTGTTCGCCGAGCTGATCGCCAACGACCGCCCGCTGCTGCTGGAATACCGTGGCCAGTGGTTCCTGCCGGTGCTGCGGGACTATCCGGAAACCGCCTTCGGCGGCGAGCTGCCGTTCCCGCCGGACTACCGCGGCCGCTTCATGAGCGAACGCATCGCCCGCGACGGCTGGGCGCTGTGGCCGCCGATCCGCTTCGACGCGCGCAGCATCAACTACGCGCGCCCGGCGCCGGCGCCGCCCTCGGCGGAGAACTGGCTGGGTACCGACGACCAGGGCCGCGACGTGCTCGCGCGGGTGATCTACGGCTTGCGCCTGTCGATTCTCTTCGCCCTCGGCCTGACCCTGGCCTCGTCGTTGCTGGGAATCTGCGCAGGCGCGGTGCAGGGCTACTACGGCGGCTGGATCGACCTGTTCGGCCAGCGCTTCATCGAGGTCTGGTCGGGTCTGCCGATGCTTTACCTGCTGATCATCCTCGCCAGCCTGGTGCAGCCCGGGGTCGGCTGGCTGCTGGCGATCATGCTGCTGTTCTCCTGGACCAGCCTGGTCGACGTGGTTCGCGCCGAGTTCCTGCGCGGTCGTCACCTGGAGTACGTCAAGGCGGCGCGGACCCTCGGCCTCGGCGACGCCGGGGTGATGTTCCGGCACATCCTGCCCAACGCCATGGTCGCGACCCTGACCTTCCTGCCGTTCCTGCTCTGTGGCGCGGTGACCACCCTGACCGCCCTGGACTTCCTCGGTTTCGGCCTGCCGCCCGGCTCGCCGAGCCTTGGCGAACTGGTCGGGCAGGGCCGCGACAACCTCCAGGCGCCCTGGCTCGGGCTGACCGTGTTCGTGGTCCTGGCGACCTTGCTCAGCCTGCTGGTGTTCATCGGCGAAGCGGTGCGCGACGCCTTCGATCCGAGGACATGAGATGAACCGGGAACTGTTGCGAGTGGAAAACCTGAGCGTCGCCTATGGCGACACGCAGGTCGTGAAGGGGATCGACTTCAGCCTGCGCGCCGGCGAGACCCTGGCCCTGGTCGGCGAGTCCGGCTCCGGCAAGTCGCAGACCGCCCACGCCCTGCTGCGCCTGCTGCCGGGCGCGGCGCGCCTGGGCGGCAGCGTGCGCCTGGACGGCGAGGAACTGCTCGGCCTGTCGCCGCAGGCATTGCTGGCGATTCGTGGGCAGCGCATCGGCATGGTGTTCCAGGAGCCGATGACCTCGCTCAATCCATTGCAGCGCATCGGCCGCCAGGTCGGCGAGGGCCTGCGCCTGCATCGCCGCCTGCGTGGCGCCGCGCTGCGCGGGCGGGTACTGGAACTGCTCGAACTGGCCGGCCTCGAGCAGCCGCGACGCCTGCTCGAGGCCTATCCGCACCAGCTCTCCGGCGGCCAGCGACAGCGAGTGATGCTGGCCATGGCGCTGGCTTGCGAGCCGCAACTGCTGATCGCCGACGAACCGACCACAGCTCTCGACGTCACCGTGCAGAAACGCCTCCTGGAGCTGCTGCAAAGCTTGCAGCGACGGCTGGGCATGGCGATCCTGCTGATCAGCCACGACCTCAACCTGGTGCGCCGGGTCGCCGATCGGGTCTGCGTGATGCGCGATGGCCAGATCGTCGAGGAGAACGCCTGCGAGACGCTGTTCCGCTCGCCCCGGCATCCCTACACGCGCCTGCTGATCGAGGCCGAGCCGGGTGGGCTGGCGGAGCCGGTGGCGTGCCGCGAGACCTGCCTGGAGGTGCGCGCGCTGAGCCTCGACTACCCCGCGCCCGGCGGCTGGCTGCGCCGGCGCGCGGGACTGCGCGCGGTGCACGAGGTCAGCCTGCGGCTGCGCCGTGGCAGCACCCTGGGGATCGTCGGCGAAAGCGGTTCGGGCAAGTCCTCCCTCGGCCAGGCGCTGCTGCGCCTGTTGCCGGCCGAAGGGCAGATCCTGTTCCAGGGCGAGCGCTTCGACCGGCTGCACGGCAAGCGCCTGTTGCCATTGCGCCGGCAGTTCCAGGCGGTGTTCCAGGACCCCTACGGCAGCCTCAACCCGCGCCTTAGCGTGGAACAGATCGTCGGCGAAGGCCTGCGTATCCATGGCATCGGCGATGCCGGCGAACGCCGCGCGCGGGTGCTGGAGGCTCTGCGCGAGGTCGGTCTCGACGAGCCTTGCCTGGAACGCTATCCCCACGAGTTTTCCGGCGGCCAGCGCCAGCGCATCGCCATCGCCCGCGCGCTGGTGCTGAAGCCGGCGCTGATCCTGCTCGACGAACCGACCTCGGCGCTCGACCGCAGCGTGCAGTGCCAGGTGGTCGAGCTGCTGCGTCGGTTGCAGCGTCGCCACGGGCTGAGCTACCTGTTCATCAGCCACGACCTGGCCGTGGTACGCGCCCTGGCCCACGACATCCTGGTGCTCAAGGACGGCCGGGTGGTGGAGCAGGGCAGCGCCGCTGCGCTGTTCAGCCAGCCGCGCCACCCCTATACCCGCGAGTTGCTCGGAGCGATACCCGCGCTGCGCCTGGAAGAGCATCTGCGGGTGGCCGGGCTGGGAATCTGAGGCGGGAAACCATGCTGACTCTAAGGATGTTCCGAAAGGTTCTTTCCAGACGCCCCGGCGCTTTTCTTAAGATCGGCCTGCGGGCCCGTCAGGGACAAGGAGCCATGTCGGCTTCCGGGTCCGTCCGATCGATTGGGGGAATGCGATGAGTTCGTTACCGTTGTACTTCGATTACGCCGCCACCACGCCCGTGGACGAGCGCGTGATCCGGGCCATGGTGGAGTGTCTCGGCTACCAGGCGTGTTTTGGCAATCCCGCGTCGAATTCCCATGCCTACGGCCGCCAGGCGCGGCGGGCAGTGGAGCGGGCCAGGGAGCAGGTGGCCGCGCTGGTCGGCGCCAGCGCCGGGCAGATCGTCTGGACTTCCGGCGCCACCGAATCCAACAACCTGGCCCTCAAGGGCGTGGCCCAGGCGCTGGACGCACCCGGCCACCTGATCACCAGTCGCCTGGAGCACAAGGCGGTGCTGGACACCGTGCAGCAACTCGCCGATGACGGCTGGAGCGTGACCTGGCTGGCGCCCGGCACCGATGGCCTGATCCGGCCGGAACAGGTGGAGGCGGCCTGGCGCGCCGATACCCGCCTGGTGTCGCTGATGCGGGTCAACAACGAACTCGGCACCCTGACCGACATCGCCGCCATCGGCGAACGGGTGCGCGAGCGCGGCGCGCTGTTCCACGTCGACGCGGCGCAGGCCAGCGGCAAGGTGGCGATCGACCTGGGCCGCCTGGCGGTGGACCTGATGTCGTTCTCCGCACACAAGACCTACGGGCCCAAGGGCATCGGCGCGTTGTACGTCGGGCCGCGCGCCGAGCGGCGGCTGAAGGCGCAGATCCACGGCGGCGGACACGAGCAGGGCCTGCGTTCCGGGACCCTGGCGACCCACCAGATCGTCGGTATGGGCGAGGCCTTCGCCCTCGCCGGCGAGCTTTTCGAGGAGGAGGGCAGGCGCATCGCCGGACTCCAGCGGCGTCTGCTGGAGGGGCTGGCGCAGATCGACGGCTGGCGCCTGAACGGCAGCGCCGACGCACGCATCGCGCATACCCTGAACCTGACCTTCGACAACCCGGCCTTTGTCCCCCAGGCACTGGAGTCCAGCCTGGCGGTGTCCAGCACCTCGGCCTGCAACTCGGCGCGGCCGGCGCCGTCCCACGTGCTTCTCGCCCTCGGCCACGATGCCGCCAGCGCTGGCCGCAGCGTGCGCCTGAGCCTCGGTCGCTACACCCGCGAGGCCGACGTCGACGCGGCGGTGGCCGCCCTCAAGGCCGCGGCGGATAGTGGCGCGCCGGCGTGGCAGCCGTTCCTCGGGGTATCCAGGGCAGGCTGAGCGGCCGGCTCGACCCGCCCTCGCCGAAGCCAGGGGCTGCGGATAACCGCGAAGCGGTTATTCGCCCTGCGGCTCCAGGGGCTTTTCGTCTTTGCCGCCATTTCCCGGCAATGTGCGCTTGGCGGATCATCCAGGTTGGGTATCATGCGTCGCCATTCCCATCCACCGCCGACGGAAGTCAGGCTTTGCCTGCGTGAGCCCAATGGACGATCTCTCCCCCGATTCCGCCTTGCCGCCTGCCGGCAGCGCCCAGGACAACGACGCGCCGCGCCAGTTGGTGGTCTGCATCGACGGAACCTCGAACCGCTTCGGCGACCAGCCGACCAACGTGGTGCGCCTGTACCGCTCGCTGTCGCGCGATCCGCGCAGGGTGCTGGCCTACTACGACCAGGGCGTCGGCACCTTCGGCCTGAAGGAAACCCTGTTCGAGTGGCAGAAGTTTCCCTCGCGGATCGCCGGCCTGGCCTTCGGCTGGGGGCTCAAGCGCAACGTCGAGGGCGCCTATTGCTTCCTCGCCGAGCACTACCGGCCCGGCGACCAGATATTCCTCTTCGGCTTTTCCCGCGGGGCCTACGCGGTGCGGGTGCTGGCCGCGATGCTGCGCGCGGTGGGCCTGATCGATGCGCACCAGCCGCACCTCTTCGACTACGCCTGGACCCTGCTCACCACCCGCATGCCGCCCCGCGACGAAGACAAGCGGGCCGGCACGCGTCGCCGCGGACCGGACTTCGGCCTGCTGGGACGCTTCCGCAAGGTCTTCGGCCGGCAGGTGAAGGTGCACTTCCTCGGCCTGTTCGACACCGTGACCTCGGTGGGCTGGGTCTACGACCCGCTGACCGTGCCGTATTCCTCGAACAACGAAATGGTCGACGTGGTCCGCCAGGCCCTGGCCATCGACGAATGCCGCTGCTTCTTCCGGCAGAACCTCTGGTTCGGCGAGAAGGACCGCAAGTCCGACGTGTTGCAGGTGTGGTTCCCCGGCATGCACTCCGATGTCGGCGGTGGCTATGCGCCGAAGGACTCGCGGCTGGCTCTGGTGGCCTTTACCTGGATGCTCGGCGAGGCGCTGGAGGCCGGCCTGCATGTCGACCCGGCGCGCAGCCGCGACCAGTTGCGCGCACGTTCGAAGCAGGGCCCGGACCCGACCGCGCCGATCCTGCCGGTGATGACCCGGCCCTGGCGCCTGGCCGAGTGGCTGCCGCTGCTGGTCTGGGACCGCCGCAGCGGCAACCGCGCCTGGCGCTGGTCGCGTGGCCGGCCGCGCTCGCGGCCGCTGGAACCGGTCGGGCAGGAAACCCGGGTCAAGCTGCACCGTTCGGTGCAGCGGCGGCTGGACGAATGCCCCGACTACCGGCCGTGCAACCTGCCAGCGCTGGAACGCTGCGACCTCATCGACGATTCGCCGTTGCTCGACGGCTACCGCTAGCGGCTGGCCGCGATCGCGTTCAGAACCACATGCGGATACCGGCGACGAAGCGCGCCTCGTCGTCGTCCTCGCCCTCGGCGCGGGCCAGGTCGGCGCTGTTGCCGTAGGAGCGGTTCCAGGTCACCCCGATGTAGGGCGCGAACTCGCGACGGATCTCATAGCGCAGGCGCAGGCCCAGCTCGCTATCGGCAAGGCCCGAACCGATGCCGCGGGCGGGATCGTTCCTGCCGTACAGGTTGACCTCGGCGCTGGGCTGGAGGATCAGCCGGTTGGTCAACAGGATGTCGTACTCGCCCTCCAGGCGCAGCGCGCTCTGGCCGTTCTCGCCGAGGAAGGCGGTGACTTCCGCCTCGAAGTCGTAGAGCGCCAGGCCCTGCACGCCGAACGCCGCCCAGGTCTGCGGCGAGCCGGGCTTGAAATCCTGGCGCACGCCGGCGACCAGGTCCCACCAGGGACCGATGGCGTGCCCGAACAGCGCCTGGACCTCGGCGTCCTCGGTCTTGCCGTCGAGCCGTTCGCCTTCGCTGCGCAGCCACAGGCGGTTGATGTCGCCGCCGATCCAGCCGCTGGCGTCCCAGGCCAGCGCGCTGCCGTCGTCGGCGTCCTGGTATTCCAACTGGTCGAGCAGGAAGAAGCTGTTCAGCGCGCTGTCGTGCACCTTGTGCCCCTCCAGCGGCGGAAAGGCGGCACGGCGGTCGGCCTCGGTCGGCACCGGGATCGGCGTACGGCTCTGGCTGGGCGCGGCCTGCGCCGGAGGTTGCCGCGCAGCGCGGCTCATCCCCGGCATCCGGCCATGGTCCATTCCCTGGTGCTCCATGGGCTGTGCCGGGGCGGGCGATGCGGTGCCGTGGTCCATCCCCGGCATCCGGCCATGCCCCATCCCCTGGTGGTCCATGGGTTTCGCCGGGGCGGAGGTCCTCTGGCCGTGGTCCATGCCAGGCATCGCGCCGTGGTCCATGGCCGAGTGGTCCATGCCATTGTCCTGCGCGGCCTCGACGGGATTCGGCAGGCCCAGCAGCAGACCCAGGGCGAGGGCACCGCCGGCCAGGCGGGCGGGTTTCGGCTGGCGGCTCATGCGTTGTCTCCTTCGTCTACCCGCACTTCGCGGAACATGCCCATCTCCATGTGGAACAGCAGGTGGCAGTGATAGGCCCAGCGTCCCAGGGCGTCGGCGGTGACCCGGTAGCTGCGGCGGGTGCCCGGCGGCATGTCGATGGTGTGCTTGCGCACCAGGAAATTGCCTTGCTCGTCCTCCAGGTCGCTCCACATGCCGTGCAGGTGGATCGGGTGGGTCATCATGGTGTCGTTGACCAGGACGATCCGCAGGCGCTCGCCGTAGGTCAGGCGTAGCGGCTCGGCGTCGGAGAACTTGATGCCGTCGAAGGACCAGGCGAACTTCTCCATGTGCCCGGTCAGGTGCAGCTCGATGGTGCGCCCCGGTTCGCGGCCGTCCGGGTCGGCGAAGCGGCTGCGCAGGTCGGCGTAGGTCAGCACCCGCCGCCCGTTGTCGCGCAGCCCGAGGCCGGGGTCGGCGAGCTTCGGTGTCGGCGTCATGGTCTGCATGTCGACCAGCGGGTTGCCGTCCTCCGAAGCCGGATGGGACTGCATCGGCATGGTGTCCATGCCCATCCTGGAGTGGTCCATGCCGGCCATCTTGGAGTGGTCCATGCCGTTCATGTCCATGCCGGCCATCTTCGAATGGTCCATGCCATTCATGTCCATGCCCGACATCTTCGAATGGTCCATCTCGCTGGCGGGCCTCGTCGCCGCGCCATGCCCCATGGCGCCGTGGTCCATGCCGCCCATGCCCATGTCGTCCATGCCGATCAGCGGGCGCGGATCGGGCGTCGGCACCGGCGCGCTAAGCCCTTCGGCCAGCGCCAGGGTGCCGCGGGCGTAGCCGCTGCGGTCCATGGACTGGGCGAAGAGGGTATAGGCGCGCTCGCCGCCCGGTTCGACGATCACGTCGTAGGTCTCGGCCACGGCGATGCGCAACTCGTCGACGCTGACCGGCTCGACGTGCTGTCCGTCGGCGGCCACCACGGTCATCTTCAGGCCGGGAATGCGGACGTCGAAATAGCTCATCGCCGAGGCGTTGACGAAGCGTAGGCGGAGCTTTTCGCCGGGGCGGAACAGGCCGGTCCAGTTGCCGTCCGGCGGCTGTCCGTTGAGCAGGTAGGTATAGGTGTAGCCGCTGACGTCGGCGAGATCGGTGGGACTCATCTTCATCTCGGCCCACATCTTGCGGTCGGCCAGGGTCGCGGCCCAGCCGTTGGCGCTGACGTCGTCGATGAAGTCGCCGACGGTGCGCTTGTGGAAGTTGTAGTAGTCGGACTGCTTCTTCAGCTTGGCGAGGATGCGCTGCGGCTTCTCGTCCGACCAGTCGCTGAGCAGCACCACGTAGTCGCGGTCGTAGCTGAACGGTTCCGGCTCGCGGGCGTCGATCACCAAGGCGCCGTAGACCCCGGCCTGCTCCTGTAGCCCCGAGTGGCTGTGGTACCAGTAGGTGCCGTTCTGCCGGACCTTGAAGTGGTATTCGTAGAGACCGCCGGGAGCGATGCCCTCGAAGCTGAGGCCCGGCACGCCATCCATGTTGGCCGGCAGGATGATGCCGTGCCAGTGGATCGAGGTGTCCTCGGCGAGGCGGTTGCGCACCCGCAGGGTCACGTTGTCGCCTTCGCGCCAGCGCAGGGTCGGGCCGGGCAGCGAACCGTTGATGGTCATGGCGGTGGCCGGCGAGCCGCTGAGGTTCACCGGGGTCTCGCCGATGAACAGGTCGAAACTGTCGCCGGCGAGCAGGTTCTGCTGGCCCGGCCCGGCCAGGGCCCAGGCCGGGGCGCGCCAGAGACCCAGTCCGCCGAGCAGACCGGTGGCGGCGAGGCCTTTGACGAAGGTGCGTCGCGAA
This sequence comes from Pseudomonas sp. HMSC076A11, assembly GCF_001810205.1. NCBI lineage: Bacteria > Pseudomonadati > Pseudomonadota > Gammaproteobacteria > Pseudomonadales > Pseudomonadaceae > Pseudomonas > Pseudomonas sp. HMSC076A11. The sequence goes on along the minus strand of NZ_KV800317.1, from coordinate 107,438 downwards.
GTTCTGTGCATCCGCTGGTTTCCACGCAGGTGGCAGGACGGACTGCGCGAGCCTGCGCAGCCGGGAGGTCGCGGCCCCGCCAGGGCGGTGCGGCGATGCGGACACCCTAGCGGCGCGCGCCTGTCGGCAAGCTGTGGGGAAGATTACAGTGCTGTCAGCTCAGCGCGGCGGGTTCACCAGGTGGCGGTCGAAACCGCGCGCCACCAGGCGTTCCCAGGCGTCCATGACCTGCGCCGGGATCGGGCAGGCGACCTGGAAGCCCAGCGCCGGGTAACGCATGATGCGATCAAGGTCGCCGACCATCTCGTCGATCACCCCGAGTACGCCGACCAGGTTCGAGATGCCGTCGGGAAATGCGTAGTCGGGCGCATCCACGTGTCCCTCCAGACCCGGCCAGCGGACCGGCAGGGTCAGCGCCACGCGGCGGATCGAGTTGGGCTTGGTGACGAAGGTCGCGCGGCGCAGGTCGGGGAACAGCTCGCGGGCGAAGGCGATGTTCTCGGCGAAGTTGGTCGCCCGCGGCTCGATCACGATGAGGCTGTCGCTTACCCCGCGTGCCCTGGCGTGGCGGGCGAACAGCTCGGCTTCCGGCTCGACCCAGAGATGGCGCGTCCAGTGCCCGGTGTTGCCGGTGAACAGCAGGCGTTCGGCGAGGCCGCGTTCGAGCAGTTCGCAGGCGTGGTCGCAGACCCGCAGGTCGTAGGAGCCGCATACCACCAGCAGTTCGCAGGGCACATGGCAGCGGCCCTGGCCGAGGAAGTCCCAGAGCAGCCGGGCATCTTGCAGGGTCGGGCTCATGGGACGCCAACGCTCCTCTCGCTGCCGGTCGTGGCGGGGTGCCGATGCTGGCAGTACAGCCGGTCGTCTTCGCGGACGATCCGTAGCTCGCGGAAATCCCGGACCGACCAGCGCGCGCCGGCGGCGAGCAGGCCGCTCTCCTCGCCGATCGCCACGCAGGTCGCGCCGGCGGCACAGGCGGCTTGCACGCCGCTGAGGGAGTCTTCGAACACCAGGCAGCGCGATGGTGCCACGCCGAGCCTGGCCGCGGCCAGGCGATAGCCATCCGGAGCCGGCTTGCCGTGGACCACGTCGTCGCGGCTGACCAGGGTGCGGAACGCCGCCTGCAGGTCGTGCTGGCGCAGCACGTGGTCGATGCGTGCCGGCCAACTGCTGGTGACCAGCGCCAAGGGCACGTCCAGCCAACGCAGCTGGCGGATCACCGCGGCGACGCCGGGCAGCAGGGGACAGTCGGCGCCTTCCTCCAGCGCATCGACCCGTTGCTTGAGGATCCGCCGGCGCTCCATCGGCAGGTGGCCGAACAGATAGTCCAGGG
>NZ_KV800317.1:0-106005 GCF_001810205.1 Pseudomonas sp. HMSC076A11 | reverse complement strand
GGCCGAACAGATAGTCCAGGGTGTAGCCGCCCGGGCGACCGTGCACGTGGTCGCGCAGGCAGTCCGGGCCGAGCGCCACGCCCTGTTCGCCGGCGACCCGGCTCCAGGCCGCGGCGATGGCTTCGCGGGAGCTGATCAGGACGCCGTCCATGTCAAACAGAACGGCTGAAAACGCTAGTCGATGCATCTCGGGCACTCTGTAGGGCAAGCCAGACCAGGACCGCGCCGCCGAGGGCGAACAGCGCCATGATCAGATAGGACCACTGCGGCAGGCCTTCGTACAGCCAGCCGGCGGCCGGACTGGCGAGGCCCATGGGCAGCGCTACCGCCAGAGAGTAGTAGATCCCCTGGGTCAGTACCCGCGCGCTTTCCGGCGCGTGGTCGCGGATGTAACGCATCACCGCGGCGTGGTAGGCGGCGAAGCTGAGGGCGTGCAGGCACTGGCCGAGGAGGATCGCGGCGAGGTGTTCGCTGCCGGCCAGCAGGCCCCAGCGCAGCGCCGCGCAAAGGCTGGAGAAGAGCATCACCTGGAGCGCCGGGTGGCGGTCCAGGATGCGGTTGGAGACGGCGAAGAAGCTGATCTCGGCGATCACCGCCAGGCCCCAGAAGGCGCCGACCGAGAACGACGAGTAGCCCAGCGTCTGCCAGCCCAGCGAGGCGGTGGTGAAGTACAGCGAGTGGCTCAGTTGGATCATTCCCGCCGCGGCGATGGCCAGCAGCAGGGGGCGTTGCCGGAGGATCCCGCGCAGGTCGGGACGGCGCCTGGCGCCCGGCAGCGGCGAGTCCGGACGGCGCAGGCTGCGGCGACGGAGGAACAGGCAGGCCAGCGCGGTGAGCAGCATCGTCAGGCCGACCAGGGCGGGCACCAGTTGCTGGCCGAACCGACCGAGCAGCAGGCCGCCCAGGGTCGCGGTGAGGATGAAGGCCAGCGAACCGACTGCGCGTACCCGCCCGTAGTTCTGCAGGGCGGCCTTGTCGCGCTTGAGCAGGTAGGATTCGGTGAGCGGCAGCACGCTGGTCCAGAATGCGCCGTAGAGCACGCTCAGGGCGATGAACAGGGGCAGGCCCTCGGCCAGCTGGAACAGCAGGGCGCAGGCGCCGGCCAGGGCCGCCAGCAGGGTCGCCAGGCGCAACTGGTCGATGCGCCAGTCGGCCACGTAGGTCAGCGCCACCCCGGCGATCACCTGCGGCCAGTAGGCCGCGGCGATCAACAGGCCGATCTGGCTGGCGCCGAAGCCCAGGCTGGCCAGCCAGGTCGGCCAGAACGGATAGATCAGCCCCTCGGCGGCGAAGTAGCCGGAAAAGATCAGGTACATGCCGGTTCCCGCGTCGCCGTGCCGGTTCGCTGCGGTTTGCGCCTCACTCGAAGCGCGCCCTGGCGAAGGCGTTCTCGCCCTTGCGCCAGACCAGCAGGGACTCGCCCAGCACCACCAGGTCGACCATCCCGTCCTCCAGCGCGCCGAGGGCGTCCTGCGGGGCGCAGACGATCGGTTCCTCGTGGCGGTTGAAGGAGGTGTTGATCAGCGCCGGCTGGCCGCTGCGGGCATGCCAGGCATGCAGCAGGGCGTGCATGAACGGATCGGCCTGCGGCCGGATGATCTGCGGCCGCGCGGTGCCGTCGACATGCACCACCGCCGGGCAGCGCGCGCGGAAATCCGCATGGCAGTCGTAGGTCATGGTCATGTAGTCGGCCGCCACCTGGTCTTCACGCCAGCCAACGTAGCAAGCCTCGGCGTGTTCTACCGCGGTGACCGGGGCGAATGGCATGAACTCGGTGCGTTCCATGCGCTGATTGAGCCAGTCGTTGGCGCTGGCATCGCCGGGATGGTAGACGATGCTGCGGTTGCACAAGGCGCGCGGGCCGAACTCCATGCGGCCCTTGAACATGCCCAGCACCTGGTTTTCCCGCAGCGCTTCGACCAGCGTCTCGATCAGGTTGGCCGGCCGGCTGTAGGCCAGTTGCGGGTACTGGCTGGCGATCAGCTCGGCATTCTGCGCGGCGCTGCGCGCGTCCGGCCCGAGGGCCATGCTCGGTGCCGGGAAGCGCGTACCGTTCTCGCGATAGGCCACCGCCACCGCCGCGGCCAGGGCCAGGCCGCCGTCGCCCATGCAGGGCAGCACGTAGACATCGCGGACCCCGGGGATCTCGCGCAGGCGCTGGTTCAGCTTGACGTTGCCGAACACCCCGCCGGCCAGGCACAGGTTGGCGCAGCCGGTGCGCGCCACGTGCTCCCGGGCGATGGCCACCAGCAGGTCTTCGGAGTGCCGTTGCGCGGCGGCGGCGACATCCGCCGGGCGTTCCGCCGCGCAGCGTTGCAGCAGCGGATCGCTGTAGCCGTCGTAGGAGGGCAGGTACAGTTCGCCGCAGCGGGCGCGCAGGCGGCCGTTCTCCAGGCGGATCATGTCGTTCATCAGCGGCAGCAGCTTTTCCGCGTCGCCGAACGCCGCCAGGCCGGTGATCTTGCCTTCGTGGCGGTTCGGCTTGAAGCCGAGCAGGCGGGTGATGCGCCCGTAGAAGTAGCCCAGGCTGTCGACGCTGGTCTCGCGTTGCAGGACCGTCTCGCCGCCGTCGGCGCGGTAGTGGGTGACGGTGAGCGACTGGAAGTCGCCGCGGCCGTCGCAGGTGAGGGTCAGCGCCTCGTCGAACGGCGAGCAGACGAACGCGCCGAGGGCGTGGCATTCGTGATGGTCGATGTACTCGACCTTGCCGCGCAGGCCGTTGGCGCGGACGAAGGCATCGAATTCGCCGCGCTTGGCCTTGTCGTTGGCCATTTCGTCGGCGATCCGCTTGCGCAGGTGCGGCAGGCCCTCGGGACGCTCGCGGGCTTCCTCGAGGACCCGGTCCAGATAGAGGTCGAGGTGCCGCCCGGCGTCGAACCCGGCGTTCCAGCCGTAGGCGATGCGGTCGATGTCGGCCAGGTCGATGCCGGCCTCGCCGAGCACATAGTCGATGGAGCGGCTCGGCCAGGCCTTGTGGTCCTTCTGGCGGGTGAAGCGCTCCTCGCTGGCGGCGGCGACGATCCCGCCGTCGCGCACCAGGCAGGCGCCGGCCAGGTCGTTGTTGGTGATCCCGAGAATGATCATGCGGTGTCCTCTTGCGCGAACGGGTGGGGGGCGAGAGGCGTAATAGGTTGCATGGCACCGGGAGCCCAACAACCTGCCAGATCTGGTCGCCTGCGAAATCTGGCAGGGCTACCGGATCTGGTAGCTGGACAGCCGTCGACGGGCTTGCCGGCCATACCGGCCGGGCGCCCGCGCCGGCATCAGAAGCTGTAGCTGAGGCTGCCGAACAGGATGCGCCCGTAGGGATCGGTGTAGCGCGGGTCGTAGCCGCTCTGGAAGGTGTAGGTCTGGTTGCTGAACGGCGGTTCGCGGTCGAACAGGTTCTTCACCCCGAGGGTCAGCCCCAGCGCGTGGCTGAGGCGGTAGCTGCCGGCCAGGTCCCAGAGGTTCCACGAGCCGACCTTGCCGTGGCTGGCGCGGTCGTAGTCGTTGTAGCCGCTGGTGTAGCGGTTGCTCAGGGTGGCCTGCCAGGCGTCGCGGCTCCAGGTGGCGTTGGCGACGTGCTTCCAGCGGGCGATCACGCCGACGCCCTGGAAGTCGCCGACGTTGTCCAGGTACTGGCCGCCGATCTGCTGCTGGAAGTCGTAGCGGGACACGTAGGTGCCTTGCAGGTCGAGCCCGAACTGCCCGTAGCGGCTGGCCGGGAAACGATAATCGAGGCTCAGGTCGACGCCGCTGGTCTTTACCTTGCCGAGGTTGGCCAGTCCGGTGACGACGTGATCGATCGAGCCGTCGGCCTTGCGCACGATGCGTCCGGCGTAGGCCTGCGGGTCGGCGAAGATCGCCGCTTCGGGAAACTCGGCGATCTGGTTGGCGATCCTGATCCACCAGAAGTCCAGGCCGACGGAAAGGTCGCGCAGCGGCTGGTAGACCAGGCCCAGGGTAACGTTGCGCGCGGTTTCCGGTCGCAGGTCGGTATTGCCGCCGGTGGCGTTGTAGAACTGCTGGGCGCAGTCGCGGTTGGCGATGCCGCCCTGGCTCGGCTGGCCGCCGGCGCACAGGCGCGGGTCGTCGTAGTTGGCGCTGGTATAGGTGGTGAAGGTCGGGTTGTACAGTTCGTACAGCGACGGCGCACGGAAACCTTCGCTGTAGGCGCCGCGCAGGACCAACTGGCGGAACGGCTGGAAGCGGAACGAATATTTCGGGTTGCTGGTGCTGCCGAAGTCGCTGTACTTGTCGTGGCGGATCGCCGCGCTGAGTTCCAGGCTGTCCAGCACCGGCACGTTGAGTTCGGCGTACTGCGCCTTCAGGTTGCGCTCGCCGCTGACCGTGGCGGCGGGATCGACGCCGAGGCTCTGCACGTTGCCGGCGAAGTCCTGGATGTCCTGGTGGAACGCTTCCTTGCGGAACTCGCCGCCCAGCGCCAGGGCCGCCGGCCCGGCGCCGAACCAGTCGCCGATCTCCCGGCTGGCGCGGGCGTCCAGGCCCTTGACGCGGCCGATCGAGGTACGGAAGTCGCCGCTCAGGGCATGGCTGCCGAGGTAGGCGAGGCCGGCGTCGGTCTGCGGCCCGAACGGGTTCAGCGTCCCGTTGGCGATGCCGAGGGCGGCGGCGCGATCATCGACGTAGCCGCTGTGGATATGGTCGACCACCTTGTTCTGGTTGTACGAGGCGCCGATATCGTAGTCCCAGCCGGCGAACTGGCCGTCGAAGCCGAGCAGCAGGCGCTGGCCGGTGTTCTGCGAGGATTGCAGGCGCGGCCCGAGCACGCTCTGTCGCCAGTTGACCTCCACCGGCCGGCTCGGGTCGAGGACGAAGCCGCCGGGTCCGGGAGTGATGCCGTTGCCGGGATAGAAGGCGGTGCCGGGATCGATCTGCAGGCCGGTGAGGGTCCCTGGGCCGACCTGGGTAGCGTTGTCGTTGCGCGACCAGAAGTACTCCAGGCTGACGTTGTGCTCGTCGGCCAGCTTGCCGGTGGCGCGGCTGAACACCGAGGTCTTCTCGGTTTCCGGCACCAGGTCGAGGTAGCGCCACAGGCTCTGCCGGCAGATGCCGTTGCGCGGAATCAGGTCGGCGCCCTTGCAACCGCCGGCGGCCAGCGGATTGCTGGCGTTGGCGCCCTGGCTCCAGTTGCCGGGGAAGGCGGTGCCGGAGCTGTAGTCGAGGCCGCGTCCCGGCTGGTAGTTGTAGGTGTAGCCGCGGTCCTTGGCGCCGAGGCGCTCCTGCTTGTCGTAGTTGGCCACCGCGAAGACATTGAAGCGATCCTCCTCCAGCTCGCCGAAGCCCCAGCTAGCGCTGACGTTGCGCTGGTTGCCGCCGCCGTCGTGGGTGGGGGAGGCGTAGCCGCTGTCGAAGCGGCCTTCGTTCAGGCTCTTGCGGGTGATGAAGTTGATCACCCCGCCGATGGCATCGGTGCCGTACAGCGCGGAGGCGCCGTCGCGCAGCACCTCGACCCGGTCGATGGCGGCGAAGGGAATGGTGTTGAGATCCACCGCGGAGCCGTCGATGGCATTGTTCGCCAGGCGCCGGCCGTTGAGCAGCACCAGGGTCTTGTTCGCGCCGATTCCGCGCAGGTCGGCGAACGAGGCGCCGCCGGTGGCGCTGCCGACCGAGCGACTGGAGTTGTATACGCCCTGGTTGCCGGAAAGCCGGCCGATCAGTTCCTCGGTGCTGGTCACGCCCTGTTGGCGCAGCTCCTCGGCGCGCAGGACGCTGATCGGCACCGCGGTTTCCGCATCGACCCGGCGGATCGCGCTGCCGGTCACCTCGATTCGTTGCAACTGGACCGTGGGCGGGTCGACAGGCGCCTGATCCTCCGCCGCGGCGGCGCTGCCGGGAGCGAGCTGCAGGGCCAGCAGCAGGGCGGCGCCCAGCGGCGCGTCGGTGTGGAGCGATCGGTGCATGGTCGGGGCATCCCTTGTTCCGGTGTGTCCAGGGATGTCCGTCGAGCCGGGGGATTTTCCAGGGACGGCTTAGACCTTTGCGCCATGAGTTTATGTCCGCTGGGAACAAGCCCTGCCGTCGCGCCTTTCGTCGGCGGGCCGGAGCGGCAGAACCAGTCCCCTCTGCCGAGGTCGAAAAGCAGGCGTCGCGGCGGTGCTGCGGCGTCCTTTCTTCAGCTACATTTTTCTTTCAGCAGTCGTTCCCATCATCCAGGGCAGCACCCAAGGGGCAGATCATGGCTCGCACCACTCCCATCGAGCTTTATCGCAACATCGGCATCGTCGCCCACGTCGACGCCGGCAAGACCACGACGACCGAGCGGATCCTCTTCTACACCGGCGTCAACCACAAGATGGGCGAGGTCCATGACGGCGCGGCGACCATGGACTGGATGGTCCAGGAGCAGGAGCGCGGCATCACCATCACCTCGGCGGCGACCACGGCCTTCTGGCAGGGCTCGACCAAGCAGTTCCCGCACCGCTATCGCTTCAACATCATCGACACCCCCGGCCACGTCGACTTCACCATCGAGGTGGAGCGCTCGCTGCGCGTGCTCGATGGCGCGGTGGTGGTGTTCAGCGGCGCCGACGGAGTCGAGCCGCAGTCCGAGACGGTCTGGCGCCAGGCCAACAAGTACCATGTGCCGCGCCTGGCCTACGTCAACAAAATGGATCGCCAGGGCGCCGATTTCCTCCGCGTGGTCGCGCAGATCAAGCAACGCCTGGGCCATGTCCCGGTGCCGATCCAACTGGCGATCGGCGCGGAGGAAAACTTCAGCGGGCAGATCGACCTGGTGAAGATGAAGGCCATCTACTGGAACGATGCCGACCAGGGCACCAGCTACCGCGAGGAGGAGATCCCGGCGGAGCTGCGGGCGCTGGCCGAGGAGTGGCGGGCGCACATGGTCGAGGCCGCTGCCGAGGCCAACGACGAACTGATGAACAAGTATCTGGAAGGCGAGGAACTGAGCATCGAGGAGATCAAGGCCGGGCTGCGCCAGCGGACCCTGGCCAACCAGATCGTACCGGCGGTGCTCGGCTCCTCGTTCAAGAACAAGGGCGTGCCGCTGGTGCTCGACGCGGTGATCGACTATCTCCCGGCTCCGTCGGAAATCCCGGCGATCAGGGGCACCGACCCGGACGACGAAGAGAAGCACGACGAGCGCCATGCGGACGACGACGAGCCTTTCTCGGCGCTGGCGTTCAAGATCGCCACCGACCCCTTCGTCGGCACCCTGACCTTCGCCCGCGTGTATTCCGGGGTGCTGACTTCCGGCGACGCGGTGCTTAACTCGGTGAAAGGCAAGAAGGAGCGGGTCGGGCGGATGGTGCAGATGCACGCCAACCAGCGCGACGAGATCAAGGAAGTGCGCGCCGGCGACATCGCCGCGCTGATCGGCATGAAGGACGTGACCACCGGCGACACCCTGTGCGCCATCGACAAGCCGATCATCCTCGAACGCATGGACTTCCCCGATCCGGTGATCTCGGTGGCGGTGGAACCGAAGACCAAGGCCGACCAGGAGAAGATGGGCATCGCCCTGAGCAAGCTGGCCCAGGAAGACCCGTCGTTCCGGGTGAAGACCGACGAGGAGACCGCGCAAACCATCATTTCCGGGATGGGCGAGTTGCACCTGGACATCATCGTCGACCGCATGCGCCGCGAGTTCGGCGTCGAAGCCAATATCGGCAAGCCGCAGGTGGCCTATCGCGAGACCATCCGCAACACCTGCGAGATCGAGGGCAAGTTCGTCCGCCAGTCCGGCGGCCGCGGCCAGTTCGGCCATTGCTGGATCCGCTTCGCTCCGGCCGACGAGGGGCAGGAAGGCCTGGAGTTCCACAACGAGGTGGTCGGCGGGGTGATTCCCCGCGAATTCATCCCGGCGATCCAGAAGGGCATCGAGGACCAGATGCAGAACGGCGTGCTCGCCGGCTACCCGCTGATCGGCCTGAAGGCGACGGTGTACGACGGCTCCTACCATGACGTCGACTCCAGCGAGATGGCGCTCAAGATCGCCGCCTCGATGGCCACCAAGCAACTCTCGCAGAAGGGCGGAGCGGTGCTCCTGGAGCCGGTGATGAAGGTCGAGGTGGTGACCCCGGAGGACTACATGGGCGACGTGATGGGCGACCTCAACCGCCGGCGTGGCCTGATCCAGGGCATGGAGGATACCCCGGCGGGCAAGGTGATCCGTGCCGAGGTCCCGCTGGGCGAAATGTTCGGCTATGCCACCGACGTGCGCTCGATGTCCCAGGGGCGCGCGAGCTACTCGATGGAGTTCGTCCGCTATGCCGAGGTACCGGCCAGCGTGGCCGAGGCGATCGTCGCCAGGCAGGGCCGCTGAGAGCCGCCGCGCGCCGCCGAGGCCAGCGGCGGCGCGCGCCTTTGCGGGAGCGGCAGCCGCATCTTCGGCGCCGATGCGCTTGCCAAGCGGGGTTTTTGACGCCCCCTGGATGCTTAACTATAAGACAGTGACCAAGGCCCGCACCTATACGGTCACAAGGATGGCGAATCGATGCTTGCTTCAGCGATTGCCAGCGGTACCGCAGTCTCCCAGGTCTCCAAGCATCTCCTAATGTTCCTGGCCGCCCTTTTCCTCGCCCTCGGTGCATGCGGCTGGGCGATCCTGCACATCGCCAGGCACCAGGACGACATCGCCATCGAGCAGAGCCATTTCTACGTGGAAAAGGCACTGCAGAATCGCCGGGAAAATTCCGAGCAGTTCTCCACCACCTATTCCTTCTGGACCGACGCCTACGTCTATCTGGGAAACCGGGTCGACGTGGACTGGGCCTTCACCAAGAACAACCTCGGCTCGGTGCTCTACACCACCAATGGCTACGACGGCGTCTTCGTCATCGATGACCGTGGCACTCGCTACGCCATGCTCGAGGGCGAGCTTTCCGAACGCTCGCTGGCCGACTCGCTGAACGCCGACACCGGGGACATCCTCCGCTCCGCACGCCGTGCCGCGGTGGACGAAGCGGCGATCAGCCGCTACGTCGACTTCGACGGCGCACCGGCGATCCTGGTCGCCTCGGCGATCAAGCCCACCAGCGATCATGCGCCCATCGACCTGGCCAAGGCCTCGGTGATGGTCTTCGTCGACCGGCTGACCCCGGCGAAGCTGGCCAAGCTCGGCGGCGACTACGGCATCGCCAACCTGCACCTGCTGGCCGGCGGCGCGGCGGGCGACAAGGAAAGCCTTGCCCTGGAGGGCACTCCCCATCGCCTGGCCTGGGTGTCGTCGCGTCCGGGTAGCGCCATGCTGCGGGAGACCGCGTTGCCGCTGCTGGGAATCTTCGTGCTCGCCGCCGGGCTGCTGTTCTGGCTGAGCCGCAGCGCCGTGCTCAACGCCCGCGCGGTGGATCGCCAGCAGAAGGTCCTGAAACGCAGCAACCAGGCCCTGCTGGCCAGCGAGGAACGTTTCAAGTCGATAGCCGAGGCGGCCTCGGACTGGATCTGGGAAGTCGACGGGCATTTCGTCTTCACCTATCTCTCCGTGCGCTTCCGCGACGTCACCGGCTACCAGCCGGAGGCCTGGATCGGGCGGCGGCTGGACGAGTTGCTGGATAGCGATACGGTGAACATCGTCAAGTGGCTGGAAGGGCTGCCCGATGCCGGTGCGCCGTCCAGCCTGGTCTGCGCTTTCCGCGACAGCCAGGGCCAGGCGCGGATCGGCAAGCTGAGCGCCAGCGCGATCCGCAACGGCGTCGCCAGCGGCTATCGCGGCACGGCGGCCGACATCACCGACGAAGTCGAAGCCCATGCGAAGATCCAGCATCTGTCCCTGCACGATGCCCTGACCGGCCTGCCGAACCGCAACAAGCTGTTCCAGTTCCTCGAACGCCTGCTGGCGGAAAAGGCTGGCAAGTCGCCGGTAGCGGTACTGATGCTCGACCTCGACCGCTTCAAGCCGATCAACGACCAGTACGGCCATCCCGCCGGCGATGCGGTGCTCTACGCCATCGCCGAACGGCTGCGCGCCTCGACCCGCGACCAGGACATGGTTGCCCGGCTCGGCGGCGACGAGTTCGTGGTGGTCAGTACCCACGTGTCGTCGAAGCTGGAAATCGAGAAGTTCTGTAGCCGGCTGATCGACGTGATCAACCGCGAGATCGCCTACGAAGGGCACAGCTTCCATGTCGGCGCCAGCATCGGCGTGGCCCTGGCGCCGGAGCACGGCGGCGATCCGCGCGGCCTGCTGCGTTGCGCCGACGTGGCGATGTACGAGGCCAAGGCCGCGGGGCGCAATACCTGGCGTTTCTACTTGGAAGCGATGGACTCCCATCTCGCCGAGAAGAAGCTGCGCGAGACCGAGTTGCGCGCCGCCTTGCAGAACGGCGAGTTCGAGTTGTACTACCAGCCGCGCTTCCTGGCGCAGGAACAGACGATCGCCTCGGCGGAGGCGTTGATCCGCTGGAACCATCCGCACCGCGGGCTGATCGGCCCGGACGAGTTCATCGGCCTGGCGGAAGAAAGCGACCTGATCGTGCAGATCGGCAACTGGGTGCTGCGCGAGGCCTGCGCCACCGCCGCCTCCTGGCCGGGCGAGGTGATGGTCTCGGTGAACGTGTCGCCGGCGCAGTTCATGACCGGCGATATCGTCTGGCAGGTGCGCGAGGCGCTGCGCCTGGCCCACCTGGATGCCCGCCGGCTAGAGCTGGAGGTGACCGAGAACGTCATGCTCAACGATGTCGACGGCGCGCTGCGGACCATGACGGCCCTCAAGGAACTGGGCGTCCGCCTCAACATGGACGACTTCGGTACCGGCTATTCCTCGCTCGGCTACCTGCGCACCTATCCCTTCGACAGCATCAAGATCGACAAGCGCTTCGTCGCCAGCATGGAGAAGACCGGGCGCGACCGTTCGATCGTGCAGGCCATCATCAATCTCGGCAACGCCCTGAACCTGCGGGTCACCGCCGAGGGGGTGGAGACCGAAGGGCAGATGCATATCCTGCGCGACGAGCAATGCCACGAACTGCAAGGGTTCCTGCTCAGCCGGCCGCTGGATGCGCAGCGCCTGCGCGATCTGCTGGAGCGCGAGGCGGGGCAGACCCAGGCGCCCCAGGTTTCCGCCGAAGGCCATGCTGCGCGCCGGCCTTGAGCGGGCGTCAGAAGGGCGCACGCGGTGCCTCGGCGACCCTCGGTTCAGCGATCGCCCTGCGTATGGTTCAGAAAATGCTGAACTGATTATTTGACCTGACTGATTCCCTTCCCGTCTTCGCTTGCCGACACTCCGTCCTTCCCATGGCCTTGTGCCAGGGCCGCCGGCCGGAATGTCTGCTTCCGGCGAGCGATAACAAGAATGACGAGGAAGCCGCATGAGCAATAACAACGAGGCGTCACGCCCGAAGATCGAAGTGCGTTCGATCGATTACGTTCCCCGCCACGAGCGTCACGGCAAGGTCTGGCACCAGGCGCCGTTCTGGTTCACCGGCAATTTCGTACTCACCACCATGGTCACCGGCTTCACCGGGCCGGCCCTCGGCCTGGGGGCGCTGTACTCGATCCTGGCGATCGTCCTCGGCGTCTGCTTCGGCACCTTCTTCATGGCCTTCCATGCCAACCAGGGCCCGCGCATGGGCTTGCCACAGATGATCCAGTCGCGTGCCCAGTTCGGCCTGCGCGGGGCCATCGTGCCGTTCGCCGCGGTGGTCTTCGTCTATATCGGCTTCAACGTGTTCAACGTGATCCTCGCCACCGACGCGATCAACACCGTGCTGCCGGGACACCGCGCGCCCTGGTACGTCCTGCTGATCGGCGTGGCGGTGTTGCTCGCCATCGTCGGCCACGACCTGCTGCATACCGTGCAGCGCTGGCTGACCTACGTGATGATCGCGGTGTTCGGCGTCCTCACCGTCAGCGCGCTGCGCAGCCTCGAAGCGGACGCGGCGCTGGGCGGTACGCCGGCGTTCTCCTGGAGCGCGTTCCTGGTCCAACTGTCGGCCGCCGCCGGCTACCAGATCAGCTATGCGGTCTACGTCTCCGACTACTCCCGCTACCTGCCGCACGAAACGCCGACCCGCAAGGTGATCTTCTGGACCTACCTGGGCGCCGCCGGTTCGGCGCTCTGGCTGATGTCGCTGGGCGCATTCCTGGCCTCGGCATTGCCGGCGCCGGACGCCATCGGCAGCGTGCGCGAGGTGGGCAACCGGCTGTATCCCGGCTTCGGCACCTTCACCGTGCTGATCGCCGTCCCGGCCCTGGTGGGGATCATGGCGGTCAACTGCTATGGCGCCATGCTCACCAGCCTCAGCGCCATCGATGCCTTCCGCAAGGTCACTCCGACCCTCAACCTGCGCGTCACCGGGATCGGCGTGATCGCCCTGGTGGTATTCGGCGTGGCCCTGTCGATCCCGGAAAGCTACCTGGGCAGCTTCAACACCTTCGTCCTGCTGATGCTGTACTTCCTGGTGCCCTGGACCGCGGTCAACCTGGTGGACTTCTACTTCGTGCGCAACGGTCACTACGCGATCAGCGAAATCTTCAATCCCGAAGGCATCTACGGTCACTGGGGCCGACCGGGGTTGAGCGCCTACCTGGCCGGGTTGCTGGCGATGGTCCCGTTCATGTCCCTGAGCTTCTACAGCGGTCCCTTCGCCGTGGCGCTGGGCGGCGCCGACGTCGCCTTCGTGGTCGGCCTGCTGGTGGCCGGCGCGGTCTATGCCTTCATGTGCCGGGCCCTGGACCTGGAGGCGGAACGACGGCTCGCCACCCTCGGCGAGCGCCTGCTGGAAGAGGGGGGCGCCTGATGGCCAAGGTTACCGTCGCCTGTTGCCAGATCGCTCCGCGGATCGGCGCACAGGAGCACAACCTGCGTCTGGCCGAGCGGGCGATCCGCGAGGCCGCACGGCGCGGCGCCAACGTCGTGGTGCTGCCCGAGCTGGCCGCCAGCGGCTACGTTTTCGCAGATCGCGGCGAAGCCCTGGCCCTGGCGGAAACCCGCGACGGACCGAGCCTGGGGTTGTGGAAAGCGCTGGCAGGCGAACTCGACCTGGTCATTGTCGGCGGCTTCTGCGAACGCCTCGACCCGCAGCGAGTGGCGAACAGCGCGGCGCTGGTGGACGCCGACGGCGTGCGGGCGATCTATCGCAAGGCCCACTTGTGGAACGAGGAAAGCGGCATCTTCGAGGCCGGCGAGCAGCCACCGCCGGTGGTCGCTACCCGCTTCGGGCGAATCGCGGTGATGGTCTGCTACGACCTGGAGTTTCCCGAATGGGTGCGCCTGCCGGCGCTGTCCGGCGCGCAACTGCTCTGCGCGCCGGTGAACTGGCCGGCGGCGCCGCGGCCCGAGGGCGAGCGGCCGGCGGAAGTGGTCAGGGTGCAGGCCAATGCCTCGGTCAACCGCCTGTTCATCGCCGCCTGCGACCGCTGCGGGCAGGAACGCGGGGTCGACTGGGTGGGTGGCTCGGTGATCGTCGACGCCGACGGTTACCCGCTGGACGGGCCGCTGCAGGGCGAGGCGGGTATGCTGCTGGCCCGTCTCGACCTTGCCGAGGCCGACGAGAAACGCATCAGTGCGCACAACCACGTGCACCGCGACCGGCGACCCGAGCTGTATTGAGCGCGCGATACCCTGGGCGCGGCAAAGCGTCCCCGGTGTTTGCCGGCGGCCGGACGCAGCTGGGCGAATGAAAAAGGGCGCGGGCCAGTATCGGCGCCGCGCCCTTTTGCCGGAGGAGAACCTTATTCCAGTTCGGCTGCGCTCTCTTCCTGGCGCTTCAACCCGGTATGACTGATGGCGTGCAGAGCGGTATTGAACTGTACGGTCTCGTTGAAACCCTTGACGATCTGCGCCAGCTTCTCGCGGGCGCTTTCCAGCTTCTTGAAGCGCTCGCCGAGTTCCAGGCTGCGCTGCTGGACGCTGGCTTCGCGCTTTTCCAGTTCGGCCTGGCGCAGGTTCTGCTGGCTGCGCAACTCTTCGAGGCGTTCCTGTTCGATCTGCAGTACCTCGGCTCGCCGCGCGCTGCTGCGCTCGCGGGCTTCGACGCTTTCCGCGAGTTGTTGCAGGGCCGCGCTGCGCTCGGCGAGGAGACGGTTGCTCTGCTCGGTTTCCCGCTCCAGCGCCTGGCGGTCGTCCTGCAGGCGCTTGTGCCACTGCCGGAGCTGCTTTTCCTTTTCCTGCAATTGCCGCTCCTTCTCGTGCAGTTGCGTCTGGAGCGACTCCAGCGACTCCTGCTGCTTGAGCGCTTCCTGCTTCTGCTGGCTCAGTTGCTGGGCCATGCCGGCGAGGTCGGCCAGGGTGCCCTGCACGTCCTGTAGCAGATGCTCGGTATCGTTGCCGATATCGAGCGCGGTATCCGTATCCACGTGGGCTTCATCCTCGGGTTGGCGAATGACGGCGGCGGCCTGGGTGGGCGCCTCTCTGGCGTTGGCCCCGCCCTCGGCGCCGGCCAGGCGTGCGGGCGGCACCCGGAGGCGCAGCGACAGGCTGGGGACCCTGGCCGATACCGGTTCCGGCGCGGGTGCGGCGAGGGGGGAGGGGCTCGGGGGCATGGAGGATTCCTCGGCGGCGTCTGGAGACGGAAGGTTGGCGCTGCCCGTGGCGTCGGCGGCGTGCAGCGCGGGGTGGAGCATCTGCGCCAGGTCGGCAAGCTCCTCGCGAAGATGACTGGCGTTGTCGACGAAGGCGCCGATGGCCTCGGCATCCGCTACCTTGGCGGACTGCTCCGCTTTCGTCGCGAACTCGGCTGGCGCCCCACCCTCGGGCGCTGCCGTTTCCGCCTCCGGCCGCGGCTCGGGCTCGACGCATCCGGCCTCGGTGACGGTTTCGTCTTCCGCCGCCTCGGGCTCGTCGATGGGCTCCGCCGGCCCGTCCGTGGCCTCGTCCGCATCGTCCGCGGCGAAGACATCGGGAGCGGCGTCTTCGAAAAGGGCCTCATGGACGAGCGGCGGGACGTCCGCGCAGGGTTCCTCGCCATCCAGGGCGGGGCCGTAGCCATGGGGGGACTCGAAGGTGACGAGCTTCATCACCCACTCGCGTTCGAGCACCAGGGAGCGATGTTCTTCCCGGCGCGAGGGGGCGATGGCCGCGTCCTGCAGGTCGATGAGGTGGTAGGCCAGGTCGCTGGTCCGGCGGTTGCCGGTGGTGGCTTCGCGGACCAGCTGGCGGAACACCTGGATGGCCGCCTCGCAGGCCTCGTCGGTGTCGAGGCGGCCCAGGCGGAAGCCGTCGTCGGTCTTGAACAGGGAGGCGATGTAGACACGCGAGTCGTTTTCGTCGACCTGTTCGTTGAGGCTGTAGGCGATGAAGTTGCGGTCGCTGGCGGGAATGGCGAAACCACACAACAAGGCCGCATTCAGTTCCGTCTGCTCGGCAGTTTCCACACTGATGGTTCGAAGAAGCATAAGCCCTGGAGATCCCGTTGGTGCTTGGAAGGTGTAACGGGCGAGGGTACCGGGAGCTATGGGCGAGGTAACTTGGACGAGTCCTATTGCCTTGTAAGAAAAATCTTGAAGATTTTACTGCGCACCGTGCCCAGCGCACCGCGTAGGCTCGTCCGCTCGTACGGGTCCGGCGCGCTTCAGCGATCCGCCATCAGGACGACGATGGCCTCGGCGACGAAGTCGGCGTTGCGCTCCAGGGTCTGCAGGTGGTTCATGACGACATCGTAGGTTTCGCCGCCTTCATGGCGCTTCGCCCAAATCGCCAGCTCCTCCAGGGCCATGCCGAGGGCACTCTGGTTCTGGTTGAGACGGCATAGCAGGGCGACAGTCAGGTCGTGATCCAGCATGGCGGTACTCCTGATCCTGAAAAACTCAGCGTAGACCCCCTGGCGCTCCGCCGACACGGAAGCGGTTCACGAAAAGACGAAGCGGTTCAGCCGCTGCCGACGAGGTGGCCTGAGTTCGTGGCCGGTGCCCACGGCGCAGCGCTTGCGACGGTCCCTGGCAGCTTCGGACCGACCTGGCAAGGGGACCTATCCGAACGGCGAGGGTGGCCCGCGGCCGTGCCGTGCCGCATGGCCAGTTCCCCATGCCGCCTGGCTATACTGGCGGCGCGGGAACAAGACGCCGCCCATGAAGAGCGTCCCGGCCCCGAACGTCGCGCTTCCTGTCATCTCCGCTACCTATCTTTCGTTCTTCTGCCGCGAAACGGCTTTCGGAAGCAGGCTGCCGGCGGTCGTTCGTCGCGCCGTCCCGGGGTTTCCCTGCCCGTGCCGATCCGACCCGTGTTGCCAGCGAGGGGTATGTACGCAATGTCCGTGACCGATGCCAGTTTCCCGATCATCAACTGGTCGAAGGCGATGCCTTCGTTGCGCCAGCTGATGTATTTCGCCTGTGTCGCCGAGTACGGCAGCATCGGCCAGGCCGCCGAGGTGCTGCACGTTTCGCAGCCGTCGCTGTCGCGGCAGATCCAGGCGCTCGAAGTGCACATCGGCGAGGCGCTGTTCGTCCGCGGTCCGGCCGGGGTGAGCCTGACCGAGGTGGGCAGGGTGGTGCATTGCCGCGCGGTGAAGATCATCGCCGAGGCCAAGGCGCTGACCCGCGACATCGGCGACGGCGACGACCGCCAGTTGCACATCGGTTTCAGTCGCTACCTCGATCCCGGCTGGTCCGGCGAGCTGGCCCGGCAACTGAAGGAAGCGCGGGTGTGCAGCGCCGTTTCGCCATCCTGGGCGCCATCGCTGGACCTGCTCAGCCTGGTCCGCGAGTCGTCCCTGGACGCGGCGATCATCGGCGCGCCGCCGAAGGTGGTGCGTGAATACGAGCTGATGGAGATCGGCAGCTACGAGCACGTCATCGCCCTGTCGGAAACCCTGCACCGGCGACTGGCGCCCGACTGGTCGCTGAACGACCTGGTCGGCGAGCCGCTGCTGGTACCGAAGGACTCGCTGTTTCCCGCCTACAGCCAGTTCATGAACGATGCGATGGATGCCGCTGCCTTCGCGCCCCGGCGCAGCGTGCGGCCGAACGACCTGAGCATTCTCCTGGCCCAGGTCGCCAGCGGCGACGGCTTCGCCTTCCTGCCGTTGTCGCTGACCAAGTTCGCCTATCCGGGGGTGGCCTTCACCGCTCTGCCGGCGGCGGTCAACGAAGGCTTCCGCCTGCCGGTGGGGCTGGCGGTGTCGCCGACTTCGCGGCTTCGCGCCAGCGACACCCAGTTCGAATGCTTCGTCGAGACCGCGCGGCGGGTCGCCGCCGGTTGAGGGACGCGGCCGGGAGCGCCGGCCGCGCGAGGGGCTTCAGAGGGTCTTCATGTACTCGACCAGGGCGCGGCGCTGCTGCTCGTTGAACTGCGCGTTGCCGTAGTCGTGGCCGCCATTGGCGTTGCCCGGCTTGCCGCTGTCGAAGAGGAAGCGGTTGGCGCCGCCGGCATCGGTGATGTAGCCGACGTTGACCGGGTCGAACTCGACGCTGCCGGTGTAGAAGGTCCGTGGCCGCAGGTCCGGCGGCAGCAGCAGGTCGTAGAGGGTCGCCACCGAGCCGTTGTGCAGGTAGGGCGGGCTGGCCCAGATACCGTTCAGCGGGCGCGCCTTGTAGGCCATCAGGTCGCTGGTCATCGCCAGGCACTGCTCCAGGCGCCGGGCCTTGTCGCTGCCGGCCGCGACGTTTTCGGCCAGGAGCAGGGCGCCTGGCGCGTCCGCAGCGGTCGCTTCGGCGCTGTCGGCGTCGGGGCTGTCCGGCACCGGACTGATCAGCGGCGGCAACTGCCCGTCGAAGATGCCCAGGGCGGCGGTCTGGAAGGCACCCAGGGCGACGCTCAGGCCGCGCGCGGCCAGGGCCTGGACCACCACTTCCTGGAGCACGTCCACCGCATAGGCCTGCTTGCCGTAGAAACCGCGCTGGCCGGTGCCGACGAAGGACAGGTAGGGCTTGCCGCGCACGTAGCCGGTCTTCAGCTGGGCGATGCTGTTGCAGGCGGTCCACGGGTCGGTGCCTATCGGCGCGACCTCGCCGCGCGCCTGCAGGTGGGTGAGCACGGTCTTCACCGGGGTCCGCAGGTCGTTGCGGTCCAGCGGCGTGTGGCAGCTGGAGCAATGTTGCCGGTACAGCTCGCGGCCCTCGGCGACCCTGGTCGGCTCCGGGGCGCCGAACAGCTGGTTCGGCCAGGCCGGCGGCTTCAGTTGGCCGAGCTGGTCTTCGATGCGGATCAGGTTGTCGACGTTGATGCTCGACGGGTAGCCGATGTGCAGCGCCGACTGGATCGGGCTGAGCACCTTGACGTCGGCGAATACCCCGACCGCCTCGCCGGCGTTGCGCGCCAGGGCGCCGACGTCGAACTTGCGGTTGTCGATCTCGACCACGTTGATGTGGTTCGGGTTGAAGCCGGTCCACTGTACGCGGTCCAGCTGCGGTACGTTCCACAGGAACGGATAGCTCACGGGGGCGTCCTCGGCGCCGTAGATCTGCTCGTTGGCATGCAGTTCGTAGCCCACCGAGTTGAAGATCGAACCGATGGCGTCCAGGCGGCCCGGGCCGAACTCGGGATCGTGCGGCAGGTTGAAGTGCGAGCCGTCGCGCAGGCGCACGATGGTGGCGTCCAGGGCTGCCTGCAGGCGTGCCTTGTTGGCGTCGTTGTAGCCGCTGACCAGGCCATCGGCGCCGAGCACCTTGCGGGCGAAGCGCTCGAACTTGCTGGTGTCGGCGCGGGTGCTCTGCAGGGCGCCGAGGATCTCCAGCTGGAAGCCGGCGAGGTCGCCCATGGTCTGCCCGCCGTAGACGGTCAGCTGGGTGCCCTGGTAGCTGATGTGCGAAGTGTGGCACATGCTGCAGGTCGGTCCGACCCAGGGTTCCCTGGAGCCCTGCAGGGCTTTCCAGCGCAGCTTGGTGAAGGTCAGGTCGCTGTCGTCGCTGCGGTCGACCGCGTAGCCCTGCACCACCTTCACGCTGGAACCGCCGAGGGTGTGCGGGACATAGCCGTACTGGCGGATCAGCGCATCGGACATCAGCGGTTCTTCGCTGGCGCGCTGCTCCAGCGCCACCAGCCAGGCCAGCGGCAGCATCCGCGAGCCCTGGCCGGCTTCCAGCCAGGCGGTCTTCTGGGTCTGGTTCCAGCCCTGGTCGAGGTCGACGCCGCTGTCGTCGGCGAATGCCGGGGCACCGGCGAGGACGGAAAGGATGGCAAGGCTGAGTCGCGATAGGGTCATCGGGCGGTTCTCTCTATTGGGCATGTGGGCGGGGCCGGCTCACAGGGTCTTGAGGTATTCGAGCAGCGCCAGGCGCTGGCTTTCGTCGTACTCGCGGGCGAAGTCGTGGCCGGCGTTGGAGTTGCCTTCCAGGTGGGTGTCGAAAAGGAAGGCGTTGTCCGGGCCGGGCGCGGTGAGGTAGCCGACCCGGCTCGGATCGAACTCGTGGCTGCCGGTGTAGAAGGTGGCCGGCCGTTGCTCCTGGGGCAGCAGCAGGTCGTACAGCGACGGCACCGAACCGTTGTGCAGGTAGGGTGCGGTGGCCCAGATGCCGTTCAGCGGGCGAGCGATGTAGCCGAGGAATGGATGCTCGGTATTCAGGCAGTAGTCCTTGCGCGCACTCTTGTCGGTGGGGACTTCGCCGGCGGTGAGGCTCTGCGCCTGGCTGTCGGCAGGGGCGGCGCCGGCCAGCAGCAATTGTCCGGCGGGCACCGCTTGCAGGCTGTCGGAGCCGGGCAGGGTCTGCTGCCCGGTGACGATGGCGTGGATGATCTCGGCGATGCCGTCGGCCAGCTGGCCTTTCTTGCCGAGCATGATCTGGAACACCTCGGGGACCTGCATGTCGGCGATCTTCGAAGTCCGCCCGACGATGCCGACGCCGCTGGGGGTGCCGAGGGAAGGTCGGAACAGGCCGAAGTAGTTGCCGCTGGGGCTGCTGAAGGTGAAGGTGTTGCAGGCCATCCACGGGTCGGTGCCGATCGGCGCGTCGTCGCCATGGGCCTTCAGGCGCACCTGGCGGACCTTGATCGGGGTTTGCAGGTCGTCGCGGCCGATGCTCGCATGGCAGGCCGCGCAGTTCTCCTCGTAGAGGCGCTTGCCCTGGGCCAGCCTGGCGCTGTCCGGGGCGCCGAACAGCTGGCTCGGCCAGGCCGGCGCCTTGAGCTTGTGGATCAGGCCCTCGACACGGGTCAGGTTGTCCACGCGGATGCTCGATATATAGCCCTCCAGGCCGGACAGCGGATGGCTGACCACGTCGCCGTAGTCGCCCTGGACCACACCGATGTCGCCGGCCAGGTAGCCGAGGTCGAAGACCTGGCCGTTGAGATCGAGGACCTTGACGTTGGGCACGAATCCGCTGGATTGCAGCTTGTCCATCTGCAACGTGTGCCACAGTGCCGGGAAGCTGGTCGGCGCGTCGGTCGGGTTCGCTTGCAGATGGCGGGCGCCGGAGTTGATTGCCGCGCGGTTGAGTGACTGGCCGGTGGCGTCGAGGCGCCCCGGGCCGGGTTGCAGGTCGGTGGCGGACATGCTCAGCAGGGTGTCGATCAGCGCCGCGCGCTTGGCCAGGGTGGCCTTCAGCAGGTCGCGGTTGGCCGGGCTGTCCTCGCTGCCGAGGACGTTGCCGGCGAAGCGCGCGAACTTGTCGCCGTCGTCGCTGGTGCGGCGCAGCGCGGCGAGCACTTCGTCGAAGATCGCCTGGACGTTGGCCAGGGTGGCGCCGGCGTCGACGGTCAGTTCGCTGCCGCGGTAACTGATGTCGGTGGAGTGGCAGCCGGCGCAATTCAGCCCGACCCAGGGTTCGCTGGACGACTGGCGGGCTTTCCAGCGCAGGCGGGTGTCGGAGAACTGGCTGTCGTCCTGCTGGTCGAGGGCGAAGCCGCGCGGCAGGCGCAGTTCGCCGCCTTGCCAGTTGCGCAGGGGAAAGCCGAGGCGCCGGGCGTTGTCTTCGGAGAACAGGCGCTCCTCGCTGTCCGGACGCTCCAGCGCCTGGGCCCAGGCCAGCGGCAGCAGCCGCGAACCGAGCGAGGCGTCGTACCAGGAGGCGCGTTGCTCGGCGTTCCAGCCTTGCTCGAGCTGGATTTCGGTGGCGACGGCAGGGCTGCCGGCGCTGGCCAGCGCGGCGGCCAGCAGGACCCGCGAAAAGGTCGGATGCATCGTGTTCCCCTCATGGCTGACGACGTCTGCGTCCCCACAGGGCAGAGCGATGCAGTGCGCTCGATGGCTGGGCGTGCCGCCACTTCGTCCCTGACGGGAGCGCGCCGGCCGCGGCGCGCCGCGGGCCGGAACGTCCGGTTGGGCACTACGCTACGGAGTCGCGGCGGCCGGCGGGTAATGCTTTTTGTGCGACGGAAAAGGTATGGGAAACGGAACCGCCCGGTCCGGAAAGGG
Organism: Pseudomonas sp. HMSC076A11; assembly: GCF_001810205.1. Classification (NCBI taxonomy): domain Bacteria; kingdom Pseudomonadati; phylum Pseudomonadota; class Gammaproteobacteria; order Pseudomonadales; family Pseudomonadaceae; genus Pseudomonas; species Pseudomonas sp. HMSC076A11. The sequence goes on along the minus strand of NZ_KV800317.1, from coordinate 84,814 downwards.
CGCGCCGGTCGGGCTTCGCCCTGCGCGCCAGGTTCGCAGGGCGGAGAGCGCCTAGGGCGTTGCCCGTTCTATCGGACAATCCCTGCCGGGCTTGCGGACGAAGACTAGGTAGAGTGCGCTGAGCAGCGCGAGGAACGGCACGCCGAAGACCAGGGTCATGCGGAACGCCTCGGTGAAGAAGGTGGTGACCAGGATCGCCGCCATCAGCGCCAGGCCGAGCAATGTCGACCAGGGCGCCAGGCGCATGCGGAAGGCCAGCGGCGCGCCGCCGTGGCGGGCGCGGTGGCGGCGGAAGCAGAGGTGGGTGAAGAAGATCATCAGCCAGGTGAAGAGGGCGCCGAACATCGACACCGCCATCATCAGGGTGAAGGACTGCTCGGGGTAGACCAGGTTGAGCAGGGTCGCCAGGGCGATACCGACGCTCGACAGCAGCAGCGCGTTCAGCGGCACGCCCTGGCGGCTCAGTTCGCCGAGGCCCTTCGGCGCGTGCCCCGCGCGCGACAGGCTGAACATCATCCGGGTGGTGATGTAGAGCTGGCTGTTCATCGCCGACAGCGCGGCCACCAGCACCACGAAGTTCATCACGCCGGTCGCGCCGGGCAGGCCGATCGCCTGCATCACCGTGACGAACGGGCTCTGGCTCTGCCCGGCCTGGTCCCAGGGGACGATGGCGAGCATCAGCGCCAGGGTCAGCAGGTAGAACACCACCAGGCGCACGATGGTCGAGCGGAACGCCGACCTCACCGCCTGTTCCGGATGTTCGGCCTCGGCGGCGGCGACCGCGATCATCTCCACGCTGAGATAACTGAAGATCGACACCACCACGGCGATCCACATGCCTTTCAGGCCGTGCGGGAAGAAGCCGCCGTGGGCGCTGTAGTTGTGCACGCCGTAGGCCGGGTTGGCGGAGCCGAACACCAGGTAGGCGCCGAGCAGGATGAAGGCGACGATGGCGGCGATCTTCAGTGTCGAGAAGCAGTATTCGAAGTTGCCGAAGGCTTTCACGCTGCTGGCGTTCAGGCCGATCAGCAGGGTCGAGAAGGAGATGATCCAGACCCATTCCGGGATACCGGCGAACCAGTACTTCATGTACATGGCCACCGCCGTGACCTCGGTGCCCACCGCCAGGACGATGGCCGCCCAGTAGGCGTAGCGCACCAGGAACCCGGCCAGCGGGCCGACGTAGTGCTCGGCGAAGGCGCCGAACGAGCCGGGGGTGGCATGGGCCACGGTCATTTCCGCCAGGCAGCCCATCAGCAGCAGGGTGATCAGCGCGCCGATGGCATAGCTGAGCAGGACGCTGGGGCCGGCGAAACCGATGGCGAAGGCGCTGCCCATGAACAGGCCGGTGCCGATGGCGCCGCCGATGGCGATCATGCTCATCTGCGCGGCCGAGAGCCGCCGTTGCAGGCCCTGTTCGCGGCGCGAGATGGCCTCGAAGCCCTGGGGGTCGTTCATCTGGATGTCCTCTGGAATCTTATTGGGGTTCTTATGAATTGCCGAGGGAACGTCGGTGGCGATGTGCGGGTGCCGGTCGCGGGCTCCTGTGCGCGAGAGCGGTGGGTGTTCGTGGGCCGCCCCGGGAATACCGGCGCGGCCCGCGCGAGCGGGGCTCAGGTCACCTTGTGCCGGACCTGGTAGCGCGGCTCTTTCCAGGCTTCGCTCTGGAGGATTTCCAGCAACGCCTGCACCGCATCCCAGACCTCGACGAAGCGGGTGTACAGCGGGGTGAAGCCGAAGCGCAGGATGCCCGGCTCGCGGTAGTCGCCGATTACCCCGCGGTCGATCAGGGCCTGGACGATGGCGTAGCCCTGGGCATGCTCGAAGCTGACATGGCTGCCGCGCCGGGCATGCTCGCGCGGGGTCACCAGGGTCAGGCCGAAGCGTTCGCAACGGCTTTCCACCAATTCGATGAACAGATCGGCGAGGGCCAGCGACTTGTCGCGCAGGCGCTGCATGTCGGTCCGGGCGAAGATATCCAGGCCGCATTCGACCAGGGCCAGCGAGGTGATCGGCTGGGTGCCGCAGAGGAACCGGGTGATGCCTTCGCCGGGCTGGTAGCGCGGCTCCATGGCGAACTGGCGGGAATGACCGAACCAGCCGGACAGCGGTTGCCAGACACGCTCGCGCAGGCGCGGCGCGACCCACACGTAGGCCGGCGAGCCGGGGCCGCCGTTGAGGTACTTGTAGGTGCAGCCGATGGCGTAGTCGGCGTCGGCCGCGTGCAGGTCCAGCGGCAGCGCGCCGGCCGAGTGGGCCAGGTCCCAGATCGCCAGGGCGCCGTTTTCGTGGACCAGGCGGGTGACCTCGCGCATGTCGTGCAGGTAGCCGGTCTTGTAGTTGACATGGCTGAGCATCACCACCGCGGTATCCGCGTCGATCGCCGCCGGCAGTTGCTCCGGGTCATCTACCAGGCGTAGCCGGTAGCCGCGCTGGAGCATGTCGGTAAGGCCCTCGGCGATGTACAGATCAGTGGGGAAGTTGCTCGATTCGGAAACGATCACCTTGCGCCCTGGCGCGTCTTCCTCCTGGATCCGCAGGGCGGCGCTGAGCACCTTGAACAGGTTGATCGATGTGGTGTCGGTGATCACCACTTCGCCGGCGCGCGCGCCGATCAGGGGCGCCAGCTTGTCGCCGAGGCGCTCCGGCAGGCCGCGCCAGTCGGCGCTGTTCCAGCTGCGGATGAGCCCCTCGCCCCATTCCGCGGCGACCACTTCGGCGGCGCGCTCCACGGCGGCCCGGGGGCGGGCGCCGAGGGAGTTGCCGTCGAGGTAGATCACGCCGTCGGGCAGGGCGAACAGTTGGCGCAGGTCGGCCAGGGGATCGCCGGCGTCGAGCGCCAGGCAGTCGTCACGAGTGGTCATCGGTTACTCCGCGGTAGGCAGGGCGCGCAGCACGGCACGCACCGGGCTGGCATCGAGGTGGGTGAATTTCAGCGGCAGGGCGAGCAGTTCGTAGTCGCCGGCGGGCACGTCGTCGAGGACCACGCCTTCGAGGATCGCCATGCCGTGGCGGCCCACCGCGTGGTGGGCGTCGAGGGTCTTGGAGTGCTGGGGGTCGAGCGACGGGGTGTCGATGCCGACCAGCCTGACGCCGCGCTCGGCGAGGCACTCGATGGTGGCCGGAGCGATAGCGCAGAAGCCTTCCGGCCAGTTCGCCGGGACCCGTTCGAAGGTCCGCAGCAGCACCCGCGAGGGCAGGTCGTCGAGCTGGCCGGCGAGGTGTTCGGGGGTCACCAGCGGGTTAGCGCCGATACAGTGGATCACCCGGCACGGTCCCATGTAGACGTCCAGCGGCACCTGGCCGATGGGCAGGCCGTCGGCGCGGTAGTGCAGGGGGCCGTCGACGTGGGCGCCGGTATGCGGCGAAAGGGTGATCCGGCCGACGTTGACCGGGCACTGCTCGTCCAGCCGCGCCGCCCATTCCTGCTGGAACGGCGTGTCGCCGGGCCAGGTCGGCGTGTTCGGGTCGAGGGCGGGACTGATGTCCCAGTAGCGGAGCGAAGTCATTGTTTTTCTCCGGAAGTCCAGCGAATGATAATGAACGAGATTTCGGAGAATTTTCGTGCGAAATGCAAGGTCGCATGGCAATCTGTTCGCACAAAATTCGAAGATAGCTATTCATTCTGATAGGAATTGCACATGTCCCTGGACGCCATCGATCTGCGCATTCTCCGTCACCTGCAGCAGGACGGGCGGATGAGCAACCAGGACCTGGCGGAGAAGGTCTCCCTCTCGCCATCCGCCTGCCTGCGCCGGCTGCGCCTGCTGGAAAGCGAGGGGATCATCCGCGGCTACTCGGTGGAACTGGATGCCGAGCGACTGGGCGTGGAGCTGGAAGCCATCGTCCATGTGTCGCTGCGCCAGGACGTCGAGGGTTGGCACGAGGCGTTCATCGCCAGGGTCCGGGACTGGCCGGAGGTGGTCACCGCCTATGTGGTGACCGGCGCCACCAACTATGTGCTACGGGTCCGGGCGCGCAACCTCAAGCACTATTCGGACTTCATCGTGAACAAACTGAACCGCGCCGCCGGCGTCACCGATATCCGCTCGGAAATCGTCCTGCAGGAGATCAAGGCCGGTGCCGACCTGCTCGACCTGGTGAACCTGAAGAGTTGAACGGGGCGACCCCTCATAAAAGCATGAGTGCAATGAGCGGGAGGAATTTTCAGTCGTCGAGGGAAATAATTATTTTGTCTTTTTTCATGGGGTTACGAGTTATTAGCTAATGAATAAATAGTCTGCCGGAATTGATTTTCCCCGTGCTAGGTTTCCTCCGTCCCCGTTGCCGGGTTGTCAACGTTACACGGAGGTTAGGCGGTGAGTGAATATATCGAGACCGACGACGCAAGTTACTTCCGGGTCAGGCGCCAGGCCTATGTTTCCGCGGAACTGCACCGGCGCGAACTGCACGAGATATTCGACGACAGCTGGCTGTATGCCGCCCACCTCAGCGAGCTGCGCGAGCCCGGCGACTTCATCACCCGCGACGTCGGCGGGCGCAACCTGATCATCCAGCGTCGCGCCGATGGCGAGCCGGCGGTCTACCTGAACGCCTGCGCGCACCGTGGGGCCAAAGTCTGCGCCGAGCGCCAGGGCAACAGCCAGCGTTTCACCTGTCCCTACCATGGCTGGACCTACGACAGCCACGGCAGCCTGATCGGCCTGCCGGACAAGGCCGCCTACCAGCACGCCGGGCAATGCCATCCGGAGCTGTCCCTGACACGGGTGAAACACGCGATCTACCGCAACTTCCTGTTCATCCACTACGGCGCCCGGCAACCGTCCCTGGAAACCTACCTGGGCCAGGCGAAGGACTATATCGACCTGATCTGCGACCAGTCCGAGGCGGAACTGGAGATCATTCCCGGCGGCTTCGAGCATTCGATCAAGGCCAACTGGAAGCTGCTCGCGGAAAACGGCGTGGACGCCTACCACCTGCCGTTCGCCCACAAGCGCTACCTGGAATACCTGAATAGCCTCGGCACCGATCCGGAGTCGCACAAGCGCCATGGCCGCGGCGAAGCGCTGGGCAACGGCCACGCACTGATCATCAGCGGCCCGCCGTCCACCGGACGGCCGATCGCCTACTGGAGCCCGCTGTTCCCGGAAGCGCTCAAGCCGTCCATCGCCGCCAAGTTCGAACGCCTGGTGGAACGCTTCGGGCAGGCGCGGGCGGAGGACATCGCCCACACCAACAAAAGCCTGTTCATCTTTCCCAACCTGGTGATCAACGACATCCTCGGCCTGAACATCCGCTCGTTCTTCCCGACTGCCGCCGATGAGGTCAGCGTCACCGTATGGGGCGCCGGCTTCGCCGATGAGACCCGCGAGGAGCGGGCGGCGCGGATCAATGGGTTGATCTCGTTCATCGGCCCGGGCGGTTTCGGCACCCCTGACGACGTCGAGATCCTCGAATCCTGTCAGCGCGCCTACGCCCACGCCGCCCTCGGCTACAGCGATTTTTCCCGCGGCATGGGACCGGCAACCCGCCGCCACGTCGACGAGGAGCAGAACCGCGGCTTCTGGCGCGAGTGGAGCCGCCGGCTCGGGCAGCAGCCCGCCGCCCTGCGGCTTCTCGCCGTGGCCGTCTGAGCCGTCTTCAACCATCGCTCCCTGCAGATCCCTGCGCGCCGCCCTGGCTACGCGGGGAATAAAGGGTCACTGCAAGGAACGTCATCCATGTGTGGAATCACCGGCTGGACCGACTGGAGCCGCGACCTCGGCGAGCAGCGCAGCATCCTCGAACGCATGACCCGTACCCTGGCCCCGCGCGGGCCGGACGCCGAAGGCCTGTGGCTGTCGCGGCACGCGCTGCTCGGCCATCGGCGCCTGGCGATCATCGACCTGGAGAACGGCGCTCAACCGATGCTTGCCGAGGCTGGTGGGCGGGTGGCGCTGACCTACAGCGGCGAGGTCTACAACTTCCGCGAGCTGCGCGCCGAGCTGGAGACGCTGGGCCAGGTCTTCCGCACCCGCTCGGACACCGAAGTGGTGCTGCGCGCCTATCTGCAATGGGGCGAGGCTTCCTTCGCCCGGCTCCGCGGCATCTACGGCTTCGCCCTGTGGGACGAGCGCGAGCAGAGCCTGTGGCTGGTGCGCGATCGCTTCGGGGTCAAGCCGCTGTACTACTACCCGACCGCCGGAGGCGTGCTGTTCGCCTCGGAACCCAAGGCGATCTTCGCCAACCCCGAGGCCAACCCGGTGCTCGACGCCAGCGGCATCGCCGAGCTGTTCGCCCTGACCACCGCGCCGACTCCCGGCCACGGCCTGTACAAGGGCCTGCGCCAGGTCCGGCCGGGCCAGGCGCTGCGCTTCGACCGCAATGGTGTGCGCGAGTTGGTCTACTGGGCGCTGCGCGCGGAACGTCACGAAGAGGGCGCCGAGGACAGCGCCGAACGCGCCGGCCAGTTGCTCCGCGAGGCGGTGGCCGAGCAACTGGTGGCCGACGTCCCGCTGGGCAGCCTGCTTTCCGGCGGGCTCGACTCCAGCGCCATCAGTGCCTTCGCGGTGGCCGCGCTGGATGGCGACGCGCGGCGCCTGCCGACCTTCTCCGTGGACTTCCCCGGCGAAGGCCGCGGCTTCGTCCCGACGCCCTGGCAAAGCAGCTGGGACGAACCCTATGCGCAGCTGGCGGCGAACTTCCTCGGTACGCCGCACCGTACCGTGCTGGTCGCCCCGGAAGAGGTGCTGGAACAGGACGAGGCGGTGCTCCAGGCCCGCGACCTGCCCGGCTGGGGCGAGCTGGACGCCTCGCTCTACCTGCTGTTCCGCCAGGTCCGCGAGCACACCACGGTGGCACTGTCGGGCGAGTCGGCCGACGAGGTGTTCGGCGGCTACCCGTTCTTCCACGACCCGAGCGCCCTCGCACACGACGGCTTCCCCTGGCTGGCCGGCAAGAGCGGGCCCTGGCAACTGCTGCGGCGGGAGGTCGCCGAACGGGTGGCGGCGCCGGAATACATCCGGGCGCGCTACCGCGAGGCCCTCGCCGAAGTGCCGCGACTGGATGGCGAGGATGCCGCCCAGCGGCGCCAGCGCGAGGTCGCCTACCTGGCGCTGAGCCGCTGGCTGCCGGCGATGCTCGAACGCAAGGACCGGATGAGCATGGCGGTCGGCCTGGAAGTGCGCGTGCCGTTCTGCGACCACCGCCTGGTGGAGTACGTATGGAACCTGCCCTGGGCGCTGAAGAGCGTCGCCGGGGAAAGCAAGAGCCTGCTGCGCCGGGCCCTGCGCGGGCACCTGCCGCAGGCGATCCTGGAGCGGCGCAAGAGCGGTTTCCCGGCCAACCCCGACCCACGTTACCTGGCGCTGCTGCGCGAGCGGGTCGGCCGTCTGCTCGACGACGGCCGCTCGCCGCTGTTCGAACTGGTGGACGCCGGGCGGGTCCGCCAGGCCCTCGAACAGGGCTCGCCGCTGCCCAGCCCGCGTGCCTCGGCGAGCCCGACCGCCGGCCTGGCCTACCTGCTGAACCTGGACCGCTGGCTGACCCGCCATGGGGTCGATATCAGCCTCTGAGCGGCACTTTCTTCCCGGAGGATATTCATGAGCCTTGCCTTGTCCCATCCCGACAGCGACCTGCTGGCGCGGGTCAGCGATTTCCTCGTCGCCGAAGCCGAGCTGCTCGACGACCGCCTGCTGGATACCTGGTTCGCCCTGTTCGAGCGCGCTGCACGCTACCGGGTGCTGCCCTTGCAGGAGCAACTGGCCGGCCAGGCGCCGGAGGACAGCCTGTACATCATCGACGACGATCACGTGCGCCTGCGCGAGCGGGTCGACAGCATCCTCGGCGGGCATACCTGGATGGAGCAGCCGCGCTCGCGCACCCGCCGCCTGGTGGGCAACGTGCGGCTGAAGCGGGTCGAGGGCGAACTGGTCAGCAGCCGCAGCAACTTCGTCGTCCATCAGTTCCGCAACCGCGAGGCCTGGAACTTCGTCGGCGAAGCCAGCCATGTCCTGCGCGACGGTCCCGAGGGCTTGCGCATCGTCTCGCGGGAGATCCGCCTGGACCACGAGACCATCAGCGCCCAGCGGCGCATCAGCATCATCCTGTGAGGCGCCGCCCATGAGCACCGATCCGTTGCTGCCCGGCTTCGACTACCTGACCCTGCACACCTCCGCCGCGCGCCTCCGCGTCGCCGTGAAGGGCAGCGGCCCGCCGCTGCTGCTGTTGCATGGCTATCCGCAGACCCACCTGGCCTGGCACCGCATCGCTCCGCGCCTGGCCGAGGACTACAGCGTGGTCCTCGCCGACCTGCGCGGCTACGGCGAATCGCGGGCGCTGGACGAGGAGGGCGCCGACTATTCCAAGGCCGCGCTGGCCCGCGACCAACTGGAAACGATGGGCCAGCTCGGCTTCGAACGCTTCACGGTGATCGGCCACGACCGCGGCGCGCGGGTCGGCTATCGCCTGGCGCTGGACCATCCGCAGGCGGTCGCGGCCTTCGTCTCGCTGACCGTGGTGCCGATCCTCGACAACTGGGCCGCGGTGAACAAGGCCTTCGCCCTCAACGCCTACCACTGGTTCCTCCTCGCCCAGCCGTACGACCTGCCGGAGCGCCTGATCGGCGCCGATCCGGAGCACTTCCTCGACTACACCCTGCGACGCATGGCCCAGGGCCGCGACATCTACCACCCGCAGGCGCTGGCAAGCTACCGGCGGGCGTTCCGCGACCCCGCCGTGCGCCATGCGATGTGCGAGGACTACCGGGCCGCGGTGGGCGTCGATGCCGACGCCGACCAGGCCGATCGCGACGCCGGCCGGCGCCTGCAATGCCCGGTCCAGGTGCTCTGGCAGGAGCGCCCCTACGCCGCCGGGCAGCATCCGCTGGAAATCTGGAAGACCTGGGCCGGGCAGGTCGAGGGCGCCGCCATCGGCGCCAGCCACATGCTTCCCGAGGACGCGCCGGACGCGGTGCTGGAGCACCTGCTGGGGTTTCTCGCCAGCCACCGGGAGGCGCTCCGATGAGCGCCGTCGAACGCGATCCGGCGGCGCAGGCGACGCTCTGGCGACAGCGGGTGTTCGAGGTGCACGCGGCGATGTCCGCCTACCTCGCCGAGCGCCATCGGCGTGAAGACCTGGGGGACTGGGTGGCGACCAGCGCGCGGATATTCGCCGATCTGCCGGCGACCGACGACCTGCGCGCCGAAGCCTGGCAGGCGGTGTTCTTCCGCGCCCAGGCGCTGATCGAACAGTTCATCGTCGCGCGCCCGGCGGATTACCGGCTCGACGACTGGGCGCGCGCCACCGCGCGCATCTATCGCGCGCTGGAACCGGCGGGGCGGGGCGATCCGGCCAGCGCCGCCGACCGTCTGGCACGCCAGGCCGCGCTCTACGGTTCGCGTTTCGAGGTGCAGGCCGAGGCTGACGGGCGCGCGGTATTCCACAACCGTCACTGCGCGATCTGGGACTACCGTGAGCGCGCCCGCGCCCGAGGCGTGCCGATCACCCTGGAGTCGGCCTGCACCTATTGCACCAAGCTGCTGTCGGCGTTCGTCGCCGCCAGCGATTGCCACGCCGACTGGCGGCTCTACGAAGAGCCGCAAGGCCACGGCTGCGTATGGACCATCACGGCGGACAGCCTCAACCAAGGAGCAGGCGTACATGAACGCGATCATTGAACAGGCGCGCAGCCTGGACGGCTACCAGGATTCCAGCGAACTGCTGCAACGTCGCGACCAGGACTGGGTGCTCGACCGCGCCGGCATCGAGCCGCGCAGCCTGCTCGATCTCGGCTGCGGCATCGGCTCGCTGCTGCTCGGCGGCGCCCGGCGCTGGCCCGGCCTGCAACGGTTGTGGGGCATCGAGCGTTCGCCGCTGCGCCTGGAGCAGGCGCGCGCGCAGTTGCGCGGGGCTGGCGTCGAGGCGCGTCTGCTGGAGGGCGACCTGCTCGACCTGCCGCCGCTGGCGGAACGCTTCGAGCTGATCAGCATGACCGCCGTGCTGCACTGGCTGTATCCCGATGAAGAGCGGCTGTTCCGGTGGGTCGCGCGGCACCTCGAGGCGCAGGGGGTATTCCTGTTCACCTCGCACCATCCGTTCGCCGAGGATGGCCTCGGCGGCGAGGACGACCTGGTCGCCCAGGCCCTGGTCGAGATGGGCCTGGCTGCGTCGGAACGGGTGGCGGCGCTCTACGCGGAAGCCGGGCTGCTGCCGATGGGCACCCGCACCCGTGGCCGGGAGGCGTTGCGCGAACGCGTCGAACGACACTTCCGGGTCGACTCCATCGTCTCCCGCCCGGCGGTCCTGCGTGTCGCCGACTCCGCCGAATACCAGCGTTTCCACGCCGCCACCTTCGGCACCTATTTCGCACCGCTGGTGCCGGCGACGCGCCTGGAGGAATTCTTCGTCCGCCTCGGGCGGATCGCCGAGCGGCGCATGCAGGCCGACGGACAGGTCAGCGAAATCCCGGTCAGCGTCTGGCGCTGCCGGGCGCGGGAGGGCGAGGCATAACCTTATGCGCAATCGGTCTGCCGCGCGGCTGAAAATCGGTACGGGCAATTGCACTCGGTGGCATCCGCAACCGCTCAAGGATGAACCGATCATGCCCAACCCGCGTTCGCCACGTCTTCGACTCGTCCCCGTGCTCTGCGCGGTCGGCCTGGCCTGCCTTGGCCAGCCCGGCGAGTCGGCGGCAGAGGAGGTCCGCGCCACCAGCCGCGCCGAGATCCAGCGCTTCGACATCCCGGCCGGCGAACTGGCCCAGGTGCTGCTGAGCATCGTCCGCCAGAGTCGCACCCCGATCGCCTTCGACCAGCACCTGGTGGAGGGCCTGCCGGCACCGGCGATCCAGGGCTCCTACAGCGTCGAGCAGGCGCTGCAGCGGGCCTTGCAGGGCAGCGGCCTGGAATACAGCCGCAGCGCCGCCGGCGTGCTCAGCCTGCAACGCGCCACGGCGCCGGATGCCGCGCTGCCGGCGACGAAGCCCGCCGGGACCCTGGCCACGGTGGTGGTCACCGGCACCCGCAAGGCCGATGTCAAGGCCGGCGAGAGCCTGGCACCGATCGATGTGGTCAGCGCCGAGCAATTGCGCGACAGTGGCAGCGGCGACCTGCGCGACGCCCTGGTGCGCCTGCTGCCCTCGCTGTCGCGCCAGGCCCAGGCCTACAACGCTTCGGCGCTGACCAACGCGCAGTCGCTGCGCGGCCTGAGTCCCAACCACGTGCTGGTGCTGGTGAACGGCAAGCGCCGCCACGAGACCGCCAATATCAATGTCAGCGGCGGGCTGCAGAGCGGCTCCACCGGGGTCGATCTGGACACCATCCCGCTCGCCGCCATCGAGCGCATCGAGGTGCTGCGCGACGGCGCCTCGGCGCAGTACGGTTCGGACGCCATCGCCGGGGGGATCAACGTCATCCTCAAGTCGGCCGACCACGGCGGCCGGCTCGCCTACGACAACGGTCGCTACGGCGATGGCGACGGCTTGACCCAGAACGGCGGGGTGAATGGCGGCCTGCGTTTCGGCGAGAGCGGTTTCCTCAACCTCAGCGCGCAGTTCCGCGAACAGGCGCGGACCATCCGCGCCGGCATCGACCAGCGTACCGGGCACTACGGCAACCCGTCCATCGGCGACCCTTCGCTGCACCGCCAGGCGCTGGCCTACAACGCCGGCGTGGCGCTGGACGACAACGTCGAGCTGTACAGCTTCGCCACCTATACCCATCGCTCGGTGTCCTCGGCGCAGATCTACCAGTTGCCGTCCCTGGCGCCGCGACTCTATCCGAACGGCTTCACCCCGCGCATCACCAGCGACGAGGACGACTATTCGCTGACCCTCGGCGCCCGTGGCGGCGAGCTGTTCGGCGCTTGGGACTGGGACCTCAGCTCGACCTACGGCGCCGACCGCCCGGAGATCGGCATGGACCACTCGATCAACCTCGCCCTCTACGGCGAGACCGGCGATTCGCCGCGCTCCTTCGACCTGGCGCGCTACAAGGCCACCCAGTGGACCAATAATCTCGACCTGCGCCGCGACTTCGACCTCGCCTGGCTGCCGGCGCCGCTGAATTTCTCCTGGGGCCTGGAGCAGCGCCGCGAACTCTACGAGGTCGAGGCCGGCGATCCCTGGTCCTACTACAACGGCGGTTCCAAGGCGCTCCCTGGGCAGGCTCCGGCCAGCGCCGGACAGTGGAGCCGCGACGTGCTCGGCGCCTATCTCGACCTGTCCACCGCCCTCGGCGAGGGTTGGCAACTGGAGACGGCGGCGCGCTACGAGCACTACAGCGACTTCGGCAGCACCACCAACGGCAAGCTCGCCAGCCGCTACCGCTTCAGCCCCGAGGTGTCGGCGCGGGCCAGTCTCAGCAGCGGCTTCCGCGCGCCGTCGCTGGCCCAGGAGAACTACACCAGCCTGGGCGTCTCGCCGACCATCGCCAGCGGCCTGCTGGCGGTCAACTCGCCGGCGGCCAGGCTGCTCGGCGCCGAGGACCTGGAACCGGAAAAGTCGATCAGCTACAACCTCGGCCTGGTGCTCGATCCCTTGCCGGACCTGAACCTGGCCATCGACGCCTATCGCATCGAGATACGAGACCGCATCGTCGACGGCGCCACCTATTCCGGACAGCCGGCGATCGATGCGCTGCGCGCCGGCGGGATCAGCATCCCGGCCGGACTGACCCAGGTCAGCACCCACTACATGACCAACGGCGCCGACACCCGTACCCACGGCCTCGACCTCACCGCCAGCTACCTGACCCGGCTCGGCGAGTGGGGCCGGATCGACTGGCGCCTGGGCGCCAACGTCAATCGCACGAAGCTGGTCAGGAATCATCGCGGGCGCAACGGCCAGCCGCTGCTCAACGACCAGCAGCAGGCCTGGATCACCAGCTCCACGCCGCGCAGCCAGGTCAGCCTGCAGGCCGACTGGAGCTACCGGCGCTGGGGGCTGACCCTGCGCGAAACGCGCTACAGCAAGACGGTTTCCGAACTGGACTACTACACCGGCGAGCATGCCTATTCGACCACGGTCTTCAACCGCTTCGAGAACTCGCCCAAGTACATCACCGACGTCGCCCTGCGCTATGCGGCGAGCCGCAACCTGACCCTGAGCGCCGGGGCCAACAATCTGTTCGACGTGAAGCCCGACAAGCTGCCGGCCGAGAGCGCCTACCTCGGCTTCAACCAGTACGACACCTATGCCTCGCAGATCAGCTTCAACGGCGCCTTCTACTACCTCGGCGCGGCCTACACCTTCTAAGGAGGAGCAACCATGAGCATCGAACTGCGCGGCGGCGTACGCGCCTCCGCGGTCATCGGCGACAGCGCCTTCGCCCGCCAGGCCGCGCGTTTCCTGCCGGACACCCGCAGTCGCGCGGTGAGCGCCTTCGACATCCAGCAGAAGGCCCGCCTGGAAGAGGCGGACGGCCTCGACGGCGCGCTGTTCACCGTTTCCGCTGCCTGGCCCGACCCCTGGCTGGTCGCCGGCTGGGCTTTGGCCGCGGCGCCGCGCCTGCGCGCCACCGTCGCGCACCGACCGGGGAGCGCCCAGCCGACCGTTGCCGCGCGCGCCCTGGCCACTCTCGACGGCCTGTCCAACGGGCGCGCCGGCGTACACCTGGTGATCGGCTCCAGCGACGCCGACGTGCGCCGCGACGGCGACTTCGCCGACAAGGACGAACGCTACCGGCGCGCCGTGGAGTACCTGGAGGTCTTCACCCGCGCCCTGGAAAGCCGCGAACCCTTCGACTACCACGGCGAGTTCTACCGGCTGGAGGACGCCGGCAGCGGCTTCCTGCCGATCCAGCGGCCGCGCCCGCCGCTATCCGTTGGCGGCTCCTCGGCGCAGGCACAACGCCTGGCGGTGCGCTTCGCCGACGTCTACGCCGGCCACTTCGCCAGCCCCACGCAGACCGCGGAGCTCAAGCGCAGGCTGAACGAGGAGGCGGCGGAGCAGGGACGGCGGCTGAAGTTCTGGAAGCACTTCCAGGTGATCCTCGGCGACAGTCCGGCGGCGGCCCTGGACATCGCCGAGCACTACCGCCAGGCCGCTTTCGAACTGCTTCTGGCACGGCCCCTCGACGAACTGGCGGCATCGCCGCAGGTCGCCCGCGACGGCGAGCGCGACCGGCTCGCCCGGCTGGAGCCGGAGGCCTTGCGCGAATGGGTGGCGAATACCGTGCAGCGCAGCTTCGCCGGGGTGCTGGTGGGCAGCGTCGGCGAGGTGGCGGAACAGATCCTGGCCTTTCATCGCGCCGGCATCGAGATCGTCCAGCTCGAGGCCACCACCGAGAACGCCGAGGACATCCGCTTGCGCCGCCAACTGATCGAGCGCCTGAGGCGCGACGCATGAGCGGCGTCGCCCGCGAGGCCATGGAGGACGTCGCGCCGGCGCCTGGCGTCGGCGAGTTCGGCGTGGCCAGTTGTGGGGTGCTGCTGGCCTCGGTAGTGGGGGTGATCTTCGGCCCCACCGGGCTGGTGATCAGCAGCTTCTCGCTGTTCATCGAGCCGATCGCCGCCGACCTGGACTGGGACCGCGGCCAGTCGGCGCTGCCGGTGACCCTGCTGGGCCTGGCGGTAGCCCTGAGCAGCCCGCTGAAGGGCTGGCTGGTGGATCGCTGGGGCGCGCGCGCCCTGGTCCTGCCGCTGACCGCCGCGCTGGCCCTGTGCCTGGCCAGCCTGGCGCTGGCGCGCAGCGGCTGGCAGCTATACCTGCTGTTCGCGCTGCTCGGCCTGCTGACGCCGGGCAACATTCCCTATGCGCGGATTCTCGGCGGCTGGTTCGAGCGTCGTCGCGGCGCAGCCTACGGCATCCTCGGACTCGGCTTCGGCGTCGGCGGGCCACTGGCGCTGTACCTGGGCAGCGCCTGCATCGACGCCTTCGGCTGGCGTGCCACCTTCCTCGTCTATGGCCTGCTCGAAGGCCTGCTGGCGCTGCCGCTGCTCTACGCGTTGTTCCGCGAGCGGCCCGGCGACCTGCCGCAGGCGCGGCGCCCGCCAGCCGGCGCGCTGCCCGGAGCGACGCCAGGCCAGGCCTGGCGCTCGGCGGACTTCTGGCTAATCGTCGGCAACCTGATCCTCGGCGTGTTCGCCGTCACCGGCGTGATGGTGCATGGCGTGCCGCTGTTGCAGGAGCGCGGCCTGTCGCGGGAAGTCGCCACCGACGTGCTGGCGGCGCTGTGGGTCGGCATGATCGTTTCGCAACCGGCGCTGGGCTACCTGCTGGACCGCTACGACACCCCGCGCATCGCCTTGCCGTTCGCCCTGCTGGCGGCGCTCGGGCTGCTGCTCCTGCTCCTTGGCGGACCGCCGGCGCTGCTCTGGGGCGCGGTGTTCCTGATCGGCCTGGGCGCCGGCGGCGAGACCGGCACCACCCAGTACTTCGTCAGCCGCTACTTCGGCCTGCGCCATTTCAGCGTGATCTATGGCTCGATCCAGCCCTTCACCTTCGCCATCGCCATCAGCCTGGGGTCCTGGCTGCTGGGTTACTTCTACGACCGCGCGGGCTCCTACGCGGGCTCGACGCTGGTCCTGCTCGGCGCGTTCGGCGTGGCGGCAGGGCTGCTGGTCATGCTCGGGCGCTATCGCTATGCCATCGACGGGGAGGCACGCAGCCATGGGCGAGACTGAACGGAGCAGGGCGGAGGTGGGCGTCTGGCTGCTGGCCGGGCTGGCCTTCGTGGTCGGCACGGTGGAACTGGTGGTGGCCGGGGTGCTCGACGAACTGGCCGCCAGTTTCGCCGTCAGCCAGGGCCGGGCCGGGTTGCTGATGAGCCTGTACGCGCTGGTCTATGCGCTGCTCGGCCCGCTGCTGGTCTACCTCAGCGCCGGCATCGAGCGCCGCCGCCTGCTGGCCGGCGCGCTGCTGGCGTTCATCGGCGCCAACCTGGCCAGCGCCGCCGCGCCCAGCTTCGCCCTGTTGCTGGCGAGCCGGCTGCTGGTGGCGGCCAGTGCCTCGGTCATTGTGGTGGTGGCGATCACCCTGGCGGTGGCCATCGTCGCACCGGAACGGCGCGGCCGGGCGATCGGCCTGGTGTTTGCCGGCATCGTCGCCTCACTGGTGCTGGGCGTACCGCTGGGCACCCTGATCGGCGAGTTCTGGGGTTGGCGCAGCCTGTTCCTGCTGCTCGCCGGGGTCGCGTTGCTCGGCCTGCCGCTGCTCCTGCGCCTGCTGCCGGCCATACCCGGCGCGCCCGGCATCGCCCCGGCGGAGCAACTGCGGGCGCTGGCCCGGGGCCGGGTGCCGTTCGCCCACCTGGCATCGCTGTTGCAGATGACCGGCCAGTTCACCGTCTACACCTACATCGTGCCGTTCCTGGTCGGCAGCATGGCCCTCGACAAACCGACCATCAGCCTGGTCCTGCTGGTCTACGGGGGCGGCGGCATCCTCGGCGCGCTGCTCGGCGGACGTGCCGCCGACCGCTGGCCGGGGCCGGCCACCTTCGTCGCCTTCCTGCTCCTGCATGCACTGGCCCTGGTCCTGCTGCCGTTCGCCACCGGCGGCCTGCCGCTGCTGCTGGGCGCGGTGGTGTTCTGGTGCGTGTTCAACATGGCGCCGGGGCCGGCGATCCAGAAATACCTGGTGGAACTCAGCCCGGACACCGCGGCGATCCAGATCAGCCTCAACACCAGCGCGATCCAGCTGGGCGTGGCCCTGGGCGCCTTCATCGGCGCGATCCTGGTGGACCAGGTGGCGGTGCGCGCGCTCCCCTGGTGGGGCGCCGCGCTGATCCTCGGCGCCGCCGCCTGCGGCTGGCTGTCCGCGCAGCGGCCGGCGGCGGGCACGGCGGACTGCCGGGAGCGCCTCGATTGATTCCCTACCGTGCGCCACGGGAACAGCCCCGGGCGCCGTTCCTCAACCTCCAGGCTCACTACCGCTATCCGTGGCGTGGCCTGCCAGCAGCGAACGCTTACCATGGATAGCCAAGGCTCCATCAAGAACACCCTGATCGCCCAGTTGTTCCAGCAGAACTACGACTGGCTGTGCAAGAAGCTGTCCTACCAGACCGGCTGTAGCCACAGCGCCGAAGACCTCGCCGCCGAGGCTTTCCTGCAGGTCTGGATGCTCCCCGACCCGGCGTCGATCCGCTCGCCGCGGGCGTTCCTCGCGACCATCGCGCAACGCCTGATGTACGAGAGCTGGCGGCGCAAGGACCTGGAGCGCGCCTACCTGCAGATCCTCGCCGAGGCTCCGGAGGCGGTGCAGCCGTCGCCTCACGAGCAGTGGATGCTGATCGAGAGCCTGCAAGCCATCGACCGCCTGCTCGACGGCCTGTCCGGGCAGGCCAGGGCAGTGTTCCTGATGAGCCAGCTGGAAGGCCTGACCTACGTGCAGATCGGCGAACGCCTCGGATTGTCCCTGGGGCGCATCCACCAGTTGATGAAGGATGCCTTGCACTGCTGCTACCGGGGATTCCAGGAATGAGCGAGAAGCCGGAACGGCAACGCATCGTCGAGGAGGCCATCGAATGGATGGTGCGCCTGCAATCCGGCGACTTCAGCGCCGCCGAGGGCGATGCCCTGGAACGCTGGAAGGCGCTGTCGAGCGAGCATGCCGAGGTGTTCCGGCAACTGCTTGGCAGCCTCGCGCCGCTACAGGACTCGCCCTGGCGCGGCCAGCCGAGCGCTACCGTGCTGCGCGCCCTGGAGCAGCCGTCGAGCCGCCGGCGCTTCGTCGGCGGCGCCCTCGGGCTGTTCGTCCTGCTCGCCGGCGGCGCCGGCCTGGAGCGCTGGGTCCAGGCCGGCATGGGTCTGCCTGGCGAACTGGCGACCGGCACCGGCGAGCGCCGCGACTGGTTGCTGGCCGACGGCAGCCGCCTGCGCCTGAACGCGCGGAGCAAGGCGCGACCGCTGCTCGACGGCGCCCAGCGGCGCCTGGAGCTGCGGCGCGGCGCGATGCGCCTGGAAGTGAAGGAGGACCCGCGCGGCGCCTTCGCCCTCGACTGCGCCGCCGGACGGGTGGACTGCGCCAGCGGCAGCCTGCTGCTGGCCGAGGAGCGCGGGGCGATCCGCCTGGTGACCCTGCGCGGCAGCGCGCGGCTGACCACCGGTGAGGGACGCCAGCTGGCGGTGGCGGCACGACGTAGCCTGCTGTTCGATGCCGGCGGCCTGCTCGAACAGGGCCCGATGCAGGCCGGAGAGGATGCCTGGGCCAGCGGCTGGCTGGAGGTCCACGACCGCTCCCTGGCCTGGGTCGCGGAGGCCTTCCGGCCCTATCTGCCAGGCATCCTCCAGCTCGACGCGGAGATCGCCGGCAACCGCGTCAGCGGTCTGTTCCCGCTGGACGACATGCACACGTCCCTGGACATGCTCGGACGCAGCCTGCCGATCCGCGTGCTGCGCTACAGCGACTACTGGATCAGCCTGCGCCCCGCCTGACTCATTCGTCGAAGAACAGCAGGCAACGCAGTTCGATACTCTGCCGCGGCGGCGCATCGGCCGGGGTGCAGGGATCGTCGAAGGCGGTGTGCGCGCCGAGGCGGGCCTGCGCGTCCTCCCGCGAATCGTAGATCTTCAGCAGCAGCGCTTCCTCCGGCAGCAGGTGCGGGTAGTAGTACCAGCGGTGCTCCGGGTTGGGCTTGACCGAGTAGGTTTCGCCCACCTTGTCGCGGTACACCAGGTCACTGGCCACCAGGTCGTCGAACGCCAGGCTGCGGGCGTCCAGCAACGCCAGCGGCGCGCGCTGCGCCGGGTGGCCGAACGGACGCCACAGGTTGACGATCTGGAAGCGTCCGGCCAGGCGCCGTTCGGCGCGTTCCGCCGGCAGGTGGTCGCGGACCCGGCGCGGCGCCGAGCGCAGGGTCTGGTCGTTGTGCACGTAGCGCACCGGTTCGCGCAGGCCGCGTTCTTCGCGCCCGGCCTGGTCGACGCGCAGCGTGTGGTCGAAGATCACCGCCTCGGCGGCGCCGGTCAGGCGGCGGAGCAGGGCGATGCTTTCCGGGTAGTAGCGTTCACGAACCTGGGCTTCATCCTCGAAATCGCCCACCGCGCTCGCCTCGCGCACCAGTTGGAAACCCTCGCGCTCCAGGCTGGCCGGTTGCGCCAGCAGACGCGCATTGCGGATCGCCACCCGGGTCGGCTGCAACAGCGCGCTGCGCTGCGGCGTCCCGGCGGGGGCCGGATAGGTGTAGGCGACCGGCCGTTGGCCGTTGTCGCGGATATAGTTGACCTCGGCCTCGACCTGCTCCGGCGCGTGCGCCGGCCATGCGTGTTGCTGGCAACCCATGTGTCGTTCTCCCGTTGCCAGCGGAGATGCCTCCGCTGCCGCGCCGCCGGATGCCGCGCGTGAACGGCCAATCTAGCCGCTGGCAGGCGGCGGCGAAACGAACATCGAGCGCTGGCGTCATGCCTTCGTGGAATAAGCCCGGAGCGGCTCAGGACATCGCGTCGAGTCGTCGCCGCTGGCGATACTGGCGCGGCGTCATGCCTTTCCAGCGCCTGAAGGCATGGCTGAAGTTGGACACCTCGCCGTAGCCGAGGCGCTCGGCGATCTCCTCCAGGCGAATCGCGCCGGTGGCCAGCAGCTCTTCGGCGAGGGCCTGGCGCACCTCGTCGAGCAACAGGCGGTAGCTGCTGCCCTCGTCGTCCAGGCGGCGACGCAGGGTACGCACGGTGAGGTGCAGTTCCATGGCCAGGGTCTGCATGTCCGGCAAGTGGCCGGGCGTCCTCAGCAAGCGGTCGCGGATGCGTCCGGCCAGACCGCCGCGCACCTGGCGGCGGGCGAGCAGGGCGCGGCACTGCTCCTCGCAGGCGCGCGCCACCTCTGGATTGGCGCCGGGCAGCGGGAGGTCGAGGAAGCGCCGTTCGAAGACCACCCGGTTGTCCGCCTGGCCGAACGCCGGGCACAGGCCCAGCTCGCGCACGTAGGGCGCGGGATCGGCGGGCGGTGGGCGGCGGAAGCCGGCGCGGAGGATCGGCAGGCGCTGCCCGGTGAGGTCGCGCTGGATGCGCAGCACGCCACCGGCGTCGCGTTCGAGGAGGAAAATCCGCAGGTCCTCGGGAATGCCGGCGTCGTCGAGCACCAGGTGCGCTTCATCGTCGTGTACCTCCAGGCGGATGCCATGGAAGGCGAAGGTCAGGTCGAGGTAGCGCAGGCCCAGTTGCGCGGCGCTGAGGAAGGTCGGGCTGCTGAGCAGGGCGAAGCCCCAGATGCCGTAGGCGTTGAGGTGATAGCGCAGGCCTGCCGCCAGGCCCGGCGCGCAGGCGTCGCCCAGGTGCCGGACCAGGTTGCGCACTACGCTCAGTTCCTGGGCCGCGTCGATTTCCCCGGAGGGATCGCCGAGCAGGCGGATATCCAGGCCGCTACCTGCCAGGCACTGCTCCAGGCCGAGGCCGCGGTCGATGCCGAACTGGATCAGCAGGTGCGCGCTGATGGCGCTGCGGCGGGGAGACCAGGGCGGAGTGGGCATGGTGGCGTCCGAGGTTGACCGAAAATCACAACTTTATGTCCGGCCCGGCCATAACGCCAGTCGCCCCGGCGAACTAGGATGCTGCCATCCGCCGCTGGGCGGAATCGCGCCGGACGGCGTGGCAAGCAACAAACGGGAGCACAACAATGCACAACGAGTCCCGCCCTGAAGCCCCCTTGCGGGTGCTGGTGGTCGGCGCCGGCTTCGCCGGTCTCGGCTTGGCGATCCGCCTGCGACAGGCAGGCATCGACGATTATCTGGTCCTGGAAAAGGCCGCCGATGTCGGCGGTTGCTGGCGGGAAAACCGCTACCCGGGCGCCGCCTGCGACGTCCCCTCGCATCTCTATTCGTTTTCCTTCGAGCCGAAGGCCGACTGGTCGCGCAAGTTCGCCCCGCAGGCGGAAATCCTCGACTACCTGCGGCATTGCGCGGACAAGTACCGTCTGCGCGAGAAGATCCGTTTCCACTGCGAGGTGGAGGAGGCCCGTTTCGACGCCGGCAGCGGCGAATGGCAGGTGCGCTGCGCCGATGGCCAGACGCTGCGCGCACGGGCCCTGGTCTGCGCCACCGGCCAGTTGAGCCGGCCGCTGCTGCCGCGCCTGCCCGGCCTGGAGCGCTTCCAGGGTCCGGCGTTCCACTCGGCGAACTGGGACGCCGAGGTCGAGCTGGCCGGCAAGCGGGTCGCGGTGATCGGCACCGGAGCCAGCGCCATCCAGTTCGTCCCGCGGATCGCCCCGCAGGTGCAACGCCTGTCGCTGTTCCAGCGCAGCGCGCCTTACGTGATCGCCAAGCCGGACCGCACCTACGCCGACTGGGAACGCCGCCTGAAGGCGCGCTGGCCGTGGCTGCAACGCCTGGATCGGGGGCTCAAGTACCTGCACCACGAATCGCGGATGCTCGCCTTCGCGACCTTCCCGGCGCTGATGAAGGTGATGCGGCTGAGCTTCCATCGTCACCTGCACCGGCAGATCGCCGATCCGCAACTGCGCGCGCGGCTGGTTCCCGACTACCCGCTGGGTTGCAAGCGCATCCTGATCAGCAACGACTATTACCCGGCGCTGGCCAGGAGCAATGTCGAACTCGTCGACACGGGCATTCGCGAAGTCACCGAAGACGCCGTGGTCGGCCGTGACGGCCGCCGGCACGAGGTCGACGCGATCATCTTCGGTACCGGCTTCGCCGCCACCGAGTTCCTCGCCCCGATGCGCATCCTCGGCCTCGACGGACGCGACCTGCGGCAGGCCTGGGCGGATGGCGCGGAGGCCTACAAGGGCATCAGCGTCAGCGGCTTCCCCAACCTGTTCATCCTTTACGGGCCGAACACCAACCTCGGCCACAACTCCATCGTCTACATGCTGGAAAGCCAGTTCCCCTACGTGCTCGGCTGCCTGCGCCAGCTCCAGGAGCAGGGCTTGCGCTACCTCGACGTGAAGCCCGAGGTCCAGCGGCGCTTCAACCTGGAGGTGCAACAGGGGTTGCGCCATACCGTCTGGGAGCGTGGCTGCGACAGC
Source organism: Pseudomonas sp. HMSC076A11 (assembly GCF_001810205.1). Lineage (NCBI taxonomy): Bacteria > Pseudomonadati > Pseudomonadota > Gammaproteobacteria > Pseudomonadales > Pseudomonadaceae > Pseudomonas > Pseudomonas sp. HMSC076A11. The sequence goes on along the minus strand of NZ_KV800317.1, from coordinate 62,964 downwards.
TGGTACAAGACTGCCGCCGGCAAGAACACCAACAACTGGCCGGGCTACACCTTCGTCTATCGCTGGCGTACGCGCCGGCCGGAGCTTGCCGACTATGACCTGGCCCGCTGAAGCACCCCTGATGTCGCCGCCGCAACGCCTGCGCGCCGGTCTCCTGCGCGGCTGCCTGCGCCTGTTGTTCCGCGGGCTGGTCCGTCCGCCCATGCCAGTGGCGCTGCAACGCGGCGTGTTGCGCGGGCTGAGCCTGGCGACGCTGGGCGCCGGCGGCGTCGTCCGCGAGCGCCGCAGCCTCGCCGGCGTGCCCTGCGAGTGGTTGCGGCCGCGCGGGGTGGAGGCGCGGCGCCGGGTGCTCTACCTGCACGGCGGCGCCTACCTGATCGGCTCGCCGGCGACCCACCGGGCGATCACCACGCACCTGGCCCGGCGTTGCGCCGCCGAGGTCTGCGCGGTGGACTACCGGCGCGCCCCGGAACATCCGTTCCCCGCCGCCCGCGACGACGCCCTGGCGGTCTACCTGGCATTGCTGGAGGCCGGCCATTCGCCGCGCCGGCTGCTGCTCGCCGGCGACTCCGCGGGCGGCCACCTGGCGCTGTCCCTGGCCCTGGAGCTGAAGGCGCGCGGCTTGCCGTTGCCGGCCGGGTTGCTGCTGTTCTCGCCCTGGACCGACCTCGGCTGCCAGCGCCTGCACACGCCGGCGGCCGGCGACCCGCTGCTGTCGCGGGCCTGGCTGGAAAGCGCGGTGCGCCTGCTGCTGCCGGCCGACGCGGAGCCAGGCTCGGCCGCCTTGTCGCCGCTGCATGCCGACCTGGCGGGGCTGCCGCCGCTGCTGGTACAGGTCGGCGAGGACGAACTGCTGCGCGACGACAGCCTGCGCCTGGCGCAACGGGCCGGTGAGCAGGGCGTCGCGGTGCGATTGCAGCGCTACGCCGGTTGCTGGCACGTGTTCCAGGCCCATGCCGGCGTGTTGGCCAGCGCCGACCGGGCGTTGGACGAGGCGGCCGCGTTCGTCGTCGAATGCAGCGCGGAGGGCGACAGGTGCAGAACATCCTGATCAGTGGTGCCGCTTCCGGAATCGGCGCCGCCAGCGCGCGGCTGTTCCACCGCCGGGGCTGGCGGGTCGGTTTGCTGGACATCGATGCCGAGGCGTTGCGCGGCTTGGCCGCGCAACTGCCGGGCGCCTGGCACCGCGCCGTGGACGTCAGCGAGCCCGACGCGGTCGGCGAGGCGCTTGCGCAGTTCTGTGCCGATGGCCGCCTGCGCCTGCTGTTCAACTGCGCCGGCGTCCTGCGTTTCGGCCGCTTCGAAGAGGTCGCCCTGGAGGACCACGCGCGGTTGCTGGCGATCAACCTGCAAGGCGTCCTCAACTGCTGTCACGCGGCCTTTCCGTTCCTGCACGCGACGCCGCAGGCGCAGGTACTCAACATGGGCTCGGCATCGGGGCTTTATGGCGTACCGGAGATGGCCGTCTACTCGGCCTCGAAGTTCGCCGTGCGCGGGCTTACCGAGGCGCTGGAGCTGGAATGGCGCCGCCACGGTATTCGTGTGGCCGACCTGATGCCGCCGTTCGTTCGCACGCCGATGGTCGCCGGGCAGGCCTACCAGCCGCCGGTGTTGCGTCGCCTGGGGCTGAGACTGGACGCCGAGGATATCGCCGAGGCGGCCTGGCGGCACGCGCACAGCCGGCGGGTACACCGGCCGGTGGGCGGGTTGTTCACGGCGCTGTACTGGGCTGGGCAGTTGTCTCCGCCGTGGGTGAACCGAGCGGTGATGGCGTGGTTGTCGCGGGACGAATAGGCACTTGCGTTTATCCGCCGCTTATCCGGGGTATTGGCGGATACCGCCTGTGGCTGTATTCGCCCTACAGGCCTGCGGAAACGCTGGCTGCCGCTCCAGCTCCGTAGGGCGGATAACCGCTCGCGGTTATCCGCCGCTTATCCGCGACATCGGCGGATAACGCCCGTGGCGTTATTCGCCCTACGGATCAGGACTTCGAAATGAACTCCTCTCTCAGGCTCATGGCGTCTCTCGTGGTCTTTCCCCGGCAACCCCGCACACCTGTCAGCTATGTCTCCGGTCCGTACAGACGCTTGCAAAAGGGACTCGCCTGGGAAGGCGAAACGAGAAGCCGGGGCAGGCAAGGAAATCAGCTTGCCCAGCACATTCAGACTCAACAGCACGAGGGCAGAAAGTGGCCAGCCTCAGGCCGGCAACAACGGCCGACAGGCCTCGACGAAGCGCCGGCAGGCACCCGCACATTCGCGCTCCAGCGGCTCGTCGCCATCGCAACGCTCGGCGCATGCCAGGGCATAGCGCGCCGCCAGCTCGCAGGCGGCCGGCGCCCATGGGCTGCGGCGCTCCAGCAGCAGGGCGGCGAGGCGGCAGAGGTCGGCGCAGTCGCCGGCGTGCTGGCGTTGTTCCCTGCTGGACTCGGTGCAGAGCGCCAGGTAGCGCTCGCACGCGCGGATGCAGTCCTGGGACGCGAGCCGGCAGCGCTCTTCCGGCGCCTGGACGGCGGCACCGCCGAGCAGGGCGTCGGCGTCGGTTTCCAGCAGGGAGCCGGGGTCTTCGTTTCCGGGATCGTTGATGGCGCGGGTCATGGCGGCACCTCCTGGCGATTGCGCCCATGCGGGCCCTGTTCCTTGGGCCGGTCGACGATGCCGACAGTTCAGTCGATTTCGCCGTCGGCACCGCCGCTCGATTGCCTTGAACCCTCGCCCGCGGCGCCAGTCCTCACTGGTACGACCCCAGACACGACCAGGAGGCGAGAATGTCCAGCACGGTTGCCGATCAATTGCTCGAACGCTTGAGCCAGTGGGGGGTGAAGCGCGTCTTCGGCTACCCCGGCGATGGCATCAACGGGATCATGGGCGCCATGGGCCGGCGCGCCGAGGCATTCGACTATATCCGCGTGCGCCACGAGGAGATGGCGGCCTTCATGGCCGGCGCCCACGCCAAGTTCACCGGAGAGGTCGGGGTGTGCCTCGCCACCTCGGGGCCGGGCGCGATCCACCTGCTGAACGGGCTCTACGACGCGCGCATGGATCATCAGCCGGTGCTGGCCATCGTCGGCCAGCAGGCGGCTACTGCGTTGGGCAGCGAGTACCAGCAGGAAGTCGATCTGCAGAGCTTGTTCAAGGACGTTTCCGCCTATGTCGAGACCGTGGTCAGCCCGGCACAACTGCTCCATGTGCTGGACCGAGCCCTGCGCGTGGCGGTCGGCGAGCGGCAGGTGGCGACGGTGATCGTGCCCAACGACGTGCAACAGATGGCGGCCCCGAAGCGCCAGCCCCACGAGCACGGCCACGTGATGTCGGCGGTGGGCTTCGTCCAGCCGCGACCCTACGCGCGCGACGCCGACCTGGAGGCCGCCGCGGCGATCCTCAATCGCGGCCGGCGCGTGGCGATCCTCGCCGGTGCCGGGGCCCTGGGCGCGCACCGGCAACTGGAAGCGGTCGCCGAGCGCCTGGCCGCCGGAGTGGCCAAGGCGCTCCTGGGCAAGGCGGCGGTTTCCGACGACCTGCCGTACGTGACCGGCTCCATCGGCCTGCTCGGCACCCGCGCCAGCAGCATGCTGATGTCGCATTGCGACACCCTGCTGATCGTCGGCAGCACTTTCCCCTACAGCGAGTTCCTACCCAAGGCCGGCCAGGCGCGGGCGGTGCAGATCGACCTGTATCCGCGCAACATCGGTATCCGCTATCCGATCGACCAGGCCTTGCTCGGCGATGCAGGGGAAACCCTGGAGCGCCTGCTGCCGCTGCTCGAGCAGAAAAAGCACGGCGCCTGGCGCCGCCGGGTCGAGCGGGCGGTGACGGCCAGTCGCGAGGAAGCCCGGCGCCAGGCCGAAGAGCCAGCCGACCCGATCAACCCGCAGCGGGTATTCCGTTCCTTGTCGGAGCAACTGCCGGACGATGCGATTCTCTGCGGCGACAGCGGCTCGCATACCAACTGGTACGCCCGCGACATCCGCATGCGCCCGGGCATGCTCGGCTCGCTGTCGGGCAAGCTGGCGACCATGGGCAGCGGCGTGCCCTACGCCATCGCCGCCAAGCTCGCCTATCCGCAGCGGCCGGTGGTGGCGATGGTCGGCGACGGCGCCATGCAGATGAACGGCAACGCCGAACTGGTCACCGTGCAGCAGTACTGGCAGCGCTGGGACTCGCCGACCTTCATCGTGCTGGTGCTGAACAACGGCGATCTCAACCAGGTGACCTGGGAGCAGCGTGCCCTGGCCGGCGACCCGGAGTTCAGCCCGGCGCAGGAAGTGATCGATTTCCCCTACGCGCGTTATGCGGACATGCTCGGCTTCAAGGGCATCCGCGTGGATCGCCCGGAGGACATCGACGCCGCCTGGGCCGAGGCCTTCGCCGCCGACCGCCCGGTGCTGCTGGAGGTGGTCACCGACCCGAACGTGCCGCCGCTGCCGCCGCACATCAGTTTCGAGCAGGCCAAGCACCTGCTTGGCGCCATGCTGCAGGACGATCCCAAGCGCTGGGGGGTGATTCGCCAGAGCGCCCGGCAGGTCCTCGCGCGGCACTGAGCAAGGCGGTCGCGGCGCTCAGTCGGCGCGGCCGCTACGCAACTGGTCGGCCAGTTCGCGGTGGTGGTAGAAGCGCGCCAGCCATTCGTCGGCGAAGCGGCGCAGGTCAGGATCGGCGGAGTCCCGGGCGATTCCCTCGAAGCGTGCGACCAGACGGTCCTGCTGGCGAATCTGCGCGTCGAGGAAACCGCGCTCGTCGAAGCCGCCGGGAGCGGCGGCCTGCCGTTCGGTCTGGCGCGGCGAGGGCAGCGCCAAGGCCTTTTCCCCGGCCAGGGCGCGCAACTGATGGTCGAACTCCTGCTGTTCGGTGAGTACGCGCTTGGCATAGAGCTGCACCGCCTTGTTTTCGGAACGGCGCATGGCTTGCTCGGCTGCCTCCACCTGGGCCTGGCTGTCGGCCAGGCTGTCGGCGAGCAGGGCCCGGGTATCAGCGGGTTCGGCCTGGACGGCCAGGGGCAACAGCAGGGCGGCGATCAGTGACAGGCGACTGGGCATGGCGAACCTCCGGACGGGACGAGTGTGCGGTGGACGCTCGCCATACGGCGCCGTTCAAAAAAACCGCCTATGCGTCCCAGGCCGCCAGCAGGCGTCGATGCTCGCGGTGCGCCGCCTCCTGCACCGTCGGCAGCAGCCGTACCGGCTGGCCTGGCAGGCATTGCGCCAGGCGCGCCAGCGCCAGCGGGGCGAGGGCGCCGAGACGGGGGTAGCCGCCGATGGTCTGGCGGTCGTTGAGCAGGACGATCGGCTGACCGTCCGGCGGCACCTGCACCGCGCCGAGGGCGATGCCTTCGGAGATCATCGACTGCTGCCGGCATTCCAGGCGCGGGCCGAGCAGACGTACGCCCATGCGGTCGGCGCGGGTATCCACCTGCCAGTCGCCGTTGAACGCATCGAACAGGCTCATGGCCGGGAAGTCGCCGATCTGCGCGCCGAGGATCAGCTCCAGGCGCGCTTCGCCGGTGCAGTCCATGATCCGTTCGCTGGGCAGGGGCAGCGCGCGCGGTCGCGCGCCATCGGCCAGCCAGCCGAGGCTGTCGCCTGCGGCCAGGGCCTTGCCGTCGGCGCGGGGGCCGCCCAGGCCTTCGCGGGCCACCGTGGCCAGGCTGCCCAACTGGCGCTCGCCGGCGAAGCCGCCGGGCGCCGCCAGGTAGGCGCGGGCGCCCTGGCGTGGGTGGGCGAAGGCCAGGCGCTGGCCGCCGCGCACGGCGAACGCGCCCCAGGCCGGTAGCGGCTGGCCATCGAGGGTCGTGCCGAGGTCGCCGCCGGCCAGGGCCAACCAGCCGTCGGCACGGCATTCGGCGACGAAACCGCCGAGGGCGATCTCGATCACCGCGGCGTCCAGGGGATTGCCCAGCAGCCAGTTGGCCCAGCCCATGGACAGCCAGTCGAGGGCGCCGCCCTGGGTCACGCCGAGATGGCGGCAGCCGAAGCGGCCGCGATCCTGCAACTGGACCAGCGGGGTGCTCTGGCACACCCGCAGGCCGCCGTGGATGGAGTCGTTCATGCCTGGACCTCCAGGGGCGTGTCGTCGCCGCCGAGACGGACGAATTCGGCGTGTCCGATGGGTTCGAAACGCACCCGGTCGCCGGCGCGCAGCAGGCTGTAGCCGTCCAGGGTGAGGTCGAACAGGCGCACCGGGCAGCGCCCGAGCAGGTTCCAGCCGCCTGGCGAGGCCTGCGGATAGACCGCCGTCTGGCGCTCGGCGATGCCGACGCTGCCGGCGGCGATGCGTTGCCGGGGAGTCGCCAGGCGGGGTGCCGCCAGGGCTTCCTCGACCAGCCCCATGAAGGCGAAGCCGGGGCTGAAACCGAGGGCGAAGACCCGATACTCGCGCTGGCTGTGGCGGCGGATCAGCTCGGCGACGCCGAGCTGCTTGCGCCGCGCCAGGGGTTCCAGGTCGGGGCCGACCCGCGGGTCGTACCAGGTCGGCAGGATGTGCAGGCGGCCGCCGTCCTGGCGTCTCGGGTGCAAGTCGGACAGCGCCGCGGCGATTCGCGCGCGGGCTTCGCCGGGGTCGAGCTGGAGCAGGTCGTATTGCAGGAGCAGGGTGGTGTAGGACGGCACCAGGTCGAGCAGGGCGGCGCCGAACGCCGCCCGCAGGTTTTCCTCCGCCGCCAGCAGCCAGGGCATGTTGGCTTCGTCGATGCGCTCGAACAGGCGCAGGACGAAGCTGTCGATGGCGGCCACCTCGATGCGCGGTTGCGGTTGGCTCATGCCGCCTCCAGGGCGTCGCGGATGCGCCGCACCGCAGCCAGCGAGGCGGGGTTGTCGCCGTGTACGCAGAGGGTCTGCGCCTCCAGCGCCAGGGCGCTGCCGTCGCTGGCTCGCAGCGCCGCGCCACGGGCCAGCAGGAGGGCCTGGGCGAGCACCGTCTCGGCGTCGTGGTGTACCGCGCCGGGCTGGCTGCGCGAGACCAGGTAGCCGGCGCCGTCGTAGGCGCGGTCGGCGAACGCCTCGAACCACAGCTCGATGCCGTGGGCCTCGCCCAGCGCGCGCGCCGCGGTGTTGTCGCGGGTGCTCATCAGCATCAGCGGCAGGGTGCGGTCGTAGGCCGCCAGTGCGCGCAGCACGGCGGCGAGGATCGCCGGGTCGCGCATCATGTCCTGGTACAGCGCGCCATGCGGCTTGACGTAGCGTACCCGCGTGCCCTGGGCGCGGCAGAGTCCGTCGAGGGCGCCGATCTGGTAGAGCAGCAGGTCTTCCACTTCCTGCGCCGAGCAGGCCAGCGAGCGCCGGCCGAAGCCGACCAGGTCGGGGTAGCCGGGGTGCGCGCCGATACGCACGCCATGCTCCACCGCCAGGGCCACGGTGCGGCGCATGGTGCCGGGATCGCCGGCGTGGAAGCCGCAGGCGATGTTGGCGCAATCGATCAGCGGCATCACCTCGGCGTCCAGGCCCATGCGCCAGGCACCGAAGCTCTCGCCGATATCGCAGTTCAACAACAGGCTGTTCATGCTGGTTCCTTCAGGTCATTGCTCGCCGGACCTCACCACAGCGCCAGGCTGTAGCTGAGGATCAGGCGATTTTCGTCGAGGTCGTTGGCGAAATTCGAACGCACCGTGGCGTTGCGCCATTTCACCCCGAGGTTCTTCAGCGGCCCGCTCTGCACCACGTAGCCGAGGTCGGTGTTGCGTTCCCATTCCTTGCCGTCGTTGGCCGCGCCGCGGGCGACGTTGTCGCCGGAGACGTAGCGGCTCATGAAGCTCAGGCCGGGCAGGCCGAGCGCGCCGAAATCGTAGTCGTAGCGCAGTTGCCAGGAACGCTCGTCGACGTTGCCGAAGTCGCCGATCTGGATGAAGTTGACCAGGTACGGGTCGCTGCCGGCGATGTAGGGATAGGGATCGTCGCCACTGATCCGCTGGTAGCCGGCGGCCACCGCGTGGGCGCCCAGGCGCAGGCTGAAGAGGGCGCCGAAGGCGCGGTTGTCCAGTTCGCGGAAGCCGCCGTCCTCGCTGGCCCGGGCGAAGCGCAGGTCGCTCTTGAGCGAACGCTGTCCGCCGAGGTCGAGGGTGTGTACCAGGCCGGCGAAGGTCTGCCGGTAGATGTCCCTGAGCCGACCCTGATGCAGGCTGGCGGTCAGCGCCGGGGTCAGGCGATAGTCGCCGCCGGCGAAGTCGAAGGCATCGCTGCGCCCGCCGATGCGGTTGGCGCTGAACACCTGGTAGTCGCTGGAGCTGTTCAGCTTGTTGCGGTCCAGGTGCGCGCCGCGCAGGGTCAGGCCGTCGATCTCCTGCACGTCGAGCAGCGCGCCACGGAACAGTTCCGGCAGCAGGCGGGTGTCGTTGGCCGAGACCAGCGGGCTCTTGAAGTGCAGCGCGCCGACCTTGAGCAGGCTGTTGGAGACCCGTGCCTTGGCGGTCAGGCCGAGCTTGGCGTAGTCATCCTGGGAGCCGCCGGCGGAGCCGTCGGCCGGCAGCAGCCCGGTTCCTCCGCTGCCGCCGCCGGAGTCGAGCTTGAAGCCGAGCAGGCCGATGGCGTCGACGCCGAAGCCGACGGTGCCTTCGCTGAAGCCGGACTCCAGGCGCAGGAGGAAGCCCTGCGCCCATTCGTCGGCGTTGTCGCGCGCGCCGCTCTGGCGGAAGTCGCGGTTGAAGTAGAAGTTGCGCAGTTCGAGGCTGGCGTGGCTGTCCTCGACCAGGTCGGCCTGGGCGAGCAGCGGCCAGCCCAGCCCGCTGCCGGCGAGCAGCGCGGCAGCCAGGCGGGGAGTGGGATGCATGCTGGGATTTCCTCGGTCGACGGCTCAGAGTTCCAGTTGCTTGCCGCGGGTTTCCGGCAGGCTGAGGGCGGCGAGGATCACCACGCCGTAGGAGACCGCGGCGAAGGCGCCGATCCCCAGGCCCAGCGAGAGCTTCTGGCCGAGCATGCCGATCAGCATCGGGAACAGCGCGGCGATGGCGCGCCCGGCGTTGTAGCAGAAGCCCTGGCCGGAGCCGCGGATGCGGGTTGGGAACAGTTCGGTGAGGAACGAGCCCATGCCGCTGAAGATGCCCGAGGCGAAGAAGCCGAGCGGGAAGCCGAGCCAGAGCATGGCGCCGTTGCTCACCGGCAACTGGGTGTAGAGCAGGACCACGGTGAAGGAGCCGACGGCGAACAGGACGAAGTTCTTCTTGCGCCCGATCAGGTCGGTGAGGAAGGCACTGACCACGTAGCCGACGTAGGAGCCGAGGATCACCATCGCCAGGTAGCCGCTGGTGCCGAGCACGGTCAGCCCGCGTTCGGTCTTGAGGAAGGTCGGCAGCCAGGCGGTGATGGCGTAGTAGCCGCCGAGCGCGCCGGTGGTCAGCAGCGAGGCGCGCAGGGTGATGCTGAGCATCCCGGGGGCGAAGATCTCGTAGAAGCTGACCTTGTCGGCGCCCTGGTTGCGTTGCCTGGCCTCGCGGTAGATCTCCGGTTCCTTGACCAGCCGGCGTACCACCAGGACGAACAGCGCCGGCAACAGGCCGAGCATGAATAGCGCGCGCCAGGCCTCTTCCGGTGGCAGCAGGCTGAACATCAGCGAGTAGAGGATGGCGGTGAGGCCCCAGCCGATGGCCCAGCCGGACTGCACCAGGCCGACCGCCTTGCCGCGGTCGCGGGCCTTGATCACTTCGCCGATGAGTACCGCGCCGGCGGTCCATTCGCCACCGAAGCCGAAGCCCATCAGGGTCCGTGCGACCAGCAACTGCTCGTAGTTCTGCGCGAGGCCGCAGAGGAAGGTGAAGAAGGCGAACCAGAGCACCGTCAGTTGCAGGGTCAGCACCCGGCCGATGCGGTCGGAGAGGATCCCGGCGATCCAGCCGCCGGCGGCGGAGGCGAGCAGGGTCATGGTGTGGATGAAGCCGGCTTCGCCGGTGCCGATCCCCCACAGGGCGATCAGGGTAGGGATCACGAAGCTCAGCATCTGGGTGTCCATGCCGTCCAGGCCGTAGCCGATCTTGCAGCTCCAGAAGGCCCGGCGTTCCTGCTTGTCGAGGGCGCGATACCAGCCGAAATGACCGTCCCGGGAAGCGTCCGGGCCGGCGTCGAGGGTCATGTGTTTTTCCATGGGGGCACCGATCGTCGTTATTGGTGTTATGAAGATTCGGTGGGCGCCGTCGCACCCGGTGGTCGCATTCTTCGAGGCTGGCCAGCGAGCGTCCAACTAATTTATGCGGCCGCCGGGGATAAGAAATTTCGATGGCGGAGCAAGCCGTCATGCGTCGATCATGTGCCGCCGGAAGGTGGGCGCTGGCATGGAAGCTGCTCGCTCCCGCCACCTTGTGTCCCTTGCCCGTCGGTACCCGCCACATGAACCTGAAATTCCTCGAGACCTTCGTCTGGGTCGCGCGCCTGAAGAGCTTCCGCCTCACCGCGGAGAAGCTGTTCAGCACCCAGGCTTCCATTTCCAGCCGGATCGCCGTGCTGGAGGACGAACTCGGCGTGAAACTGTTCGTCCGCGACTCGCGTGGCGTGACCCTGACCCCGGAAGGCGACAAGGTACTGGCCTACGCCGAGCGGATGATGGACACCATGCACGCGCTGAAGCAGTCGCTCGACACCGGAGCCAGCACCCAGGGACGGATTCGTATCGGCGCCATGGACACGGTCATCCACACCTGGCTGAGCCCGTTGGTGGCCAGGGTCACGGAAACCTTCCCGGCGGTGGAGATCGAGCTGATGGCGGACACCGCGCGCAACCTCTCCGAGCAGTTGCAGAAGGGCTACCTGGACCTGATCTTCCAGACCGACTCGCTGCGCCACGAGTCGGTGCTGAACCTCGAACTGGGCAGCTATCCGCTGCGCTGGATCGTTTCCACCGGCTCGATCTACCACCGCGACTACGCCTCGCTGGCGGACCTGGCGCGGGAGCGGGTGGTGACCTTCTCCAAGCACTCGCGGCCGCACCAGGACGTGCTTGGCCTGCTGCACGCCAACGGCGTCGCGGCGCCGCGCCTGAACTGCGTGAACTCGGTGGCGGCGATGACCCGCCTGCTGCGCGACGGCTTCGGCGTCGGCGCCTTGCCGCCGGCGCTGGTCAGCCAGGAACTGGAACGCGGCGAACTGACCCTGCTGCGCCTCGGCCCGCCGCCGCCGAACCTGCCGGTGGTGGTGTCCTGGCGCGGCGGCACCGGCCTGGAACTGGTGGACGAAGTGGTGGAGCTGAGCAAGGCGGTGCTGGCCGACTACGCGGCCAACGTCGGCCCGGAGTGCATGCTCCTGGCGCCGCTGAAGAAAGGAGTGGGGCGGCTGCGTTCGCGCTGATTCGGATTTTCCGATCGCCCCTGGCGGAAAAATCTCGTTGGACGCTGACCGCCGTCCGCTTCTACAAACCTGCCAACAACGACGTCCGCCAGCGCACGGAGCCGCCATGCCCGAACCGACCTTCCACGAACTCGCGCAACTGCCGCCGCCGGTCCTGCGCCAACTGATCCGCCGCGGCGACTACACCGGCCATACCAGCGGCCTCGGCCAGCGCCACTTGCAGGCCAACCTGGTGATCCTGCAGAAATCCTGGGCCGACGAGTTCCTTCGCTTCTGTGCCCTGAACCCCCGGGCCTGCCCGCTGCTCGACGTCAGCGAACCCGGCTCGCCGCACTTCGCCAGGCTCGGCGCGGATATCGACGTGCGCAGCGACCTGCCGCGCTACAGGGTGCATCGGCGCGGCCAGGAGCCCGTCGAGGTGAGCGACATCGGCACCTTCTGGGAAGCGGATTTCGTCGCCTTCGCCATCGGCTGCTCGTTCTCCTTCGAACAGGCGTTGCTCGACGCCGGCATCGGCCTGCGCCACCTCGAGCAGGGGCGCAACGTGGCGATGTACCGCAGCTCCATCGCTACCCGGCCGAGCGGTCGCCTGGCCGGGCCCACGGTGGTATCGATGCGGCCGTTGAAGGCCGCCGAGGCGATCCGGGCGATCCAGGTCACCAGCCGCTTCCCTATGACCCATGGCGCACCGCTGCACCTGGGCGATCCGGCGCTGATCGGCATCCGCGACCTGGCGCGGCCCGACTACGGCGACCCGGTGCCCCTCGCGGCGGACGAGATCCCGCTGTTCTGGGCCTGCGGGGTCACGCCCCAGGCGGTGCTCGCCGAGGTTCAGCCGGAGCTGTACATCAGTCACGCGCCGGGGCACATGCTGGTCAGCGACCGACTCTACGACGAGCTCTGAGGGGCGTCGTCCTTCGCCGGACCGGGGATGATCGCCAGGTGGCGCAGGGCATCCGGCTCCAGGCTGTAGCTCTTGCCGCTCGGCGCTTCGATGAGCCGCCCGAGGGCGTAGAGGGTGAAGTAGCGCACCGTTTCGGCGCAACCGAGGATGTCTTCGAGGTAGCGCCGATGCGGATAGCCCTGCAAGGTTTCCGGAGCGACGTAGAGGAATACCGGCTTGCCGTCGATGCGGTCGCGGAACTTGAAGCGGAAGCCCTGCGGCCGGCTCGGCGCACCGTAGCGCCGGACCAGGTCGGCGCCGCCGTAGAATACCTTGCCGGCGCTGCCCGGGGTGGCATAGCCGATGTGCTGGAAATAGGCGCGCAGCGGTATCCGGCCGAGGCCGCTGATGCGGATGTCCAGTTGCTTGAACTCTTCCGCCGGCAGCTCGGCGCGGGCCTGGCGGAAGGTGTCGACGAGCAGTTCGAAATCGCGGGTGCGCCGTGGCCGTTGCGTTCTCTGCCGAGGCGCGGCGGGAGCGTCGGTGCGCACTGCGGCGGAGGCCGGCGGGTGTTCCTCGGTGTCCGGGTCCGCTTGCGGCGGCGCGGCCTCCTCGGCAATGGCCGGGTCGAACTCCTCGACGTAGGCATCCAGCTTGTCGCGGATGCGCCGCTGGCCGGCATCCTCGGCGGACTCGCCCGGGCGCAGAGCGTCCTCGTCCTCCTCGACGAACCATTCGCAATCCGACAGATGGGTGGAGTGCGGGAACTTGCTGAAGTGCGCGGCCTTGCGGGTGTCCTGCGGCAGCTTGTCGTAGTTGCTCGCCGATACCTTGATCCCCTGTGCCCGGCACCCTTCGCTGGAGCAGAGGAAATCGAAGCGTTTGCGCGGCTCGGCCTGGGAGAAGTATTCGCGGCGGGCGCTGGCGATGGAGATCACCCGATCCAGTTGCACGCAGTAGGCCAGTGCTATCCGTTTGAACGCCATGTTCCCAATCCTTCCGCCGGTTCGAGCGGGCCATTATGGCGCCTGGCGATGGGTAGGCAAGCCGACGGCCTTCCGCACCTGCCGAAGCCGGGCACATGGCCTTGCTCGAATTCAAGCGCAAGAACCGGAGTTCTTGCGCTTGAATGGCGAATTAGTCTGCGGGCATCATCCGCTCCCACAGGGGAAACGCCATGAGCCAGCAGCTCGATCCTTGCAACGCCTACCACACCGACGAACAGCGCTGGGCCGCCGTGCTGGCGCGCGACGCGGCGGCGGACGGGGCGTTCGTCTATGCGGTGAAGACCACCGGGGTCTATTGCCGCCCGAGTTCCTCGGCGCGTCGGCCCAGGCGCGAGAACGTCGAGTTCTTCGCCACTGCCGAGGCCGCCGAGGCCGCCGGCTATCGGCCCAGCCGGCGCGCCGCCGGCGACCGCAGCCTGGCGGCGGAGCAGCGCGCCGAGCGGGTGGCGCAGGCCTGCCGGATGATCGAGACGGCGGAGACGCCGCCGGCACTGGAGGCGCTGGCCGCCCGACTGGGCATGAGTCCGTTCCACTTCCATCGTCTGTTCAAGGCCGAAACCGGCCTGACGCCCAAGGCCTACGCCTCGGCCTATCGTGCCCGGCGCCTGCGCGAGCGCCTGGGCCAGGCGTCCGCCTCGGTGACCGAGGCGATCTACGACTCCGGTTTCAACTCCAACAGCCGCTTCTACGAGTCCTCGTCGCAACGCCTCGGCATGCGCCCGCGCGATTACCGCGATGGCGGCGCCGGCGCGGCGATCCGTTTCGCCATCGGCCAATGCTCGCTGGGCGCGATCCTGGTGGCGCAGAGCCAGCGCGGCATCTGCGCGATCCTCCTCGGCGAGGAGCCGGAGCCATTGCTGCGCGAGTTGCAGGACCAGTTCCCGCGCGCCCAGCTACTCGGCGGCGACGCCGACTTCGAACGGCTGGTGGCGCAGGTGGTGGGCTTCGTCGAGTCGCCTCAACTGGGACTGGACCTGCCGCTGGACGTACGCGGTACGGCGTTCCAGGAACGGGTCTGGCAGGCACTGCGGGAAATACCGCCGGGCAGCACGGCGAGCTACGCGCAGATCGCCGAACGGATCGGCGCGCCGCGAGCGGTGCGCGCGGTGGCGCAGGCCTGCGCGGCGAACCGGATCGCGGTGGCGATTCCCTGCCACCGGGTGGTACGTCGCGACGGCGACATTTCCGGCTACCGCTGGGGCGTGGAGCGCAAGCGCGAACTGCTGCGCAGGGAAGAGCGGGATTGAACCCAAGGCCAGGCGATACGCGGCCCGGAATGCAAAAAGCCCACTCGATGGTGGGCTCTATGCAATGGGGCGCTGGTCCTTCAGCTGGTTCCAGTATCCATGTCAGGGGTGAAAATTTCGTGAAATGAAACGACAACCCTGACCGTTCGTCCTTTCCTATCGTGGTTTCATTCGTTGCTGCACGTACGCGCCTGCTTCAGGTAGTGCAACACCTGGCGCTCGCCGTGGGAGTCCAGGTATACCAGGGTGGCGCGCACCACCTGGCAGGTATCGCTGGGCGCCTCGTCGACGCTCAGCACCCTGGCCACGTCCAGCGGCATGCCGTAGACGTAGTCGGCAGTCGCCGCGCCGGCGATGACCGGCGCCAGCAGCGTGACGCAGCAGAGGTAGAGCCTGGCTCGGTTCATGGACGGTTTCTCTCCATTCCCCCGCGAAGCGACGGCGCAAGGGCGCCGCCGACGCCATGGGTGGAACCCGCTTCGTCGTTCGCGACGGGTTCGCCACCTCCGTCCAGCAGTATAGGATGACGGTCTCAGTGCGGCTTGATCGCCACCTTCAGTACGTTGTCACGCTGGTTGGCGAACAGGTCGTAAGCGGCGACGATGTCGTCGAGGCGGTATTCGTGGCTGACCAAAGGCCCGAGGTTGACCCGGCCCGAAGCCACGATATTGAGCAGTCGGCGCATGCGCTCCTTGCCGCCGGGGCACAGCGCGGTATTGATCCGGTGGTCGCCGAGGCCGGCGGCGAAGGCCGACAACGGAATCGTCAGGTCTTCCGAATAGACCCCGAGGCTGGAAAGGGTGCCGCCGGGCTTGAGCACCCTCAGGGCGGTCTCGAAGGTCGATTGCGTACCGAGTGCCTCGATCGAGGCATCCACGCCGCGCCCGCCGGTGAGTTTGAGAATTTCCTCGATCACGTCGCACTCCCTGAAGTTCAGCGTGACGTCGGCGCCCATTCCACGGGCGATATCGAGGCGATGGGCGTTGCCGTCGATGGCGATGATCGTGCTGGCGCCCAGCAGCCGGGCGCCGGCGGTGGCGCACAGGCCTATGGGACCCTGGGCGAAGATCGCCACGCTATCGCCGATGCGGATGTTGGCGTTCTCCGCGCCCTTGAAGCCCGTGGACATGATGTCCGGACACATCAGCACCTGTTCGTCGCTGAGACCATCGGGTATGGGGGCAAGGTTGGCCTGAGCGTCGGGAACCAGCACATACTCGGCCTGGGTGCCGTCGATCAGGTTGCCGAAGCGCCAACCGGCGGTCGCCTTGTAGCCATGGCAGGCGCAACGGCCGGATTCCACCAGGTAGCTGCCGTCCTGCGACGGTACGCCGTCCTGGGCGGCATAGGAGTTGAAGTTGGGGCAGATGGCACCGGCGATCACACGTTGGCCTTCGCGGTAGCCGACCACCGCGCTGCCGAGCTTTTCGATGATCCCGACCGGCTCGTGGCCCACCGTCAGGCCGGGCGCGACCGGATACTCGCCCTTGAGGATGTGCACGTCGGTGCCGCAGAGCGTGGTGGTGGTGATGCGCACCAATGCATCGTTCGGCCCCACGTCGGGAATCGGCTTGTCGACCAGCTCGATACGGCCGGGCTGGATGAATACGGCGGCTTTCATCATCTTGCTCATGGAGCATCCTCACGGTGGAGGCCCTGGGGCGGCACGGGGCAGGAAAGAACGGACGGATGCCAGGACAGTGGCGGAATTGCCGTCCGATGTCCTTGATATGGGTCATGGCCGCGATGGACGCGGGTTCGCGAAGTACCGACCTGGCGTTTTTGCTGGGAAATGTCCTCGCCCGGTTCGCTGCGGAACTACCCAAGCCCCTTCGCTGTGGCTTGGGTCGACGCTGAACGCGGGAGGGCGGGGGCGTTGCACCCATGTCGGGAGTTCGCCGCGGCGGGCCGACGCTGCGCTCTTGGCAAAGGCAGCGTCGGGCCTTGGCCCAAAGGCTATCGCCTCAGGCCTTGCTCGCGGCCAGATAGGAGGCCAGGCGCCGGCCCATCTCCTCGCCGAGGGCCTGGAGGCCGCTCATGGGACGGACCATCACTTCGAAGTCGACGATCCGGCCGTCGTCGTCGAAGCGGATCATGTCGATGCCTTTCAGTTCGCGTTCGCCGACCCGTGCGCTGAATTCCAGCACCACGCTGCGGCCGTCGGCGCTGGCCAACTGGCGGTGATAGGCGAAATCCTCGAAGACCGTGAGCACGGTATTCAGGATCATCGAGACCACCGGTGCGCCGGCATACGGCTTGTGCGCCATCGGCGAGCGGAACACGGCGTCGGGGTGCAGCAGGCGCGGCAACCCGGAGAGGTCGCGGCGGGCGATCAGCCCGTGCCATTCGGCGAGGGTGGCGGCGGCGTTGGCTTCGAGCGGCAGGCTGGTCATACGGTGGCTCCTCTGGCGGGTGCTGGACTGTATCCCCGGGGCGGCCTGGGGCCGGTTGCGGGGCGGAGCCTCACCATAGGTTGCGGGAAAGGCCTCGCTCAATGATCGAAAGTGACGGAAGACTGATCCTCGCGCGCAACCTATGACTCAGCCCTGTTCGATCTGCACGATCTGCTCGCGTAGCCATTGCAGGCCGGGCGTCGCTTCCTGCTGGCGATGCCAGATCAGGTTGACCTGCACCGGGGCCATCTCGAAGGGGACGTCCGCCAGTTGCAAACCATGGCTGCCGGCGAAGCGCTCGGCCAGGCGGCGTGGCACGGTGCCGAGCAGCTCGGTGCTGGCGACGATGGCCGGGATGGTCAGGTAGTGAGGCACCAGCAATTGCACCTGGCGCTGCACCCTGGCCGAGCCGAGGACGATCTCCAGCGGACTGCCGCGCCCGACCCGCGGCAGGATCGAGACGTGCTGCGCGGCCTCGTAGGCCGCGCGGTCGAGGCCGCCGCGGAAGGCCGGATGGCCCTGCCGGCCGATCACCACCAGGCGTTCCTCGCCGACCGGCCGGTAGGCCAGCTCGGGCTCGTCGAAGTACAGGTAGTCGATCGCCAGGTCGAGTTCGCCGCTGGCCAGTTGCGCCGGGATCGAGGCGCCTTCGTCGGGACGTACCTCCAGCGTCACCCGCGGGGCCAGGGTCTTCAGGCGGGTCACCAGGCCCGGCAGCAGGCGCAACTGGGCATAGTCGTTCATCGTCAGGCGAAAGGTCCGCGCAGTGTGCGGATCGAAGGTTTCCTGGGAGCCAAGGCCGGCCTGCAGCAGATGCAGGGCCTGGCGCACCGGCACGTACAGGGCGAGGGCGGCGGCGGTGGGTTCCAGGCCCTTGGCGGTGCGCCGGAACAGCGGCTGGTCGAGCTGCTCGCGCAGGCGGGCGAGGGCGTTGCTCACCGCCGGCTGGCTGCGATGCAGGCGGATCGCCGCGCGCGACAGGTTGCGTTCGCGCATCAGGGCATCGAAGACCAGAAGCAGGTTGAGGTCGAGCTGCTGCAAGTTCAGCTTCATGAATAATCCTCATTCTATTTATCCATTACCCTGATAAGACTGGCATCGCTACACTCGAATGCAAGCCCTTCCGCCCCGGCGGATCGGCCCGGTTCGCGGCCCAGCCAATAACAATCACACGCGAGATGCCGACCATGTCCTTCGATCCCCAACCCTTTCGCCAGCAGTACCGCGCGGCCATCCGGCCCGGCTACAACCCCTGGCTGCACGCCGGCTTCGTCCTCGCCTACGGCGGCGCCTGGATCGTCTTCTTCCTCTCCCGACTCCAGCAGCCGAGCCTGCTGGAATGGCTGACGGTGCCGGCCGCGCTGGTGTTCTTCAACTGGGGCGAGTACCGCATCCACAAGTCCCTCGGCCACCACAAGCACCCGCTGGGGCGGATGTTCTACAAGCGCCATACCGGCGACCACCACAGCTTCTTCGTCGCCGGCCAGATGCGCTACGAACAGGCCCGCGACTGGCGGGTGATCCTGTTCCCGGCCTGGCTGGTGGTGGTCTTCAGCCTCGGCGCGCTGCTCGCCTGGAGCCTGCTCGGCCTGCTGAACGACAACCTCGCCGCGCTGTTCGCCGCGACCCTGCTGCTGGGCTACCTCAGCTACGAGATCTTCCACGCCTGCGAACACCTGCCGCCGGAGCATCCGCTCAGCCGTCTGCCGTGGATCCGCCACATGCGCCGCCTGCACGAACTGCATCACCGTCGCGAGCTGATGCAGACGCACAACTTCAACCTGGTCTTCCCGTTGATGGACTGGTGCTACGGTACCCTCCACTGGGAAGCGGAAACCGCCGAGGAGCACGCCATGACCCGCATGCAGCACCGAATCGAGATCGCCCGCGGGCCCGAGGCGACCCTCGCCTACGCCGCCAGCCCGGGGCTCTGGCCGGAATGGCATCCCTCGTCGTTGCGGGTCGACGGCGCCGCTGGCCCGCTGCCGGCCGGCGCGCGCTTCGAGGAGGACATTCACGCCGGCGGCCGCGCCGGGCACTTGTCCTGGACGGTGGTCGAGTACCAGCCGGGACACCTGTGGCGCGCCAACGCCCGTGGCGACCGGGGGCTGCACCTGCGCCTGAGCTACGAATGCCAGCCGAGCGCGGCCGGCACCCGCTTCGTGCGCACCCTGGAATACCGCTTCGACGGCTGGTCGATGCGCCTGGCCAACCTGTTCCTGCTGCGCCGTCGCATCGAACGCGAGTCGGAGGAGTCCATGCACCGCCTGCGTCGGGTCGCCGAGGCGCGGATAGCGGCGGCGGAAAGCGTATGATCGGGGTCCGCGGGGGCGGATCGCAGAAGGACACCGATGAACAAGTTTGCCGAAATGACCACCTTCGTCAGCGTGGTCGACGCCCATAGCTTCTCCGAGGCCGCCCGCCGCCTGGGCACCACCAAGTCGCAAGTCAGCCAGCGTATCCAGCAACTGGAGAGGCGCCTGGGCCGGGTGCTGCTGAACCGCACCCGGCCGCTGAGTCTCACCGACCCCGGTCGCACCTACTACGAACATGCCTGCCGCCTGCTACAGGAGCTGGAGCAGGCGGAAGCCTCGGTGCTCGACGCCGACGACGACCTGCGCGGCCAGTTGCGCCTCTCCGCGCCGCTGGCCTTCACTCCGCGCTACCTGGCGCCGCTGCTGGCGCGCTTCGCCGAGCGCCATCCGCAATTGCGGGTGGACGTGCAGGCCGACGATCGTTTCGTCAACCTCCAGGAACCGCGCTTCGACATGGCCCTGCGCATGGGCCGGCTGGACGACTCCTGCCTGGTGGCGCGGCCGATCACCGCCAACCGCCACCTGCTCTGCGCCAGTCCCGACTACCTGGCGCGGCATGGCGTGCCGCAGCATCCCGAGGAATTACAGGCGCACGACGGGCTGGTCTACTACAACCGCGAGCCCGGCGGCATGCTCTGTCTGCCGGTGGACGGCGAACCGGCCTCGTTCCGCATCCGGGTGAGGATGCGCACCGACTCCGGGCACCAGTTGCTCGAAGGTGCGCGCGCCGGGCTCGGCCTGGCGATCCTGCCGAGCTTCCTGGCCGCCGATGCCTTGCTGGCCGGCGAGCTGCTGCCGGTCCTGCCTGGCTACTCGCCGGACGGCGGGCAGGTTTCCGTGGTCTACCGCAAGACCCAACGGACGCCCCGGAAGATCCTCGTCCTCGGCCAGTTCCTCGAAGAGGAAATCGGCGATCCGGCACCCTGGGACCGCGCGCTCATCGAGCGTGGCCTGTTGCCGCCGGGCTGAGTTCGGAAAAACCGAACCAGCGGTTCGCCTTCCGCTGTCTGTCGCCGAGGGCGCGCCGGGCATAGCGTTGCTCCCGTCAATCGATCTGGATACGGGAGAACCCCATGCACCAACCCGAAAACCCGGCGCGCCGCACCTTGCTGGCGCAGACCGTCGCCGGCTCCGCCGCGCTCGCCCTGGGCTCGCTGCTCGGCGGCGCGCCCGGCGTGGCCAGCGCCACGGCGGAAACGCCCCGCAAGGCCTTCGATGGCGGCAGGATCGATGTGCTGATCGTCGGCGGCGGCTCCGCCGGCGCGGTCCTCGCCCGGCGCCTGAGCGAGCGCGGCGACCGCCGGGTACTGTTGCTGGAAGCCGGCCAGGCCTATCCGGCCTGGGACTACCCCAGGATCATCGCCAGCAGCGACAGCGTCGGCGGCGACCCCTCCAGCGACTGGGGCTACCAGTCCCAACCGGGGGCGATCGGGCATCCGATCCATGCGATCCGCGGCAAGGTCCTCGGCGGCAGCTCGGCGATCAACGGCGCGGTGGCGATCCGCGCGCGGCGCGAAGACTTCGCCCGCTGGAACCTGCCGGGCTGGTCCTACGACGACCTGCTGCCGGCGTTCCGCCGCCTGGAGACCCGCCAGGGCGGCGACCCGGCCCTGCACGGCGGGGACGGACCGCTGCCGGTGCGGCAACTGAGCCGCGCCGATCTCTCGCCGATGCAGAGGGCCTTCGTCGACGCCACCCTGGCCAACGGTTTCAAGGCCATCGCCGATTTCGACGGCGCCGACGCCAACGGCGTCGGGCCGTACCCGATGAATGTCGTCAACGGTGTGCGCGTCAACACCGGCATGGCCTACCTCGACAACGCCGTGCGCGCTCGCGCCAACCTGTCGATCCGCGGCGACGCGCTGGTCGACCGGGTGCTCTTCGAAGGCAAGCGCGCGGTGGGCGTGCGCCTGGCCTCCGGCGAGGAAATCCACGCCGGCGAAGTGATCCTCAGCGCCGGCGCCTACGGCAGCCCGGCGATCCTGCTGCGCTCCGGTGTCGGCCCGGCCGACGAGCTGAAGGCGCTGTCGATCCCGTTGCTTGCCGACTTGCCGGTGGGCCGCCGGCTCAAGGACCATCCGTTCTACTACAACGCCTATGCCGCCCGGCCGGAGCGCATCGGCGCGCAGTCGCCGGTGATCGGCGCCAAGCTCTGGACCCATAGCTCGCGGGCGCAGAACGGCGAGCTGGACCTGCACATCACCGCCACCCACCTGTTCCCCGCCGAGATGAGCCCGACCGGGGTCGGCTTCGTCCTCGCCGTGGCCCTGACCCGGCCGCAATCGCTGGGCAGTGTGCGCCTGGCCAGCCGCGACCCGGCCGTCGCGCCGCTGATCGACCTGAACTTCCTCGCCGAGGCCGAAGACCGCGCGCGGTTGCTGGAAGGGGTCAAGCTGGCGCGCCGGATAGGCCGCAGCGAACCGCTCGCCGGGCTGATCCACGCCGAACTCGGGCCGGGGCCCGAGGCACGCAGCGATGCGCAGATCGAAGCGGCGATCCGCGCCACCCTCGATACCTACCACCACCCGACCTCCAGCGCGCCGATGGGCCGCGCCGGCGAGCGCTGGGCGGTGGTCGACCTGGAGGGCAGGGTGCATGGCCTGCAAGGATTGCGGGTGATCGACGCCTCGATCTTCCCCGATGCCATTTCGGTGGCCACCAACATCACCACCATCGCCGTTGCCGAGCACCTCGCGCAGCGCATCGCCTGACCGACCCAGGAGAACTTGCAGATGAACGGACACGCCAGACACTGGATCGACGGCGCATGGCTCGATTCCGCGCAGCGGGGACAATCCTTCGACCCGGCCAGCGGCCAGCCGATCGGCACCTACGCCGACGGCGGGCGGGCCGAGGCCGATGCGGCGATCGCCGCCGCTGTGCGCGCCTTCGAAGATGGTCCCTGGAAGGACGACCACGCGCTGCGCGCGACAGCCCTGGAGGAAATCGCCGCGGCCTTCGAGCGGCATGCCGATGCGCTGATCGACCTGCTTGCCCTGGAGAACGGCAAGATCAAGCCCGAGGCTGCCTTCGAGGTCGGCATGGTGCCGGGCAAGCTGCGCTACTACGCCGGCCTGGCGCGCAGCGAACGGGGCGCCAGCGGCACGCCGCGCCCCGACGTGGTGTCGCTGGTGCTGCGCGAGCCGATGGGCGTCGCCGGCATCATCGTGCCGTGGAATTCACCGGTGGTGCTGATGATCCGCTCCCTGGCGCCGGCGCTGGCCGCCGGTACCACCACGGTGGTGAAGATGCCGGGGCAGACCGCGCAGACCAACGCCATGGTCGCGCGGATCATCGCCGAAGCGCCGTCGCTGCCTGCCGGGGCGGTGAACATCTTCAGCGAATCGGGTTCCGAAGGCGCCCGGCGATTGATCGACGCGGCCGAGGTGCCGGTGATCAGCTTCACCGGCTCGAGCGCCACCGGCCGAGCGATTTCCGCCGCCGGCGCGCGGCACCTGAAGCGCTTCGGCCTGGAACTGGGCGGCAAGACACCGCACCTGGTGTTCGACGACGCCGACCTGGACGCCGCCTTGCCCGTGCTGGAGAAGTCGCTGACGGTGTTCGCCGGGCAGTTCTGCATGACCGGTTCGCGCCTGCTGGTGCAGCGCGGCGTTGCCGAACGGCTACGCGAACGCCTGGCGCAGCGCCTGGAAAACCTGCGCGTGGGGCCGGCGGCGGACCCGCGCAGCGACATGGGGCCGCTGATCGACAAGGCCAACGTCGAGCGCGTCGAGCGAGCCGTACGCCAGGCCATCGCCGCCGGCGCGCGGGTGGTGGTCCGCGGCGGCCCGGTAATCGAGGGCGAGCTGGCGGCCGGCGCCTTCTACCGTCCGACCCTGCTGGAGGTCGATGATCCGGACCTGGACATCGTGCAACAGGAAACCTTCGGACCGGTGCTGACCCTGCAGGTATTCGAGCACGAGGAGGAGGGCGTCGCCCTGGCCAACCGCAGCGAGTACGGGCTGGCGGCCGGGGTCTGGACCCGCGATGTCGCGCGTGCCTTCCGGGTGGCGCGGAAGATTCGCGCCGGCACCGTGTGGATCAACGACTGGGCCAAGGTCTACGACGAATTCGAGGAGGGCGGCTACCGCCAGTCCGGCCTCGGCCGGCTGAACGGGGTCGCCGCCCTGGACGACTTCGTCGAATACAAGCACATCAGCCTGACCACCGGCGCGGCCTGAGCCTGGGCGAGCGGTGCGGCCGACGGCGCCGCCCGCTACTCCCAGGAGCGGGAATACACGTGTTCGCGGAACAGCTCGGGCAATCCGGAAACCTGCTTGAAACGCAGCACCTCGTCATTGTCCATGCCCAGTTCGCGGGCCACGTCGGCCTCGCTCCAGCCGGCCTTGAGCAGGGTCACCACGATCGCCGTCATCGGCAATACGCCGTGCACGCCGCGTGCTCGGTTGTGGCGGATGGTGGCGGCGATGCGCTCGCTGTCGCCTTCACGCCCGGCGCGTATCGCGGCGATCGGCAGGTAGCCGTGCAGACGCTGGCGCAGCGCGCCCTTGGCGCTGCCCACGCGCAGGCGGTGAAAGCCGTCGACCACCTCGTAGCGCCCGTCGGCCTGCGGATAGGCGACGATGGGCTGGGTGAATCCGTCGGACTCGATGGACAGCCTCAGCAGTCGCATCTCCGGTGGCGCGACGGTATTGGGGTTGTAGTCGTTGCCTGCGACGCGCTCGGCACGCACCCACTGTACGCAATCGACCGGCTCTTCGGCGAACGGACTGTGCGCGTGGAGCAGCCGGCGGATCCGGTTGATGGCTTCAATCCGCTCGGCAAGCGGCAACCCGTGCAGTTCGCCGAACAGCGCCTCGGCTCGCTCCGTCAGTGTCTTTGTCTGTGCCATGGGCTTTCCTCATGAGCGTCACCCAGCTACCCCGGGTGGAATGCACGGCGAAGCCGTGCGGTTCGAGAAGGCGCGCGCAGGCCTGGGGCGCGCGGGTGGTACAGGCCAGCCCGAGTTGGTCGACATGCCCGAGGACCCGCTCGCGCAGGGTGCGGAACAGCCCGCGACCGCGCGCTTCCGCACGCAGGTAGGCATCGCGCAGGCGAACCACGTCGGGATGTTGCTCCAGGCTGACGAACCCCAGTATCCGCGTGTCCCCCTGGCGGCGGAGCACGAACCAGCGGTGGTAGGGACCGTCGCTCAGCGGGTAGCCGCCGCATTCGCGGCGCACCCGGGCGCTGGCGAAGAAGCGGCCCATGCTGGCGAAGAAGGCGGCCTCGTCGTCGAACGAGCGCCACTGCAGGATCTCGCAGTCTTGCGGGCGGATCACGAGCGCTTCTCCCGACCGGGGACCAGTCTGTCGATATCGGCCTGGGAGAAGCCGAAGGACAGCGAGCGGGCCATGTCCTGCTTCAGCAGGGACAGCGCGATACGCCGCCAGGAAGGCTGCTTGCGACGATTCTCCAGGGCCGGGATCCCCGCGTCCGGCCAGATGGCAAGGGGATAGTCGTGCTGCTTCCACCAGAGGATGAAACGCTCGATGCGCCGCTGGTAGATGCCGCGCAGAGGCGGCGGCATGCTGCGCAGGAGGAACTGGCTGTACTCGCGCCAGGTGCCGAAGGAGGGTGGCAGGCCAAGGCCGCCACGGTAGCCGAGGAAGCGCTGGCGACAATAGCGCGCCCCATAGTTGGCGCCGGCGACGCGCCGGACCACGCGGAACCAGGTGCGCGGCTCGATCCGGTGGAACAGGTCGAGGCCCTTGCGCTGGTCGTCGCCATAGGGCTGGCAGATGCGCATCTGCGAGAACGGCACGCCGGCGCGGTACATCTGGTCGTAGAGGCGGTTGTAGGCGTAGCCATGGTCGGCGACGCAGCGCCAGAGGTCCTCGAAACGCCAGTCGTAGATCGGGAAGAAGCTCACCGCCTGCGGGTTGGCCCGGTCGCGCGCGCTCCAGGCCAGCGGCGCGGAGCCGCCCGGCGGCGTCCAGGCGCATTGTTTCGTCCGGCTCCTGCGCTTGACCGCCAGGTAGCGATTGAGCGATTCGTCCGAACGGATGCCGACCAGGAACGCGGTAGGCTCTTCCCTGGACAGCCAGGCGTTGAAGCCGGCGACGAACTCCTCGAACTCCATGCGGTAGCGGTAGAAGGGGAAGAACCCCGGGTCGCTGATCACCCCCGGCTGCTTCGGCAGCGGGCGCACCCAGTCGGCCTCGGCGCCGGGTTCCCAGCAGCACCAGTAGGGTTCCTCCAGGCTGGAGGCGTTGCGCAGGTTGAGTGGCAGGCAGACCCACCAGGGGCGTACGTCGGGACGCCCGAGCATCTCGCTGACGTGATCGATGGTGGCCTGGTACTGCCCCTCCAGGTCGATGAACAGTACGTCCACCGGGCTGCGTCCCAACTCGCGTGCCACGTCCAGCGCCAATTGCAGGGTGACCGAGCTGTCCTTGCCGCCGGAGAAGGCGACACAGACGCGCTCGAAGTTCCGGAATACCAGTCGGAGGCGGGATAGGGTTGCGGCATGCACATCGGCATCCTGGTAATGCTTGCCTGCCATGGGTGCGAACCTCTTCTTTTAATAACTATTGAGGGAGACCGTTGCGACGACGGTCCATGTGCAATGTTTGTTTCGGAGTTTCTCCAGGCTATTTTTTCGAGAGTCGCGGCAGCCGGCACGTTCGGCGACGTTGGACTCCGAATCAGTGGATAACGGAAATATGTCCAGGCACTTGGCAGAGCGACGACCAACAGGCCCGACAACTGTCGTGCAGGAACTTTTTCAATGCTAGGCGAAGCCGTGGTTCGAGTTGTTGACTTGTCGCAAGACGGATTCTCCGAACAGCATCGGCGCAGCGCCCACTTGCAACGAGAGTGCGCACGCCGCCGTTGGCACTCGTCTGCGCACCGGACTTCTGAGCGGCGGCGGAAAAAGCTTGCTGCGCAAGGAGAAGCGCCTGCGGGTGAACATGAAAATTGCCCGGGAAAAGTCGACGGTAATTATTCGTTGAATAACAGGGAAGTGCATACTTCCAACTTGGAAGTTAACTGCATGGCACCATCCATGCATTACACGGATGACGGTTTTTATTATAAGTCCAAACTGGCGAAGACAAGCAAGAGAGGCCGGATGCCAGAGTTCCATAGTCGGAAATACAAGCGTTGCAATGTCGACGGATAGCGCGAAGAGGCGGCGGTACCCTGCGAAACGAGGCAATTCCCCGAATGGCGGGCACTCGAACGGATTTATAAGTCCGCCGTTCGGCGTTCACCTCGACGCCTGTGCACGGGATACTTATATCGGTGGTTCGCACCACTGATTATCGATTTGAACTCGTTCGAGTCTTTACCGCGTTCCCGGCCGAAATAAAAGGCGGGTGGACGATTATTGCCTCACACAAGGAACATAGGCATGACCAGAACTTCGAACCCATGCGCAGTGGTATTGGCCTTTGCGGCAATTGCCGCTTCGGGAACCGCGATGGCGGCAAACACTATCACATTCAGCGGCGAAGTGACCGACCAGACCTGCCAGGTCGCGGTCAACGGCTTCACCGACCCCACGGTGATCCTCGACAGCGTACCGGTGAGCGCCCTCGATGGCGCAGTGGGCCGCAGCGCCGGCGAAACCGCCTTCACCCTGCAACTCACCGATTGCGTCGCGCCGACGGCCGACGAGCATTTCACCACCCTGTTCCAGGCCACCAACCCCAGCGCCGCCGGGAACCTGGTGAACACCGCCGCCAGCGGCGCGACGGGCGTGGCGCTGCAATTGCTCGATAGCGTCGGCGGCAACCCGGTCGACCTGGCCGGCGGCGCGGCGGTGCCCGCCGGCGATATCGTGCTCGCCAACGGAGCCACCAGCACCAGCTACGACTACGCGGTGCAGTACGTCTCCGAAGCGGCGACCGTGACGCCCGGTCCGGTACTCGGCGCCGTGACCTACACGCTGCGTTACGAGTGAATGCCGGCGGCGCATGCGCCGCCCCTTCCTTTTCCCAGCACTAAAGCCGGGCCCGGTCGCTGGACCGTGCCCGGCCAGGTAAGCCGCATGCCCAGACATTCGTACCGATCCGGCAGGACATCGGCGCTTCTGCTCGTCCTGCTGGCGAGCATCGCCCAGGCGCGGGCAAGCGTGGTGGTGACCGGGACCCGGGTGATCTATCCCGGCGAGGCACGGGAGAAGACCGTGCAACTGAGCAATCGCGATGCGTTTCCCAACGTCGTCCAGGCCTGGGTCGACATCGACGCCCCGGACGCGCCGCCGGACCAGGCGGACGCGCCGTTCCTGGTCAACCCGGCGGTATTCCGCATGGCCCCGGACAGCGGCCAGACGCTGCGCATCGTCTACACCGGGCAGGGCCTGCCGGGCGATCGCGAATCGCTGTTCCATCTCAACGTCCTGCAGATCCCGCCACGCAACAGCAGCCATGCGGATCGGAACCAGATGCTGCTGATGCTGCGCAATCGCCTGAAGCTGTTCTACCGCCCGGCGGGCATCCAGGGCCGTCCCGAGGACCTGCCCGGGCAACTGCGTTTCGCACTGGTCCGGCGCAGCGCCGGCTGGGCGGTGCGGGTGGACAACCCGAGCGGCTACTACGCCTCGTTCGCCAGCGCCACGCTCAGCGTCGGCCAGCGCCGCTGGCGCTTGCGCAGCGGCATGCTGGAGCCGCGCAGCCATGCCGAATGGCAGGCCGAAACCCGAGAAGCCCTGCCGCCGGGACGCGTGCGCCTGCACGCGCTGCTGATCAACGACTACGGCGCCCATATGGATATCCGTCATGACCTATCGCCATGAACGCCGCTGCCGCACCGGCACGGCCCTGATGGCGGGCGGCATGGCGCTGGCGGCGAGCGCCTTCGGTCATGCCCAGCCCGGCTACGAATTCGATGATCGCCTGTTGCTCGGCTCTTCCCTGGGCGGCGGCGACCTGTCGCGCTTCAACCAGGACGGTCGGATCGATCCGGGTCGCTATCACGTCGATGTCTACCTCAACGAGCGCTTCGCCAGCCGCAGCGAAGTGAGTTTCCGCGCCAACCCCGCCAGCGGCGCGGTGGAGCCCTGCCTCGACGAAGACTTCCTGCGCCAGCGCCTCGGTGCCAAGCCTGGTGACGATCCGCGCAAGAGCGGCGACGGGCGCCACTGCGCCTTTCTCGGTGCACGCCTGCCCGGCTCGCGGTTCAGCCTGGACGTCGCCCGCCTGCGCCTGGATCTCTCGGTGCCGCAAGCCTTGCTCGACCTCAAGCCGCGCGGCTACGTCAGCCCCGAGGAGTGGGACGCCGGCGACAGCATGGGCTTCGTCAACTACGACACCAACCTCTATCGCTCCGAATACCGCGGCGGCGAATCGGGACGATCGGACTACGCCTATGTCGGCCTGAACAGCGGCATCAACCTCGGCCTGTGGCGTTTGCGCCACCAGTCCAACTACACCTATTCCCGCTACAACGGGCAGGCCAGGCGCAAGTGGAACAGCATCCGCACCTATGCCCAGCGCGCCTTGCCGGCCTGGCGCAGCGAACTGACGGCGGGGGAGAGCTACACCGCCGGCAACCTGCTCGGCAGCATCGGCTACCGCGGCCTGAGCCTGGCTACCGACGACCGCATGCTGCCCGAGTCCCTGCGCCGCTATGCGCCGCAGGTGCGCGGCACCGCGGCCACCGCGGCGCGGGTGGTGATCAGCCAGAACGGCAGGAAGATCCGCGAGGTGAATGTCGCCCCCGGTCCGTTCGTCATCGACGATCTCTACGACAGCGCCTATGCCGGCGATCTGGATGTCCAGGTGTTCGAAGCCGATGGCAGCGTATCGAGCTTCAGCGTGCCGTTCGCCTCGGTCCCGGAGTCCATGCGTCCCGGCCTGTCGCGCTACAGCTTCACCCTGGGCCAGGCGCGCCAGTATGGCGACGGCGACGACCTGTTCGCCGACTTCACCTACCAGCGCGGCATGAGCAACGCCCTGACCGCCAACCTGGGACTGCGTGTCGCCGACGACTACCTGGCCATGCTGGGCGGCGGCGTCCTCGCCACCCGCTTCGGCGCCTTCGGCCTGAACAGCACCTATTCCAGCGCACGCGTCGAGGATGGCGCGCGCAAGCAGGGCTGGCGCATCGGGCTCGACTACAGCCGGACCTTCCAGCCCACCGGCACTACCCTGACCCTGGCCGGCTACCGCTATTCCACCGAAGGCTACCGCGAACTCGGCGACGTGCTCGGCTCGCGCGACGCACTGCGCCACGGGGACACCTGGGATTCCGGCAGCTACAAGCAGCGCAACCAGTTCAACCTGCTGGTGAGCCAGGCCCTCGGCGGTTACGGCAACCTCTATCTTTCCGGCTCCTCCAGCGATTTCTACGACGGCAAGAGCCGCGACACCCAATTGCAGTTCGGCTACTCCAATACCTGGGGGCAGTTGAGCTACAACCTCGCCTGGTCGCGGCAGACCACCACCTACTACCAGGAGCAGGGCGACCAGGACCCTGGCGTCGAGCTGCTCCGGCGCGACCGGCGCAGCGGCCAGCGCAACGACACCCTGACCCTCAGCGTCTCCATGCCGCTGGGTTCTTCCAGTCGGGCGCCGACGCTCAGCGCCATGGCTACCCGGCGCTCCGGCGACAGCCGTGGCGGCAGCCTGCAAACCGGGCTGAACGGTACGCTGGGCGACGAGCGTACCTGGAGCTACGCGCTGTCCGCCAACCGCGACAGCGAGGTCGCCGACACCACCTGGAACGGCACGTTGCAGAAGCAGGCGGCGCTGGCCACCGTGAATGCCGGCTATGCCCAGGGCGATCGCTACCGGCAATACAGCGGCGGCATCCGTGGCGCGCTGGTCGCCCACCGCGACGGGCTGACCCTTGGCCCCAGCGTCGGCGATACCTTCGCCCTGGTCGAGGCCAAGGGCGCCAGCGGTGCCGCGATACGCGGCGGGCAGGGCGCGCGCATCGACGGCAACGGCTATGCGCTGGCCCCCTCGCTGTCGCCCTATCGCTACAACCCGATCTCACTCGATCCCGTTGGCATCGATCCCGACGCCGAACTGCTGGAAACCGAGCGCAAGGTCGCGCCCTACGCCGGTGCCAGCGTGCGCGTGACGTTCAGGACGCTGACCGGCCATCCGCTGCTGATCCAGGCGCGGCGCGAGGACGGCAGTGTGCTGCCGCTCGGCGCCGTGGTGGTCGACGACGGCGGGGCGGCCATCGGCATGGTCGGGCAGGGCGGCCAGGTCTATGCGCGCGCGGAAAACCAGCGGGGCAGGTTGCTGGTGCAATGGGGAACGGCGCGCAAGGAGCGTTGCGAGTTGCCCTACGACCTGGCCGGTGTGTCTCGCGACCAGGCGCTGATCCGCCTGCGCGGCACCTGCCGGGCAGCCACCACCGACTCCAACCTGGAGAACGCCAGATGAACCGCACGCTTCCCCTGCTGCCCGCGCTGGCCCTCGGCGTGTTGCTGGGGCTTCCCGCCAGTGGCCAGGCGACTTGCTACCGGGTCACCTCGGTAGGCAGCGAGACGACCACCTCGAACACCCAGATCCGCCCAGGCGAAGGTACCGCCGGCAGCTGGACCGGCGCCTGCGACACCTGCAATGGCTCGCTCGGCCTGCCCAGCGTGGTCAACGTCAGCGACGAGAGTTTCCAGCCCTATCCGACGCTCATCGCCAGCGCGGTGGCGCCGCTGACCCAGTACGGCGCCACCGGCGGCTACGACCCCGAACGGGTGTTCTTCCGCTGTAGCGCCGGGGACGCCGTCTACGAGATGTTTTCTACCAACGGCGACGATCTCTATAGCGGCTACTACACCGGCGCCGACACGGTGGGCAACGACATCGGCCTGCAGGATGCCTACCGGACCGCCTGGCCCAACGTGCTGCTGCGCCTGACCAACGTCGAGACGGGGGAAACCATCACGCCGATCTGGAAGGAGCGCCAGCTCTCCGGGCTGGACATCGACTCGCGCGGCTTCCAGCTGGTCAAGGCGAAGAACCTCGCAGCGGTACGCGCCGAGCTGTACAGCGCGCCGCTGGAGGCGATCCGCTACTACTCGCCGACGATCCTCTCGCAGCCCTATTCCTACACCCAGCCGGCGGCCTACATCGCCATCAAGGGGCCGGGCCTGACCGCGCCGACCGTCGGCCAGGCGCACGTGGGCGGCAACTGGGGCGGCTGGTACAGCAACTGGCCGGGTGCCATCGGGCTGTACCGCTACGTGACCCTGAAACGCTATCCCACTTGCGCGGTGATGACGGTCACCCCGCACGTGCAGTTCCCGTCCATCACCCTGGCCGAGATCGATAGCGGCGGCGTGCGCGAGGCGCCCTTCGAACTCACCTTCAAGTGCCAGAGCGGCATGACCAACGGCACCGGGGCCGGCGCCACGGCGCTGGGCATCCGCGTGTCCAGCGGGGCCCTGGCGGCCAGCCCGGCGCTGGGCCTGGTCAACGCCAGTGGCGGACTGTCCTACCTGCTCTCCGACCGTTACGGGGAGCCGGGCATTGCCCGTGGGGTCGGCATCCGCATCTACCGCGACGGCACGCCGATGACGCTCCTGGCCAACGAGAACTCCGCCGGCGGCAGCAACGCCGAGGCCACCGGCTGGTACCCCGCCATCGGTGGCGCGACCCAGGCCAACGGCGGTAGCGGCGGCATCGACCTGTACCGCGAAACCTTCCGCGCGCGCCTGGAGAAACTCGCGCTCGGCAGCCAGCCCGGCGTCACGGCGGGGCGAGTCGAGGCCACGGCGCAGGTGGTTATCCGTGTCCAGTAGGCGCGCGCTCGCGCTGCTGGCCATGCTTTGCCTCGCGCCGACGAGCGAGGCCGGAGTGACCGCGGAGCGCACCCGCCTGGTGTTCGTGGAGGGCCAGCGCGAGGCCTCGTTGCTGCTGGTCAACCAGAATCCCTACCCGGTGCTGGTGCAGGCGTGGGTCGATGACGGCGCCCTCGACGGCGAACCGGATACCGCGCTGGCTCCGTTCCTGCCGCTGCCGCCCGTATTCCGCCTGGAGCCGGGACGCCAGCGCAGCCTGCGCCTGCTGGCTACCGGCCAGGCCCAGGCACGGGATCGCGAATCGCTGTACTGGCTGAACATCTACGAGATCCCCCCGCAAGCCACCGCCGAGGCCGCTGGCCGGCCCCGGCTCACGGTCACCCTGCGAACCCAGATGAAGGTGCTGTACCGCCCGCACGGCCTGCATCCGCACGCCGAGGACGCGGCCGCCGAACTGGGCTTCGCGCTGCGCGACGAGACCCTGCGGGTGGACAACCCGACGCCGTACTTCGTGTCCCTGGCGGGGCTGGCGCTGGAGATAGGGGAGACGCGCCTGGATCTGCCCGGAACGCTGCTGGCTCCGCGCTCGCAACGACGCCTCGGCCTGCCGCGGCGGGTGGACGGCGGGACGCGCGGCGAGGTGGCGTTCGACTGGATCGACGACAACGGCGTCAGCCGCCAGGAAAGGAAAGCTCTACAGTGAACGGTTCCCCACAGGCTCGCCAGCACGAGCACCCACCGGCCGTTGCCGCCTCCCTGGCCGGCGACCTGCGCCTCGCCCGGCGTTTCCAGGCCGCCCTGGCGCGCGGTTGGGTGCGCCTGGACTGGCAGGCCGTACGGCATGCCGGGCATCCGGAATGGGAGCCGCTCTACCGGGAAACCCTGCTCAGGGTTACGGCCGCCAGCGGCGAGCCGCCGTTGCCGACCCAGGAACTGATCCTGGCGCTGGAGCGGCTCGGCCTGGTACGCCTGCTCGATCGCTGCGTGCTGGGCACGGTCCTCGACCGGCTGAACGCCGAGCCTACCTTGCGCCTGGCCTGCAACCTGTCGCGCCAGAGCGCGGCGATGGATGCCTGGTGGGAAGCGGTCTGCCGATGGCTGGCCGCCCGTCCGCAGGTGGCACGGAGGCTGACGCTGGAGCTGACCGAGACCGCCGTGGGCGAGAGAGTCGCGACCCGGGAGTTCATCCGACGCCTGCGCGAACATGGCGTGCGCATCGCGATAGACGACTTCGGCGCGGCGCACAACAACCTGGACTTCGTTCTCGATGCCCGTCCCGATGTGATCAAAATCGATTGCCGGTATACCCGCGAAGCACGTCGCTCGGCGAAGGGCGCCGAAGTGCTGCGCCATCTGCTGGCCCTGTGCCGCGAACTGGCGCCCTGCGTGGTCCTGGAAGGTCTCGAGGAGGACGATGCGTTCGCCCGGCTGCCGACCGGGGACGTCTATCTCCAGGGCAACGCGATCGCGCCGCCGATGCGGGTCGAACCGCCGCTGTCCGTACGCCGGCCGAAGAGCCGGGCGCGGATCGAGGCGCTGGCGAGCCGCCCGGGGTGACCGGGGAGGGCGCCCGGCCTGGCACGGTCGGCGAAAAATCTGAACGGTCGGCCGGCGGCGCCGTCACAGCAGCGACGATGCCGAGGTGCGTTGTGCCGAAGTCCCGGCATTTTTTCCCTGTCACGCCAACGGAGTCGACCATGAACAGAGCAATCAGCCTTCCCCTCAAGGGAGCCGCCTGGCTCCTGCTGGTCCTGGCCCTGCCTTTCGCCAACGCCCAGGACATGAACAAGACCGCGCCACAGACCTTCGTCAGCGAGGCCTCGGCGGCCGGCGTAGCGGAAATCGAAGCCGGCAAGATGGCGCTGGAAAAGAGCACTGCCGCCGATGTGAAGGTATTCGCCAAGCAGATGATCGACGACCACGGCAAGGTCAACGCCGAACTGCGCAGCCTGGCCGAGCGCAAGAAACTGGAGGTCGAAGACGACGCCAGCCTGACCGACAAGGCCAAGGCGACCCTGCTCGACCTGCGCGACGCCTCCTTCGACCCGGCCTACGCCAATAACCAGGTGGCGGCCCACGAGAAAGCCGTGGAACTCTTCACCCAGGCCGCAGACAACCTCACCGACCCGGAACTGCAGGCCTTCGCCAAGACCCATCTGCCGGCCCTGAAGCATCACCTGGAGATGGCCCGCGCGCTGGCCAAGGCGCACCCATCCAAGTAACGCCCCCGCGGGCGGAGCCTGGCCAGGCATGAGTTTCAGCCTGTGGTTGCTGGTACTGGGCTGCATCCTGCTGACGCTCGGCCTGGCCTCGGCCTACCTGCGCCTGCTGCCGGTCAGCACCTCGTTCATCTACCTGCTGTTCGGCCTGGCCATCGGCCCGGCCGGGCTGCACGCCTGGCGCAGCGGCCTGGCGGACATCAGCGGCTGGTTCGAACACCTCAGCGAGGCGGCGTTGCTGATCTCGCTGTTCATCGGCGGCCTCAAGCTGCGCCTGCCGTTGCGCTCGCCGGCCTGGACCGCTGCCTGGCTGCTGGCCGGACCAGTCCTGCTCGGCTGTATCCTCGGCCTTACCCTGGGCGCGCATTTCCTGTTCGGCCTGGACTGGGGGCTGGCCTTGCTGGTCGCGGCGATCCTCGCGCCCACCGATCCGGTGCTGGCCAGCGACATCCAGGTCAACCACGCCGGCGACGACGACCGCCTGCGCTACGCCGTATCCGGCGAGGCGGGACTCAACGACGGCATCGCCTTCCCCTTCGTCATCGCCGCCCTGCTGCTGATCGGTCAGGGCGGCGGCCTGCCCGGGGAGTTCGACCGCAGCGGCCTGGACTGGCTGCTGCGCGACGTGCTCTGGGCGATTCCGCTCGGCCTGCTGGTGGGCTATTGCCTGGGCCATGGTCTCGGCCGCCTGGCCATCCACCTGCGGGCGCGGCACACCGACACCTCGGTGTCGGCCAACGACTTCCTCGCCCTGGCGCTGATCGCGCTGTCCTATGTCGGCGCCGACGCACTGGGCGGCTGGGGCTTCCTCGCCAGCTTCGCCGCCGGGATCGGCCTGCGCCACGCCGAGGTGGCGACGCTGGGGCGCGCCTCGGCACCGGCCGAGGCGCAGGCGGCCGCCGCCGACGTGCGCGAGGCAGGGCAGGCCAGCGGCGCCATCGAGTATGGCGCCGACCGCAGCGAACACCCGAAGGTGGCGGCCGGCGCGGTGATGCTCGACGTGCTCTCCTTCGGCAACCTGCTGGAGCGCTCGCTGGAAGTGCTGCTGGTGACCCTGCTCGGCGCCATGCTCTACCAGCACTGGGACTGGCGCGCGCTGCCGCTGGCGCTGCTGCTGTTCTGCGTGTGCCGGCCGGCGATGGTCTGGCTGCTGGTCGGCCGGCGGCTGATGCACCCGGCGCAGCGGCGCCTGCTCGGCTGGTTCGGCATCCGCGGCATCGGCAGCCTGTACTACCTCAGCTACGCGCTGAACCAGGGGCTGCCTACGGCGCTAGCGCATACCGCCAGCGACCTGGTGCTGAGCCTCGTCGCCCTGAGCATCTGCGTGCACGGCCTGAGCATCCAGCCGCTGCTGATGCGCCAGGCGCGCAGCGTCAGTCGCCGCGATCGGGAATGATCGAGATCTTGCCGTTCTTCTCGAGGATGGCGAAGCGGATCTGCTCCATGCGTTCCAGGCCCTGGGTCTCGCGGGCGGCCAGGAGAATGTCTTCCTCGCGCAGGCGGGCCTCGGCCAGGCGTGCGTGCAATGGCCTGCCGTACTCGACGATGAGCGTCGGCGAGCCCTCGATCAGGGTGTCGAGCTTCGGATGGCGCAGCTTGAGCAGGGACAGACCGACGTCGATGACGATCAGGGTGACGATCACCAGTACCGCGTTGACCAGCGAGAAGTCGTCGCCCAGCAGCGCCTGCTGGGTGGCTTCGCCGATGATCATCAGCAGCAGCAGGTCGAAGGTGGTGATGTCGGTCAGTGAACGCCGCCCGGCGATGCGGAAGAGTACCAGCAGGACCAGGTAGAGCGCGGCGGCTCGCAGTATGGAATCCATCGTGCGCCTCCTCGGAACGGATGACTCAGGGGTAGATGAACTGGTCGAAGGCCAGGCTCTCGCCGGCGAACTCCAGTCGACTGGCGACTTCGCCGAGCTGGTTCGGCAACAACGTCAGGAACAGGCTCAGGCGACCGTCTTCGTCGAGCCTTCCCTCCAGTTCCAGGCCACCCCGCCAGCTGTGACTGCGCAGCGGTTGCGGTTGCAGGCTCTGGATGCTGTGCGCCTGTAGCAGTCCGCCGCCCAGGCGCACGCCAACTTCGGTGCCCGGCGCGCCGCGCAGATCGATGCGCAGGCGGCTGGCGGCGCCGCTGCGTTCGAAACGCTCGTAGGCCAGGGTCAGCCTGCCGCTGTCGCTGACCAGCGTCCGCGAACTCAGAGGCCCGCCGGCGAACACCCCGGTCAGCGCCAGGAGGATCACCCCGAGCAGGACCCACAGGCCCGCCCGTTCGAAACGCCAGGCGCGGCGCTGGCTTTCCAGGCGCTCCGGGATCGGATACTCGCGCTGGTCGAACGCATCGTCTGCGGCGTCTTCTGGGGCAGGGCGCATGGCTGGCTCCTTCGCTCGCGGTCTCTCAGGCTGGACCCCGGTCGACGTGGTTGGTGCCGGCGGGCTTACCAGCGGTCCGCGCGGGTCGGGCAATCTGCACGATGAACAGGCGCCTTCCGGGCACTCTGCTGATCGCACTTTGCGATCAGTCCGCGCCCAATCGCCGTGGTCACGCTGCTCCGGCGCAAGCGGGGCGGACGGCGCGAACCTTGCAGCGAAGCCTTCCTGACAATCCGACAGGGAGAACCATGGTGAACGGAGAAAACAAGATCGTCCTGGTCCTCGAAGAACACGCCGACCAGCTCTGGCGGATCGAGGAATTCCTCCTCGATCGAGGCTACGCGGTGCTCAGCGCGGCGAGTCGCGACGAAGCCCTCGACCACCTGGCCTCGGACGCGGTGATCGACCTGTTCCTGCTCAGCGAGCAGCTCGAAGGTCCTCTGAGCGGCAGCATGCTCATCGAAACCAGCCTGCCGGTGCGCCCGCGGATGCGGGTGATCCTGCTCAGCGACAGCGCTCGCGTCGGCATCGACCCGGCGGCACCCTATCCGGTGCTGCTCAAACCGGTGACCCTGGAGGAACTGGGGAAAGCCATCGACATGGTCCTGCACAGCGCGCCGGTCTGCCCCGGCGTCTGAGCACCGAGGAGCCCACCATGCCCAGCAGCAAGCCGCTCGCCGAGTACGCCCGCAAGCGCGATTTCCGCCAGACCCCGGAGCCCAGCGGCCGCAAGCCTCGCAAGGACAGCACCGGGCTGCTCCGCTATTGCGTCCAGAAGCACGACGCCAGCCGCCTGCACTACGACTTCCGCCTGGAGCTGGATGGCACCCTGAAGAGCTGGGCGGTGCCCAAGGGGCCGTGCCTCGACCCGGCGGTGAAGCGGCTCGCGGTGCAGGTTGAGGACCATCCGCTGGACTATGCCGATTTCGAAGGCAGCATCCCCCAGGGGCACTACGGCGCCGGCGATGTCATCGTCTGGGACCGAGGCGCCTGGACGCCTCTGGACGATCCGCGCGAGGGCCTGGAAAAGGGCCATCTCAGCTTCGCCCTGGATGGCGAGAAACTCTCCGGGCGTTGGCACCTGATCCGCACCAACCTGCGCGGCAAGCAGCCCCAGTGGTTCCTGGTCAAGGCCAAGGACGGCGAGGCGCGCAGCCTGGATCGCTTCGACGTGCTGAAGGAGCGTCCCGACAGCGTGCTCAGCGAGCGTACGCTGCTGCCCCGCCATGGCGAAGCCGCCACGCCCGCGGCCAGGCCGGCGCGACGCGGCAAGAGCGGGGGGAAGACGCCGATGCCCGAGTGGATCGCCCCCGAGCTGGCCAGCCTGGTCGAGCAGCCTCCGCGAGGGGAGTGGGCCTACGAACTCAAGCTGGACGGCTATCGGCTGATGAGCCGCATCGAAGACGGCCACGTGCGCCTGCTGACCCGCAACGGCCATGACTGGACCGAACGCCTGCCGCACCTGGAGAAGGCCTTGGCCGGGCTCGGTCTGCAGCGCAGTTGGCTGGACGGCGAACTGGTCGTCCTCGACGAGGAGGGTCGACCGGACTTCCAGGCCCTGCAGAACGCCTTCGAGGAAGGTCGCGGCGAGAACATCCTGTACGTCCTCTTCGACCTGCCGTACCACGAAGGCGAGGATCTGCGCGATGTCGCCCTGGAGGAGCGCCGCGCGCGCCTGGAGGCGCTGCTGGAAGGGCGAGACGAAGACCCGCTGCGGTTCTCCGCGACGCTCGCGGAAGACCCCCGCGACCTGCTGGCCAGCGCCTGCAAGCTCGGTCTCGAAGGCGTGATCGGCAAGCGTCTGGGCAGCGCCTACCGTTCGCGCCGCAGCAACGACTGGATCAAGCTGAAGTGCCAGTTGCGCCAGGAGTTCGTGATCGTCGGCTATACCGAGCCGAAGGGCTCTCGCCGGCATATCGGCGCCTTGCTGCTCGGCCTCTACAGCCCTGACGAGGAGCGCCGGCTGCGCTATGCCGGCAAGGTCGGCAGCGGCTTCACCGCGGCCAGCCTGAAGAAGGTCCGTGAGCGCCTGGAACCCCTCGCGGTCCGTTCCAGCCCATTGGCGAAGGTGCCGCCGGCGCGCGAGACCGGGTCGGTGCAGTGGGTGCGCCCGCAACAGCTGTGCGAGGTTTCCTATGCGCAGATGACCCGTGGCGGGATCATCCGCCAGGCAGTGTTCCACGGCTTGCGCGAAGACAAGCCGGCGCGTGAGGTGACCGGCGAGCGTCCCGCCGGCCCGCCGCCGCTGCGCGGCGCGCGCAAGGCCGGCGCCGGTGCGTCGCGGGCGGCCACCGCCGGCGTGCGCATCAGCCATCCGCAGCGGCTGATCGACCCGTCGATCCAGGCCAGCAAGCTGGAACTCGCCGAGTTCCATGCGCGCTACGCCGACCTGCTCCTGCGCGACCTGCGCGAGCGCCCGGTGTCGCTGGTGCGCGGCCCCGACGGAATCGGCGGCGAACTGTTCTTCCAGAAGCACGCGGCGCGCCTGAAGATCCCCGGCATCGTCCAGCTCGACCCGGCGCTCGATCCCGGTCATCCGCCGCTGTTGCAGATCCGCAGCGCCGAGGCGCTGGTCGGCGCGGTGCAGATGGGCAGCATCGAATTCCATACCTGGAACGCCAGCCTGGCCAACCTGGAGCGGCCCGACCGTTTCGTCCTCGACCTCGACCCGGACCCGGCGCTGCCGTGGAAGCGCATGCTCGAAGCGACCCAGCTGAGCCTGACGTTGCTCGACGAGCTGGGCCTGCGCGCCTTCCTCAAGACCAGCGGCGGCAAGGGCATGCACCTGCTGGTGCCGCTGGAGCGCCGGCATGGCTGGGACGAGGTCAAGGATTTCGCCCAGGCCATCTCCCAGCACTTGGCGCGCCTGATGCCGGAGCGTTTCTCGGCGGTTTCCGGGCCGCGCAACCGGGTCGGCAAGATCTTCGTCGACTACCTGCGCAACAGCCGCGGCGCCAGCACCGTGGCCGCCTACTCGGTGCGCGCCCGCGAAGGGTTGCCGGTGTCGGTACCGGTGTTCCGCGAGGAACTCGACTCGCTGCAGGGCGCCAACCAATGGAACCTGCGCAGTCTGCCGCAGCGCCTCGACGAACTCGCCGGCGACGATCCCTGGGCCGACTACGCCGGCACCCGCCAGCGCATCAGCGCGGCCATGCGGCGCCAGCTCGGGCGCGGCTGACCGTCCGCGAAAAAGGCGGAACTCCCCCGGCGCACAGGGCCTCCACCGTGCAACGAGATGCCGAGGAGGCCCCCGATGGATACCGCCTACCTGATCCTCGCGCTGCTGGTCCTGTTGCTCCTGGTGGATGCCTGGGCCATCAACAGCGTGCTCCGCAGCGACAGCTCCGCCAGTCGCAAGCTCGGCTGGTCGCTGCTGATCCTGCTCCTGCCCGTGCTCGGCCTGGTCCTCTGGGGCTGGACCGGCCCCCGTGGCTTGCGCCCGGTGACCTCGCCGGAACACAGCAAGTGAACCCCACTGGAGATTGCCCATGAACAGCGAAACCTGTGCCTGTCCCAAATGCACCTGCCAGCCCGGCGCCGATGCCGTCGAACGCGACGGCCAGCACTATTGCTGCGCGGCCTGCGCCGGCGGCCACCCCCAGGGCGAGCCGTGTCGCGACGCCGATTGCCCCTGTGGCGGCACTACCCGGCCCCAGGTGGCGGAGGATCGCCAGCTGGACGACGCGTTGAAGGAGACCTTTCCCGCCAGCGACCCGATCTCGCCCTGAGGAGCGTGCCATGCCCGACCTGCAACTCGCGGACGAGGCCTCTCGTCTGGTGACCTACCTGCGTAGCGCCGACCTCAGCCTGATCACTGCGGAATCCTGTACTGCCGGGCAGATCAGCGCCGAACTGTCGGCGGTGGCCGGCAGCGGCAAGGTGATGGAAGGCGGCTTCGTCGTCTATTCGCCGGCGGCCAAGCTTGCCCTGCTGGGGCTCGACCCGAACTGGCTGGAGC
Organism: Pseudomonas sp. HMSC076A11; assembly: GCF_001810205.1. Lineage (NCBI taxonomy): Bacteria > Pseudomonadati > Pseudomonadota > Gammaproteobacteria > Pseudomonadales > Pseudomonadaceae > Pseudomonas > Pseudomonas sp. HMSC076A11. The sequence continues at coordinate 22,606 of NZ_KV800317.1, read as the reverse complement.
GTTTCAACCTGACCAGCGTGGAGGTCGCCGAGGCCATGGCCAGGGCGGCCCTGCAACGCAGTCCGGCGAGCGCCGCGCTGGCGGTCACGGGGTTGCTCGGCAGTGAAGCGAAGGACGGCATCCCGCCCGGTACCGTGTGCTTCGCCTGGGCCTTCCGGTTGCCCGCCGGCCTCGCCTTGTTCTCGCGCCGCGAGCGCTTCCACGGCGACCCCGCGCGGATGCGCCGGGAAGCCACCCGCTGGGCGCTGCGGCGCCTGCCCGAATTCCATCAACGCGCCTTGCGCGGCGAACGCGCCTGAGGCGTCCGACAGAGAGGAAACCACCATGAGCGAACAGCGACAGACACTGCCGGCGCAGCACCAGGACCAACGTCCCGGCCACGAAAGCGAGATGCAGCCGAAGCCGGAGTTCGTTTCCGCCGATTACCGTCCGGCGGCCAAGCTGGAAGGTAAGGTGGCCCTGGTCACCGGCGGCGACAGTGGTATCGGCCGCGCGGTGGCGGTGGCTTTCGCCCGCGAGAAGGCGGATGTGGTGCTGGTCTACCTGGATGAGAACGAAGACGCGGCGAAGACCCGCGAGATCATCGAGTCGCTCGGTCGCCAGTGCCTGGCGTTCGCCGGCGACGTCGCCGACGCCGGCTTCTGCCGCCAGGTGGTGGACACGCTAAGGCAGAAATGGGGGCGCCTCGACGTGCTGGTCAACAACGCCGGCGAGCAGCATCCGCAGGCGCGCCTGGAGGACATCAGCGAAGAGCAGTGGGAGAAGACCTTCCGCACCAACATCTTCGGCATGTTCCAGTTGACCAAGGCGGCCCTGCCGCTGATGGGCAAGGGCGGGGCGATCATCAACACCACCTCGATCACCGCCTACAAGGGCAACCCCCAGCTGATCGACTATTCCTCGACCAAGGGCGCGATCACCTCGTTCACCCGGTCGCTGTCGATGAACCTGGTCAACCGCGGCATCCGCGTCAACGCCGTGGCCCCGGGCCCGATCTGGACGCCGCTGATCCCGTCCACCTTCAGCGCCGAGAAGGTCGCCCACTTCGGCGCGGATACGCCGATGGGCCGGCCCGGCCAGCCGGAAGAGCTGGCCGCCAGCTACGTCTACCTGGCCTGTAACGACTCGTCCTACGTCAGCGGCCAGGTGCTGCACGTCAACGGCGGTACGGTAGTCAACGGCTGAGGCGCCCCGGCGGCCGCGTTCACTCGCGTGCCGCCGCCGGCAGCAGGGGGTAGACCCGCACCGCGCTCAGACGCTGCGGGAACAGCAGGGGATAGCAGAGTTGCAGGCGAACGTGCGCCTCGCTGGTGCTGAGGGTTGGCGCGAAAGTGGTGAGCACGGTCCGGCCGGGTTGTCCGGCGTCTGAGAAATGAACCATGAAAGCCTGCATCGGAGCGCTCCTGCCGGGATACGGGAAAGGTCACTGCTCAGTGAAGCTGCGCTCCAGCTCTCGCGCCAGTCCGCACACCGACCGTTGGCAACGGCATTCCTCCCGACTGACGCCGGCGCCCGGCGGTTCCGTCGTGCGGACAGGCGGGCCGCCGGCGAAAAAGAATGAACCATCGCGGCCGCCGCGACTCCGCTTCTAGGTAGCCGGAACGGCCGGCCGCGACGCAGACAAGGAGCATGCCGATGAAACGCGACTGGGGGTTGATCAGGGATCTGCTGGAGCATCTGGAAAGCCTTGGCTTCGGCCAGCACTGGGAAGCACGCGAGCTACCCGGTCATTGCCGCGAGGCGGTGGCCTACCACTTGCAGTTGCTCAACCAGGCGCAACTGCTCTGCGGCAGCGTCCAGCATTCCTGGACCGGCCAGGAGCAATGGGTGGTCCACCACCTGACCCTGGCCGGCCACGACCTGCTCGACCGCCTGCGCCAGGAAAGCGCGGCGGCCGCCGTGCCGGTACGCAAGAGCGCCTGAGAAAACCCCGCAAGCACCGGCCTGCAGCGGCGGGCCGGAAGGAAGCCCGGCGATGCCCGACAGCCAAGACCAGACCCCAAGTGCGGTCCAGACCCTGAAAGCCAGCATCCTCGCCAAACTGCGCTACAGCGTCGGCCGCGACCCATCCACCGCGTGCCCGCACGACTGGTTCGAAGCGGTGGCCCTGGCGGTGCGCGACCACATCATCGACCACTGGGAGGAGGCCACCCCGCAAGGTGAAGCGCCCGCGCGCAAGCGGGTCTACTACCTGTCCCTGGAGTTCCTCATCGGTCGCCTGTTGCTGGACAACCTCGGCAACCTCGGGCTGCTCGAGGAAACCCGCCAGGCCCTTGCCGAGCTGGGCGTCGACCTGCAGCGGATCGTTGCCCTGGAGCCGGACGCGGCGCTCGGCAACGGCGGCCTCGGACGCCTGGCGGCATGCTTCATGGAAAGCATGGCCAGCCTCGACATTCCCGCGCATGGCTATGGCATCCGCTACGAGCATGGCCTGTTCCGCCAGGTGCTGACCGACGGCTGGCAGCAGGAGCAGACCGAGACCTGGCTGGATTTCGGCAATCCCTGGGAGTTCGAACGACCCGAGGTCAGCTACTACATCGACTTCGGCGGCAGCGTGCAGGTCGACAGCGAGCACAGTGGCCGAGCCATCTGGCGGCCGGACGAGCGGATCCGGGCGATCGCCTACGACACGCCGATCGTCGGCTGGCGGCGTGCCAGCGTCAATACCCTGCGCCTGTGGCGCGCTCGCGCCGAGGAAGACCTGCAACTGGACCGTTTCAACGCCGGCGACCATATCGGCGCGGTGGTCGACGTGGTCAAGGCGGAGAGCATCTCGCGGGTGCTGTATCCGGCAGACAGCACCGAGGCCGGTCAGGAACTGCGCCTGCGCCAGGAGTACTTCTTCGTCTCAGCCTCGCTGCAGGACCTGCTCGACCGCCACCTGCGCCATCATCACGACCTGCGTAGCCTGCCGGAACAGGTGGCGATCCAGCTCAACGACACCCACCCGGCGATCGCCGTCGCCGAGCTGATGCGGCAACTGGTGGACGTGCACCAACTGGCCTGGCCGGACGCCTGGGCGCTGAGCGTGGCGACCTTGTCCTACACCAACCACACGCTGCTCCCGGAAGCCCTGGAATCCTGGCCGGTGGCGCTGATGGAGCGCCTGTTGCCGCGCCACATGCAGATCATCTACCTGATCAATGCCTTCCATATAGACGCGCTGCGTGCCCAGGACATCCACGACTTCGACCTGTTGCGTTCGGTCAGCCTGATCGAGGAGGGCCACGGCCGACGGGTGCGCATGGGCAACCTGGCGTTCCTCGGTTCGCACCAGATCAACGGGGTATCGGCATTGCACACCGAGCTGATGCGCGAAACCGTGTTCCATGACCTGCATCGCCTCTATCCGCAGCGCATCAGCAACAAGACCAACGGCGTGTCGTTCCGCCGCTGGCTGTTCCAGGCCAACCCGGGGTTGACCGAGCTGCTGGTGGAGACCCTCGGCGCCGACCTGCTGGACACCCCGGAACGGCGCCTGCCGGACCTCGAGGAGCACGTCGAGGACGCCAGGCTGCGGGCGCGCTTCGCCGAGCAGCGCCGGCAGAACAAGACCGCCCTGGCGCGCCTGGTGCTGGACAGCCTCGGCGTGGCGATCGAACCGGAAGCGCTGTTCGATGTGCATATCAAGCGTATCCACGAATACAAGCGGCAGTTGCTCAACCTGCTGCACACCGTGGCGCTGTACCAGGAGATCCGCAACGACCCGACCGCCGACCGCGTGCCGCGGGTGAAGATCTTCGCCGGCAAGGCTGCCGCCAGCTACCACCAGGCCAAGCTGATCATCAAGCTGGCCAACGACATCGCCCGCACCATCAACGACGACCCCACCGTGCGCGGCCTGCTCAAGCTGGTGTTCCTGCCCAACTACAACGTCAGCCTGGCCGAGGCGATCATTCCCGCGGCGGACCTCTCCGAGCAGATTTCCACCGCCGGGCTCGAGGCCTCCGGGACCAGCAACATGAAGTTCGCCCTCAACGGCGCGCTGACCATCGGCACCCTGGACGGCGCCAACGTCGAGATGAGCCAGCGGATCGGCCTGGAACACATGTTCATCTTCGGCCTCAGCGCCCAGCAGGTGGAGCAGCGCCGGCAGGCCGGGGAGCTGGAGATGGGCGGGGTGATCGCGGCCTCGCCGCGGCTGGAGGAAGCCCTGGAGGCGATCCGCAGCGGGCTGTTCTCGGCCGACGACCGCAGCCGCTACGAAGGGCTGGTGGACGGCCTGGTGCACGACGACCGCTTCATGCTCTGCGCCGACTTCGAGGCCTACTGGCATGCGCAGTGCCGGGTCGAGGAAGTCTGGCGCGAGCCCGATCGCTGGTGGCGCTCGGCGTTGCTCAACGTGGCGCGGATCGGCTGGTTCAGCGCCGACCGGACGATCAGCGAATACGCCCGGGATATCTGGAAGCTATGAAGGGCCTTACCAGAAGCCGGCCGGGTGACGGCGTTCGGGGCCCTCCAGGCGAAGGTCGAAGGCGCGGCGGAAGAATACCGCCAGCTCGCTGTCCAGCACCATCGGGTTGATCGACGCCAGCTCGGCCGGCAGGCTGTGCCATTCCTGGGCCCCGGCCAGGTACTGGCGATGGATGACCCGCTCGCCGGGAATCGCCAGCAGGCTGTAGTGGCTTTTCTCGCCTCCCGGCTCGCCGACTTCCAGGCGCAGGCGAGGATGGCCGTCCTCGTCGAGGTCGAGGTCCACGTTGCAGTCCAGGCCGTAGCTGCGCGCCTCTTCGCAGGAGTCGACGAAAAGCGGTTTCGCCACCTGTTCGACGAGAGAAATGAAATAGTGCTGGAATCGCACTTCGTCACTGTTTTCCATGGCGAGTTCCATTTGTTTTAAAGTTCGACGATTAATTATTGAATGGGTCTATCGGAATGTCAGGGGTTGCAATAGAAAAGAATAATTAAGTGCCTCCGCCTGGGCATTCTTCGGTATTCGCTCCATGATATTCGGGGTAGGGTTCCTGATCACTGTCTCCCGGTTCGAAATTCCATTCATGGCAATCGCGATCGGGTTCTTCGTTGCTTACCACGGGATCGCTGTAGGCCGGATGCTCGTAGGGTTTCATGGTGCTCCTCCGAGATGTGCGGGCTTTCATCTGACGCAATTCGGGGATTCCTGTCAATGCTGGCAATGGAATAAGGCAAGGATCTTTGAACCCTATGGATTGCGCTCGAAACATGCTGGCAAAGCGCTTCGCTTTCATTCGCTGAAAATAATCTGAACCACTGGCGAAACACCCTCTCAGAGTTAGGGCATGCGCAACGCATGCGTCCATGAAATCTGTTCTGAAGAGATTATTCGGAGGAAATAGAAATGGCACAGCATCAAGGTGGTAAAGGCAACTTCGCGGAAGACCCGAAACGTGCTTCGGAGGCCGGCAAGAAGGGCGGCCAGGCCAGCGGCGGCAACTTCAAGAACGATCCGCAGCGGGCCTCCGAGGCTGGCAAGAAAGGTGGCCAGCGCAGCCACGGCGGGAACTGATAACCGCGCAGTGAAGTGAATGGGGCGGAGCAGGGAGGCATCCGCCCCATTTTCATGCCCAGGATGAGGAGAGGAAACCGATGAGCGAGCAGAACAACGAGCAGCGCCGCCGCCACCAGCACCGCCAGCAGGGTGGCCAGGCGCGGCCATTTGCCTTGCAACAGGTTCATCGGGACATCTCTCCCATCCACAGGATCAGACCGGCGCAGATCGCGCAGTACAACGCGCCCTGGAACAGCGCTTCGTGCCAGACCCGCTGCAACACGCCGAAGCGCCGCAACAGCGGGTTGAGCAGCAGCAGGATCAGCCAGGCCAGCAGCAACGCCTGGGCGATCGGCGGCAGGTAGGCGCCCCCGACCTCGACATCAGCGGGCATGTCCGCCCTCCTCTTCTGGTTCTTCGACGACCGCCGGTGCGCCGCGGTCCTCCTCCAGCAGCGTCCGATAGCGTTGCAGCGACTGCTGCAGGATCAGTACCGCGACATTCATGATGAAGCGCTGCCGCGTCGCCCCGAGGTCCTTCGACGGCTGCGCCAGCAAGGCCTCCAGGCCCCGGCCGAAACGCCGCAGGGCGGCCAGGGCGAGGTCCTGCCGCGGGGCGTCCGCGCCGCCGGCTATGTAGGCGGCGACCTCGCGCAGCGCCTCGCCCAGCAGCGGCTGCAACTCCAGCGGTACCACCCCGGCGTCATGCAGCGGCTCGCGCAGGCGGTTTAACGCCACGCCCATCACCACGCAGCCCAGGGCGCACTGGAAACGTTCCGCCGCAGCCGGCTCCTGGCTCGCCGGCAGCAGGCCGACCATCACCGCCAGGCGATCGATCATCCGCGTCTCGAAGGCAAAGCGCTGCGCCTCGCTGGCCTCGCAACGCGACATTTCCGCGACGTCCTGGCGCGACAGGTAGAGCAGCCGGCGCAGGCGCGGGTCGGCGCGGAACGGATAGACCAGGGCGAACACCAGCACGGCGAGGACCGCCGCGGCGAGGAAGCCGCCGACGAACTCGAACCACTGCGAAGCGTTGCTGTAGTAGACCGCGATATTCTGCGGCGCCACCATCAGCAGGGTCTCCAGGCCGATGCCCATGGCGATCCCGGCGCTCAGCGGGCTGCTCAGGCCGACCGCGACCACGTACAGCAGCAACGCCATCCACAGCGCCAGCCACTCGAAGTCGGCGGATGCCGGCAACAGCACGAACAGCAGCGCCGCCGAGATCAGGATCGCCAGCAGCAGCCCGCGCAGGAAGTTCTGCGCCGCCAGCAGCGGACGCGGGAAGGTCGCCATCAGCGAGCACATCACGCCGACCAGCAGCAGGCTGCTGAGGGCGCCGTTCCAGGCGCTGGTGATCCACAGCCAGGCGGCGCAGGACAAGGCGACGAAAGCGCGCACGGCGTTCATCGAGGCCAGCGCCCAGTCCAGGTGCAGCGCCTGCGCCTGGCCACGGCGGTAGAAACTGCTGGCCTGGCGGCCGGACTGGATCGCATCGTTGAGTTCGAGCACTTCGCCCAGGCGCTGGAACAGCCGCGCGTATTCCCAGCGCAGGATCGCCACCTGCGGGCGCAGCGCCGGGCTCAGCGCCTCGTCGTAGGACTCCGCGCGCGTCGCCGCGGCATCGAAGGCCTGGCGCACCGCCTGGAACTCCTCCAGCACCTCGGAGGGTACCGCCCGCCCCTGCTCGGCCAGCGCGTCCAGCACCCGCAATGCACGATCCAGCAGCGCCTGGATATCCGCCGGCAACGGCCCGACCCAGTGCGCCCGCACCAGCAGGCGATGCTGGCGCAGCAGCAACAGCCGCGAGGCCATCAGCACCAGCAGGTTGCCCAGCAACTGCACCAGGCCATCGGCGCGGCGCAGGTTCGGCGCGTCGAAATAGAGGTGCCGGCGCAGGCCGTCCAGCGCGGTGATGCTGGCGACCAGTTGCATCTGCCGCTGGTTGAACGACTCGTCGCCCTCGTCGCCGCGGATCACCGCCGCGGCGTGCCGCGCGGTACTGCGGATCAGGCCATCGACCTGGGCGAAGTAGCCCTTCGCCACCGCCTGCGGACGCGCGCTGAGCAGGCTGACCAGGGCCACGCAGGCGACGCCCAGCAGGGTCTCGGTGACCCGCACCACGGCGAGCATGAAGGTGTTTTCCGGATCGGGAATCGACAGCACGGCGACGATCACCGCGGTGAAGCCGCTGAGCACGAAGGCGTGCGAATCGGTGTAGCGCAGCAAGGTGCCGCCGGCGGTGCAGAGCGCCAGCCAGAGTCCCAGGGCGACGAAGAACGGCAACGGTTGCTGGGCGAACAGCGCCATGATCAGCACCGCCACCACGGCGCCGGCGAAGGTACCGACGACCTGGGCGAAGCTGCGCTTGAGAGCCATCCCGGCCAGCGGCTGGCTGACGATGACCACGGTCATCAGCGCCCACTTCGGCTGCTCCAGGTCGAAGAGGAAGGCCAGGTAGAGGGTCAGCAGCCCGGCGGCGACGGTGCGCAGGGCGAACAGCAGGGTTTCCCGCGGCGGCCGCCAGAGCAAGCGGGCGTAGAGTTTCAGCCCTTCCATGCCCGGCCCCGCACCTCCAGGCAACGGTTGGCCGCGGACCAGGCGGCGATGAAGCGACTCGACATGCTGGTTTCTCGTTCGGGGTTGATGCGGCGGGTTCGCTTCCAGTCTAGAAGGCGCAAGGAAATCCGTGGCCGCCTACGGGGGCGGGCAGGTGCGGTCGGCCACGGAGCGACGAGTCGCGGCTACAGGGTAAAAGCCCCGACGGCCTTCCCGGTAGCGCGTCCAGGCGAAAACCGTTTTCGCTGAGAACGAACGCTGCGGCGCCTTTCGATTGGGTAAGCTTGCTCAGGGCTGGATCGATTTAGCTTGCGAATCAAGCGGATAGAAAGCCCAAGGAAAACGACCAGGAGGAGCCGAGAATGCGTCGAGCGATTGCCACTGTATCGTGGGCCCACCGATGAGCCTGCGCTTCGACGATATCGAAGCCTTCCTCAACGTCGCCGAACTCAACAGCGTGACGTCGGCGGCCGAGCGCATGAGCCTGTCCAAGTCGGTGATCAGCAAGCGCGTCAGCGATCTCGAACGACGCCTCGGCGTCCGCCTGCTCTATCGCACCACGCGCAACGTCGAGCCGACCGAGGCCGGGCATTTCTTCTACAAGGCCGCCAAGGCCTCGCTGCAGGAACTCAACAACGCCGCGGAGATCGTCGCCCTGCGCGAGAACGACCTGTGCGGCGAATTGCGCATCGTCACCCCGATGAGCTTCGGCACCCTCTGGCTGTCGCCGATCATCGCCGACTTCATGAGCCAGCACCCGCGCCTGGAGATCGTCCTGCAGATGGACGACCGCCTCACCGACTTCGAGAAGGAAGGCTACGACCTGAGCATCCGCGTCACCCGCCTGGACGACAGTTCGCTGATCGCCCGGCCGCTGGCCAACAGCCAGCGGGTGGTCTGCTGCAGCCCCGACTACGCGGAACGCCACGGCACGCTGGACACCCTCGAACAACTGATGCAGCACGAGTGCCTGGGCTACAACAACGCCACGCCGAGCCAGGTCTGGACCTTCGAACCGGCGTTCCCCGGCGCCAAGCCCCGTGCCGTCTCGCCACGCGGACGCTTCAGCAGCAACAACGGCCAGGCCATGCGCGACGCCGCCCTGCGCGGCCAGGGACTGGCGTTGCTGCCGCTGTTCATCGTCGCCGAGGACCTCAAGAACGGCCGCCTGGTGGACGCCGCGCCCGGCCTGCGCCCACTCGACGACGTGATCTACGCGATGTATTCGCGGGCGGCGGCGATGTCGCCGAAGGTCAAGGCGTTCATCCAGCATCTCCAGCAGGCGCTGTCGATCCCGCCCTGGGGCAACGGCTGAGCGACCGAACCATTCCCGCGAGGCTCCGGTCAGATACTGGGCATGCGGAGAAGACTCCCAGGAGCCTGTCGTCTCTCCCCCGTCCGGCCACCCGGCCCACAAAGGAGAACTGCCATGATCGTGCGTACCCTGCTCATCGCCGCCGCCCTGCTCGGCGGCACCGCCCAAGCCGCCGAAAGCACCGACCTGTGCGGCGCCAACCTGCAGAAGCTGGACGATATCCTCGCCGTGCGCGGCAAGACCTCGGTCACCGGTGCGCGGGTCACCGAGGTCAAGGAACTCCAGGCCAAGGCCAGGCAGGACCAGGCCAGCGGCGACACCAAAGGCTGCATCACCGCCACCACCCAGGCCCTGCAGATCCTGCAGAACACCGGCAAGAAATGATCCGCGACAGACGCAAGGCGGATAACCGCAAGCGGTTATCCGTCCTACCCCAATGCAACCCTCCGCAGGGCGAATAGCGCCGCAGGCGTTATCCGCCGACACTCCAGCCCCCGCCCCGACCGCGTCCGATTTCGCTCATTCGAAGCGCAGGCTTTCCCGCACCGCGCGGATTTCTGCCTGGCTGGCGTCGTAGGCCTCGGCCAGGCCGGCATAGGACAGCGAATAGGCCGAGGTCTTGCCGGCCGCGGCGAGCAAGGTCTGCTTCATCACCACGGCGCCGCGCTGGCGAATGGTGCAGGTGGTCTCCAGCGCCGCCAGCCCGCCGGTGGTGGACGGCTGCGGCGAGGTGCAGGCGGTCTGCAGGCCGTTGCGCAGGAACTCGATCTGCACCAGCTTGCGCATGTGCCCGAGGACTTTCTCCAGGTTCACTGCCTGCCCGCTCTGCAGGGGCATCCGCGTCACCTCCATCACCAGTGCCTGGGAGCCGTCTGCCTGCAACTTGACCGCGCGCTGGCGCTGGCCGGCGCCGGCCTGGCCGGGCTGCGCGGCGGGCAGGTCGCTGACCTGCCAGCCCGCCGGCCAGCGCGCCATCGACGCCTCGGCCAGGCTCAGCGCGGACAGCGTGCCGACCGCCAGGGCCAGCCAGCGCCAGCCGTTGCGTCGCGTTTGCGCCTGCCTCACGGTGTACCCTCCTCTTCGCGTCCCTCCACGGCCGGCCGGGGCTGCCCGAGGGGCTCCTCGAAACGCAGCAGGCGTCCGGCATTGCCCAGCACCAGCAAGGTGCTGAGGTTGTGCAGCAGCGCCGCGACCATCGCCCCGGCCGCGCCGAGCAGGCCGAAGGCTGCCGCGGCGACGATCGCCAGGGTCCAGCCGAGGCCGATCGCCACGTTGACCTGCAGGGTCCGCCGGCATTGCCGGCTGAGCCGCACGCAGGTGCCGAGGCGGCGCAGGTCGCTGCCGATCAGCACGATATCCGCCGAGGCCAGGGCGATGTCGGCGCCGCCGGCGCCCATTGCCACTCCGACCACACCGGCCTTCAGCGCCAGCGAATCGTTGATGCCGTCGCCGACCACCATCGGCCGGAAACCGCTGCCGATCTCCGCGCCGACCTGGCGCAGCTTGTCCTCCGGCAACGCCTGCGCCACCAGTTGGCGAATCCCCACCTGCTTGGCCACGGCGTCGGCCACCGCCCGGCGATCGCCGGTCAGCAACAGTTGCCGGCCCAGACCCAGTTCGCGCAGATCGGCCAGGGCCTCGGCGGCCTCCGCGCGTACGCTGTCGGCCAGCAGCAGCCAGCCGAGGAAGCGCCCGTCCAGGGCGATTCCGGCGATCGGTCCCTCATGCTCCGGCACCTCGCTGGCGTCGATGCCCAGTTGCTGGAACAGTTCGGGCCGGCCGAGGGCGGCTTCGCCCGCCGCTGTTCGTGCGACCACGCCGAACCCCTGGCGTTCGCGGATATCGCTCAATGGATGATAGGCATCGTGCGCCGCCAGGGCTGCCAGCGCTCGGCTCACCGGATGGCTGCTGGCGGCGCCGAGGCTAGCGGCCAGGCGCAGCACCGACGCCTCCTCGGCGGCATCGGCCAGGCGCAGCGCCTGCAGGCGCAGGCTGCCATGGGTCAGGGTGCCGGTCTTGTCGACCACCAGCGAAGTCAGGTCCGCCAGCTCCTCGAGGAAGGCCGAGCTGCGGATCAGGATACCGTGGCGGGCGGCCACGGCGATCCCGGCGATAGCCGTGGCCGGGGCGGACAGCACCAGGGCGCAGGGACAGGCGGCGACCAGCACGGCGAGCATGGCCTGGGCATCGTTGGTGACGAACCAGGTGACCGCGGCGATCAGCAACACCAGCAACATGTACTGCCCGGCGTAGCGCTCCAGCAGGCGGGTGATCGGCGGCTTGGCGCGCTCGGCCTGCTGCATCAGGCCGATCACCTTGCCCAGGGTCGAGGCCTCGCCGGTACGGGTTATCTCGATGCGCAGCAGGCCGTCGAGGTTGATCGCGCCGCCGTAGACCTCCATCCCCGGCGCCACCTCGAGCGGCACCGACTCGCCGGTGATCGGCGCGGTGTCGAGACTGGCCTGGCCTTGCAGGACCCGCCCGTCGGCCGGAACCCGGTCGCCGGCGCGCACTTCCACCTGGTCGCCCGGCCGCAGGCTGGCGTTGTCCACCTCGCTCAGGCTGCCGTCGGCCTCGATCCGCCGGGCATGGCTGCGGGTCAGCTCGCCGAGGGCGGCGATGGCCTCCTGGGAGCCGATCACGCTGCGCTCCTCCAGCACGTGGCCGAAGATCATGATGATCGGCAGCAGCGCGGCGGTCAGCAGGTCGCCGCTGGCCCAGGCGCCGAGCATGGCCAGCGCGATCAACTGGTCGGTGACGCCGTGCAGGCTCGGATGCCGCAGGCTGTCCCAGGCCGAGCGGGCCACCGGCAGCGCCACCAGCAGCGACGCGACGCCGAGCAGGATCTGGCTGACCCCGGCCTGGTCCGCCGCCAGCCAGCGCCAGGCCAGGCCGAGCAGCAACAGGCCAAGGGCGAGCATCGCCAGGCTCAGCTGGCGGGCGGCGCGGCGTTGCTCGTCGCGGCTGAGCAGGCCGCCGCCGAACGGCAGGTGATGATGATGCGCGCAGCCGCCATGGCTGCCGTGGGCGGACGGCTCGCTCATGCGCACCTCCCGGGGCGAGCCGCGGCGGCTATTGCGGGAAGCGCGCGTCCGGCCGGCGTACGTAGTCCAGGGCTTCCTTCTCGGTGAGTTCCCAGATCTGCTTGACCTGCCCGTTGTTGTCGCTCTTCAGGCCGACGAAACTGCCCTCGAGCTGGGGCATGCGGCCATAGACGATGAACAGGTTCTGCGCCGTGCGGATGCGCACCGACGGCGCCACCGAATAGCTGACGGTCTTCTTCCCCAGCCCCAGGGTAAGCACGCTGCGCAGCAGGCTCTGCTTGGGCTTCTTCAGGGTGATGACCGGGTACTGCGCGCTGGCCACGAAGCCCACCAGCATGTCGCTCGGCAACTGCCGCGCCAGCGCCTCGCCGCCGCACAGCAACAGCGCCAGCCCGCACAGCAGGGCCCTGCCCGGTGATAGCCGCGCACCGTTGCCCGTGAATGGAATACCGCCTGCCGTCATTGCCCGTCCCGTTCGCCTGGTTGTTCGACTCGGCGCCGCGTTCCGCTGGCGGAAGCGCGTACCGAAGGTTGATGCCGACGCAGGGTAGCCGTTTCACGTTCGCTTGTCCGTCCATTGTTTCACAGCCCGCGAAGGGCACCGTCGGGCAGCGGCTCATGGCTGCCCACCTTGCAGAATCAGGCGGCCATCGTCGCGCGGATCGACGCTGCCGACCGAACCGGCCTTGCCGAGGATCGCCGGCACCCGTTCGCGGTACAGGCGCCAGAGCAGGCCGGGATCGGTCGCACCCAGCGCCGGGGCCAGGCCAACGATGCTGGCGGTGTCGCGGCGCGCCTGGGCCAGCCGTTCGCCGGCCTCGGCGCGGGCGAGCTGCAGGGTGCGGTCGGCCCCCTCGGTGGCGGCCTGGGTGAGTTTCTCCGCCTCGGTGCGCGCCTTGGCGACGTTCTGCTCGGCCAGTTGGCTGGCGGTCAGCACCGCGTTGAAGGCGCTTACCGCATTGCGCGGCAGGCTCGACTGCACGTCGACCCGCACCACCTGGATGCCCAGCCCGCTGCCGGCCGCGGCCAACGCCGCCAGGCTGTGGTTGATGCCCTGCACCAGGTCGCCGCGCAGGCGTTCGCGGCGCTCGGCGACCGCGCTGTCGTTGCCGAGCAACTCCGGGCGCGCCACCAGGATGGTGTCCAGGTCGCGCGCGGCGCAGACCTGCACGGCGTTGCGCGCCACCAGCCGGTCCAGCGCCGGCAGCACGTGGGCACCCTGGAGGACGTAGGCGTACGGGTCGTCGACCTTGTAGAACACCCGCACGTCCAGTTGCACCACCCCGGCGTCGCCGGTCAGCAGGTAGCCGGAGCCGGCCAGCGCGTCGCTGGACAGGCTGACGTCGAGGTCGGCGCGACGCGCCTGCTCGGAACGCAGCAGGCCCTCGACGCGGCGTTCGATCACCTGTTCGGCGGACGGCAGCAGCACCACCTGCTCCAGCGGCTGCGGCCAGGCCAGCAGCAGGCCGGGACCGGCCAGGCGCTCCAGCGCGCCCAGGCGCAGCACTACGGCGCGGTTCTCCGGGCCGATCTGGCGGACGTTGGAAAACGCCCAGGCCAGCGCCGCCAGGAGGGTCACGCCGAACAGTGCGAGGAACGCCAGGCGTCCGGCCTGCAGCCAGGGGCTGCGCAGCCCCTCGTGCGCTTCGTCGCTCATGGCCGGCGCCCGTTGGCCGGCGCTTCGGCGGGGAGCGCCGGCGGCCCGTCGACCAGCACGCGGAACGGTGCGGCATCGGTGCGCAAGACCAGCCGGGTATCGCCGTTGACGATGGTGCCGAGGGTGTCCAGCGAGCGCAGCAGGTTGTATAGCTGCGGCGAACCGGCGTAGGCCTTGCCGTAGATGCGCGCCGCCTCGACCCGTGCCTGGGCCTCGATCTCCGCGGCTTTCACCGAAGCCTCGGCCTGGATCACCCGGGCGTCGCGCTCCGCCGCCGAACGGATCTCCGCGGCCTGGCGACGGCCCTCGGCGGTACGCTCGGTGGCGATGGTCTCGCGCTCGGCGCGCATGCGGTCGACGGTGGCGCCGAGGGTCACCTTGGGCAGGGTCAGGCGCTCGATGCCGACCTGCACCACCTTGACCCCGTAGGTCGCCAGCAACTGATGGTCGATCTGTTCGCGCAGGCGCGCTTCGAAGTCGCCGATACGCACCCGCGACGCCTCCGTATTCACCAGGTCGGCCAGGTCATAGGCGCTGGCGGTGGTTTCCAGCGCCGAGCCGACGAAGGTGCGCAACTGCCGGGCAGCCTCGTCCGGCTGGTTGCGCACCGCGCGCATGAAGCGCTGCACGTTGTCGGCGTCGCCCTGGACCTGCCAGGCCACGTAGGCCTGGACGATGATCCGCAGGCCATCGCGGGTACCGACGTCCTGCAGGCCGCTGGAAGTGGTGCGCAGGCGCAGGTCGACCGGGATCGCGCTCTCGAACGGCAACGGCAGGCGCCAGGCCAGGCCCGGTTCGAGCAGGACCCGCGCCGGGTTGCCGAAACGGGTGATGACCATCGCCTCGCCGGAACGTACCTGCACCAGGCAAGCGGCGGCGACGGCGAACAGCACCAGCAGCGCGGCGACCAGCAGCCGGCGCCAGGGCGGCGCGGCCTGTGCGCCATGGCCGTGATCGTGATCGTGATCGTGATCGTGATCGTGATGATGCTCGTGGTGGCTGTGCGAGTGGGAGTGACCGAGGCTCAAGAGCGCTCTCCTCATGGTGCGGATTGCCCGGCCGCGGACGCCGGAGCGGCGGACGGACGGGACGAAGACGGGGAATCCAGGCGGCCGAGGCCGAAGCTGCGCAGGTCGATGGTCGGCGCGCCGGCGCCGGCGATGCGGTGGTCGATGAGCAGCAGGTTGGCCTTGCCCAGGCCGCGTCCGAGTTGGCGGTAGTAGGCCTCCAGCAGGAAAGCCTGGCCGGCGTCGGCATAGCCTTCCCGCTCGGCGGCGAAGCGCCGGTCGGCGGCCTGCGCGGCGGCCAGGGTCTCGCGGGCCTGCGCGCTGGCCCGGTCGTGCGCCACGCTGGCCTGTAGTTGCGCCTCGTTGCGTTGCGCGGCGGCCTGCCCGCGCTCGCGGGCGATCAGCGCCTGGGCGGTGATCTGCGCGGCCTGCACCGCGTGGTAGGCATTCGCCGCACCGGCCGGCGGATGGATCGCCTCGACCGCCGCGCCCAGTACCTCGACGCCGCTGCCGAGGCGATCGAGATCGGCCTGCACGGCCTGGCCGATCTGCTCGGCCAGGCCCGCACGCTGCTCGCCGAGGACCTCGTCGAGGGTCCGCGAGGCGAAGGCATGCACCAGTACGCGGCTGGCGGTGCTGCGCACCAGCGTCGGCACGTCGGCGCTGCGGTAGGTCGCCGCCAGCGCCGATGCGTCGTCGAGAGCGATGCGGTAGACGATGCGCACGTCCATGTTGACGATCTGGAAGCTCTGCCGATGGTCGGCCAGGCTGGCGATGACCTGCGATTTCTCGCTGACGTGGGAGGCGTCCCACAAGCGGTTGGCGCTATCCGGGGCCGGACCTTCGGCGGGCGCGAGCGGCTCGGCTCCGCCGTCGCCGGCGGCGACGCTGGTGGCCAACTCGTGGACCACCCCGTTATCCACCGCCAACACCCGCCCCAGCGGCCAGGGTAGCCCCAGGTGCAGGCCGGGGCCGAGCACCGCGACCGGCTTGCCGAAGCGCTCGTAGACACCCCGTGCATCCATGCCGATCTCGCGTACGCCGCTGAGCAGCCAGCCGCTCAGCGACACCACCGCCAGCACCGGCAGGAACGCCCGCCGCATGAAACCGAAGGCCCAGACCTGGCGCAGGTCGATGCCGAAGCGCTGGTGCAACTCATGCTGCAGACCCTGCAGGGGACGCGGCGGCCAGCGCAACAGGTCGGCCAGCAGGCTGGTGGCGACCAGGCGCGGTTCGAGGCCGGCACGCTGCGGCGCGAACATCGCCAGGATCGCCCTGCCCAGCAACTCCAGCGCCAGCGCCGCCGGCAACAGGCCGAGCAGTACCGCCAGGCGCGGGGCCCAGGGGTGTCCCTGGCGAGCCAGGAACAGACAGAGGGCGGCCAGCACCAGGGTACCGATCAACGCCCGCGCCAGTTGCCCGAGGACCGGGGCTTCCGGCCACTGCACCGGCCCTTGGCTGGCGAGGCGACGTTCCAGCACCAGCACCGCGAAGGCCAGCAGCAGGCAGATCCCGATGGCGAGGTCGGCCGCTTGCCCGGAACTGGCCGGCGGCAGGTCGAGACGCCAGCCGGCGGCTACCAGGCACAACGCCAGCGCCGCGCTCGCCGCCAGCCACAGCGCAGCGTGCCCGAGCTGGGCCAGGCCGTGGGCGATGGCCTGGCCCAGGCGCTCCAGCAGCCGTTCATAGGCGCTGTCGGCGGTGGCGTCGGGTTCGTCCCGCTGCCAGCACAGCCAGGCAGGCCGCGCGCTGGCCTCCGCGCCGAGGACCACGCAACGCCAGGCCGCGACCCGGTAGGCCGCGTGCAGACCGGCGAACAGGACCAGCCAGGCCGCGCCGAGGTTGTACAGCAGCGGCGGCCAGAGCGAGTCGGCGGCGAACAGGCCGATGAAGAACCCCAGCACGGCGCAGGCGGCGGCCAAGGCGACGCTGGCCGCTGCCCATCGCCACAGCTGGCGCAACTGCCGGGGCGCCTGCTGGAAACGCGGCAGCGATTCGGCGGCGACGCCCTCGGCGTCCAGGTCGACTCTCATCTTCACTCCAGGCAAAACTCGAAGGTACCGGCCAGGCCGGCGCAAACGCCCGCAACTTTATAACAATGCGCGTTAAGAAGTTGTCATGATTTGAAAAACAGTCTGCATCCCAAGGCTCTTGACTGGAAGACGAGAGTCTGTGTGCAGCACCCTGGGCAACACCTAACCAATCGAAAGGTTCTAAGCAGCCGGGAAAAACCACCGGACATCCGTGCAAACGACCATTCGTCGGCAATTCTCATTCAAATCGGATTTCTTATAACCAATCCGCATAGGCCTACCGGAGCCCTCATCTCCCCCGCAAAGGCACGCCATTCCGGGCCTCGACGCGTAGCCGGCAGGCCTTTTCGCATAGCCTGACGGTTTTATAACAGCGGCAGAGCGTCAATAATCCGACCATCGACTGTGATAGCGTCAAAAAAGAATCATATCGATCCTTTGTAGCGTTATCCGGTGCCATGCAGTCCTTATCGAACAACCGCCGGGGCCTCGCCAAGCCCCGGTTCGAGCCACGCATTGCGTGGTCGCAGCAAACGTTTGTGCGGATTACCCCAGGAGGCTCGCCCATGACCGAATCGACTGCCGGGGCCGGAGTCCATGGCACAGCCTCCGGACAGGCTGGCGAAAGCCCTGCCGCGCGCAGGGAACGATCGCCGGTGACGGATCGTCGATGAGCCGGGGGAAGCCATGCGAAGCCTGATCGGGATGACGTTCCTGAACTCCTCCGTAGGCCAGCGCCGGCTGCGCCAGAACGGTATCGTGCTGCGCCTGGGACCGGTAGTCGCGGATCGCCGGCGCGCGACCCTGCCGCACCGGCAAGGCCACTGCCTCGATCGTCAGGACCTGGAAACCCTGTTGCTATGGCTACAGCGGCACTTCCTCTGCGTGCCCCTGGAACACCTGCTCGAAGGCCCCGCTCCAGCCTGCCTGCGGATCGCCCTGAGCGTCGACGGCAACCCTGCGGAACTGGCCGAGCAGGTCTATCCGCTGCTGGAACGCTACGAAATGCCGGCGAGCGCCTTCATCGGCGGTGACCCGCGCAGTTGGCGCGAAGCGGTGGCCGAGACGCTCTGGCAGGCCGATGCGACTGCCGCCGGACCCTTGCTGGAACTGCTGGAGGGTTACAGCGGCGCGGCACTCATGGCGGTGTTCGAACGCACCGGCGACGACCAGCGTCGCAGCCGCAACCTCGACCTCCTCCTGCGCAAGCTGGAACGCCTCGACCCGGCCTCGCAGCAGGCCTTGCACGCGGCCTGCCCGGTTCCCGCACCGTACAGCGCTGGCGACTGGGAGCGGGTCCGCCGCCTGGAAAACAGCGGCCTGCTTCGCTTCGGCCTGCGCGGACAGGAGCCGCACCCATCGGCAGGCCTTTGCGCCGAGGACTGTCTCGGCCGCGCCCACCGCCAGCTCCAGCAGCATTGCGCCGCCCCCCTGCCGGTGTTCTGCCAAGCTCGTACCACACCCGCCGCGCAACCCGGCCTGCGCGCCGCCCTCGGTCGGCTTGGCTACCGCTTCGCCTTCGGCGCGCGCAATGGCCTGGTGGATACCCGTTGCGACCCGCTGGACCTGCCGCGCATCGAGGTGGATGCGGCGATCGCCGCCCGTCCCGGCCGGCTGGCCTGGCACATCTATCGTGGAGCCCGCCCATGAGCATGGCTTCCAGCCCGTTCCCAAGGAGGCGCGACAGGCAGTCGCCCTCCGCCGGAAGACCGCCCGAACCACGGGAAGCGAACGCGCCGTCGCCCGCCATGCCGCAGCGACGCCGCTCTCAGGGATATGGCCAGCCCAGCTGGCCCGGTATCAGCAAGGATCGTCCCATGACTGCAGACACCCCTACCTCTGTCGCTACCATCAACCACCTGCTGCTCGGCGCGCCCTACACCAGCCCACTGGTGATCCCCGGCGACTGGCTGGTCGACGAGCTGGAAGGCGCCGTGGAGGTCGGCGGCTTCACCGACGGCCTGTTCCGCTGGCCGACGCGCAAGCGCAGCGGCCGCCCTTCGCCGATTCTCTGCGGCGACCTGCTGCGCGCGGTACGTACCGAATGCGCCGAGTCGGTGCAGTTCTGGTGGGGTTTCAGTCCGAGCCTGGTGGGGCGCTGGCGCCGCGCCCTCGGCGTGACCCGCCGCAACAATCCCGGCGACCAGGCGGTGGCGCGCGCCCGCGCCGCCCTCGCCCGCTCGCTGGACCGCAAGGCGCCGCCGAAGGCACCGGCCGCCTGGTCCAGCGAAGAAGTCGAGTTCATCCGCCGCCACGGCAGCAAGCGCAGCCTGGCCTGGTGCGCCTACATGCTCGGCCGCAGCTACCAGAGTGTCGCCAGCAAGGCCGAGGAGCTTTCCCCGCACAGCGGGCGCGACCGCAACAATGCGATCTGGAGCAAGTCCGAGGAAGATCTGTTGCGCCAGCACTACCAGCAGCGCGGCTCGCTATGGTGTGCGCAGCAGACCGGCAAGACCCGCGCAGCGGTATTCCACCGGGCCAAGAAGCTGGGCCTGCAACGGCAGCGGCCGAAACACCCGTGAGGCCGGTCGCCGCCCTCTCCCGCCGAGGCGAGAGAGGGCCAGTGCTCAACCGCGGTAGTAGCGCTGCGCCACGAAGGGCATCTTGCTGACCACCAGGGTCACCGGCTTGCCGCGCACCATCGCCGTCACCTCGCTGCCCAGGCCGGCCAGCTCGCTCGGCACGTAGCCCATGGCCAGCGGCGCGTTGAGACTCGGACCGAAACCGCCGCTGCTGACCTTGCCGATCGCCCGCCCCTGGGCATCGACGATCTCGGCGCCCTCGCGCACCGGCATCCGCCCCTGCGGCAGGAAACCGACGCGCTTGCTGGCAACGCCCTGCGCCTGCTGGGCAAAGATCCGCTCGGCGCCGGGGAAGCCGCCGGCGCGCACGCCGTCGGCGCGGCGCGCCTTGGAAATGGCCCAGCCGAGGCTGGCTTCGACCGGCGTGGTGGCGCTGTCCATGTCGTGGCCGTAGAGGCACAGGCCGGCTTCCAGGCGCAGCGAGTCGCGCGCGCCGAGGCCGATCGGCGCCACTTCCGGCTCGGCCAGCAGGCGCCGCGCCAGGGCCTCGGCATGGGCGGAGGGCACGGAGATCTCGTAGCCGTCTTCACCGGTATAGCCGGAGCGGCTGACGTAGCAGTCCTGGCCGAGCAGCTCGACGCGGGCGAACTGCATGAAGGTCATCTGCGCCACCTGCGGCGCCAGGCGCTCCAGCACCCGCACCGCCGCCGGTCCCTGGAGGGCGAGCAAGGCACGCTCCTCGAACAGCGGCTCGACGCTGCAACGGTCTTCCAGGTGACGACGCAGGTGCGCCAGGTCCTGGTGCTTGCAGGCGGCGTTGACCACCAGCAGCAGGCAATCGCCGAGGTTGGCCACCATCAGGTCGTCGAGGATCCCGCCCTGCTCGTCGGTGAACAACGCGTAGCGCTGCTGGCCCACCGGCAGGTCGAGGATGTCCACCGGCACCAGGCTTTCCAGGGCCAGCGCCGCATCGGCGCCCACCAGGCGGATCTGGCCCATGTGCGAGACATCGAACAGACCGGCCTGCTCGCGGGTGTGCAGGTGCTCCTTGAGCACCCCGGCCGGGTACTGCACCGGCATGTCATAGCCGGCGAAGGGCACCATCTTCGCCCCCAGTTCCAGGTGCAGGGCGTGCAGGGGCGTCTTGGCGAGGGTTTCTGCGGTCATGTTTCACTCCATGGCATCCCGGCCTCCTGTCTGCCGGAGAGCCGCGATCGATTGTCGGGAAAGAGAAAAGAAGCGCCGGCGCAGCGGCGCGGTTCAGCATTCGATGATGTTCACGGCGAGGCCGCCGCGCGCGGTTTCCTTGTATTTGCTTTTCATGTCGGCGCCGGTCTGGCGCATGGTGCGGATGACCTTGTCGAGAGAGATGAAGTGCTGGCCGTCGCCGCGCAGGGCCATGCGCGCCGCGTTGATCGCCTTCACCGAAGCCATCGCGTTGCGTTCGATGCAGGGCACCTGGACCAGCCCGCCGACCGGGTCGCAGGTCAGCCCGAGGTTGTGCTCCATGCCGATCTCGGCGGCGTTCTCGACCTGCTGCACGCTACCGCCGAGCACTTCGCAGAGCGCCCCGGCAGCCATCGAGCAGGCCACGCCGACCTCGCCCTGGCAACCGACCTCGGCGCCGGAGATCGAGGCGTTTTCCTTGTAGAGGATGCCGATCGCCGCCGCGGTGAGCAGGAAGCGCACCACGCCGTCGTCGTCGGCCCCGGGGATGAAGCGCGCGTAGTAATGCAGCACCGCCGGAATGATCCCCGCCGCGCCGTTGGTCGGCGCGGTCACCACGCGGCCGCCGCTGGCGTTCTCCTCGTTCACCGCCAGGGCGTAGAGGTTGACCCAGTCGAGCACGCTGAGGGCGTCGCGCAGACCGGCCTCCGGCCGCTGGCACAACTGGCGGTGGAGCGCCGCCGCGCGGCGCCTGACCTTCAGTCCGCCGGGCATGATGCCCTCGTTGCGGCAGCCGGCCTCGACGCAATCCTGCATCACCTGCCAGATACGCAGCAGGCCGGCACGGGTTTCCTCGGCGGGGCGCCAGGCCTTCTCGTTCTCGGCCATCAACTGGCTGATCGACAGGCCTTCGCGGACGCAATGGTCGAGCAGTTGCCGCGCGGTCTTGAAGGGGAACGCCAGCGGCGTGCGGTCCTCGACGATGCGGTCGAGGCCGGCGGCCTCGTCGTCGACCACGAAACCGCCGCCCACCGAGTAGTACTCGCGGCTGCGGACCTGCAGGCCGGCGGCGTCGAAGGCACGGAAGATCATGCCATTGGGATGGTAGGCCAGCGGCTTGCGGATCAGCGCAAGGTGTTCCTTCTCGACGAAGCGGATCGGCCGCTCGCCGAGCAGGCGCAGCTCGCCGCTGGAACGGATGGCATCGAGCCGAGCGGGAATCGCGGCGGTATCCACCGTGTCCGGCTGCTCGCCCTCCAGGCCGAGCAGTACCGCCTTGTCGCTGCCGTGGCCCTTGCCGGTGGCGCCGAGCGAGCCGTACAGCTCGACCTTGACGCTGGCAGTGGCCTCCAGCAACCCCTCGCGCCTCAGCCCCTCGGCGAAGCGCGCGGCGGCACGCATCGGCCCCACGGTGTGGGAGCTGGACGGCCCGATGCCGATCTTGAACAGATCGAAGACACTCAGGGACATGCTCGTCTCCGCTTGCGGATTGGCCGCCACCACGGCGGCGTTCCTGTTCAATCAGCGTAGACCGGGAAGTGCCGGCAGAATTCGCCGACCTGGCCCCTGACCCGTTCGCCGACCTCGGGATTGTCGATATCGTCGAGGATGTCGCAGATCCAGCCGGCCAGTTCTCGGCACTCGCCCTCGCGGAAACCGCGAGTGGTCACCGCTGGGGTGCCGATGCGGATGCCGGAGGTGACGAACGGGCTCTGCGGATCGTTCGGCACGGCGTTCTTGTTCACCGTGATGTGCGCCGCTCCGAGCGCCGCGTCGGCGGCCTTGCCGGTCAGCCCCTGCTTCACCAGGCTGATCAGCATCAGGTGGTTGTCGGTG
>NZ_KV800316.1:187001-240884 GCF_001810205.1 Pseudomonas sp. HMSC076A11 | reverse complement strand
TCAACCCACTGTCCGGGATGGGTTGACCACTACAAAGAGGCATTATACCGATATCCATTCCGGCAATCGTTTCGACCTCATTGGTCTCTGTCCAGCGAATGAACTCAACCTTTTCGGCTGGAATGACCTTGAACTCGGGAGGACGGTCCGAAACGATCCTCAATTTCCATTCGGGGTGATCTCTGAACAGGTGGGACAGCGGGATTTCTATGTCATAAAGAAAGCGGTAGCCACCCGACGTGCCGGACCAGCCGATCACTCTATTCTCCCTGCGTTCCCTTCTGGGTGAAAAACGAAGAGTATCGACGCCCGTCGGAATGATCGTAGTCGGCCTACCGAACTGACCGAAGTAATCGGCCAGGTATTGATTGCCACACACGATATGGTCGACACGACGAGCAATCGAATTCGCGGCGATCCCCCTACGATGCAGCCATATTGCATCATCGACATCCAGAATTCTGGGCGCCTTGGTAAGAAACTCAAGAGTTGGAATTGTCGAGAGAAGCTCTCGTTGAAGGATCACAACGTCACTTCCGTAAGAGCCGATTACCTGAGGAAGGCGGTGAAGCAGTTCTCTCAGCAACCAAAGCGGGCGATCCAGTCGACGAGGCGGAGGATAGGCAGAGACCAGCGCTTCCGACATATGCATGTCGATACCTCGCGTGCCAAGCCCTTCGAGCAGAGCCTTCACGCGAAATCTCGAACTGGGAACGGATCTACCTTGGGTAAAAGCCCGAACCCGCACTGCTGGGAGCTCCGCTATCATGATTTACCCCTCCTTGATTCCTGGACACGCCTGTCCAACGGGAGATCGCAGTGCTCTGGGCACTCCCCACCAAACCGGGACCCATCCCCTCCAAACAGAAAGCAAGTCGGCATACTGCTTATCATCGAATTAGCTTGCTCTTCAGGAAAGTACGCATGCCAGATACATCAAGAGCAATCATTGCCGCCAAATAGACCCCTCCCCCCAAGACAACTTTCACAACCAGGCCAAAAAAAGCACTCTCCAAACTGAAGGATGCAACTGACACCGCCATCAACAGCACAGACAACGCAATTTTCATAGCATCTTTCCCCGGAAGGGCGGGCATTGGGAAAACACGTCGCCCCAAGAAGATACTAATTAGTATTGCAGAGGAAAACGCCATAACAGAAGATACCGCCGCGCCAACTATCCCAAACTCCGGAATAAGGATTAAATTAAACACAACATCAACCACTGCCGACACCGCCACTGTCACAACCTGCACTCGTGTAGCACTAGCCAATTGGAAAGAGTAGTCAAAGTAAAAAGATTTCAAGGCCCCCAGAAAAGCCGAAAGGGATATCAACGGAATTATCTTTAGGGCACCCTCACGAAACTCTTCGCCCATAATAGATCCTGAAATTTCCGGAGCCACCATGGCCAGACCACAGGCAGCAGGCGAGACTACTGCAAAGATAAAAATAAAGGTCTTCCGCAGTTGGTCCTGTGTCTGTGGCAAGCCGCTCTTGGAAAGTTTCTCCATTACCAGCGGAAAAGCCGCCAGGTGAACGACAGAAGCCACTGTACCAACACTATATTGCGCTAGGTCATATGACACCGAGTAGACACCTACCGCGGCATCCCCCAGAAATGCCCCAATAAAGAAGCGATCAGACGCATTGACTATGAATGCAAAAAGGAAAGTAAGCGTCAGTGGTGCACCATAGGCAAACAACCTGGTTAACTGCTCCTTGTCTACCAACGCCCAACTGACTCCCCGCCACGCATCTTGGAAGAAAATGGTCGCCAGTACCAGAGACACAAGCGTACCCAGCAGCAAACCATCAACGCCAAACCCGAAATAAACAAGGAGAACACCGATAAAGAAGCTTCCAGCCCCTTTGATCAACAACATTTTCCCGTAGGTCAGCGGCTGCAAGATCGCATTTTGAATCTTCAGATTCAAATCATGCCAAGCCTGTGCCAGGCAAAGAAAACCGACCATATAATAAAGAATAGAGAAACCTATCTCTTCACGCCACTCCCAAAGCAGGAACGTGACGAATATGATAACGAGTGAAACAAGGAAGCTAATGGCCCTAGCCGTGCCAAGAAGCCTCGCCCGAGCTTGGTCATCACTACACTCAGGCAGATAACGACCAACCCCCAGCGCCACCCATTGCAAGAAAACCGTATTGAGGAAGCCAACAACTATAATTGTCAGCGAATAGACTCCATACTCACCCGGACTCAACAGACGAGTAAAAACGGAAAGACCGACAAGAGTCAATATTGCCGGAAAAGACTTGAACAAAAAATAAACCAGACTATGTTTTCCCAGCATACTTTTCTAAACCATAAAAAAGAGAAAACAATGAGTAAAAAATAAAAAAACAATCATAGAAAAAGTGCTCCGCGATGAAAATAGAGAATCACACGCCCCTAATATTGAGCACTTGGAGCACCAGGCGACTCTCAAAAGCAAAAATAGCGCCGCTCTTGGAAACGACGCTACTTTCATCCAAACGCACCAGAGTGAATATCATTTCAAAAACATGATGTACCAAGGCATGGCCAACGCCACACCTGCAGACACATCATATTTCGGCGCATACCCCAGCAGTTTGGCAGCCTTGCTGATATCAGCGAGAGAGTGACGTACATCCCCCTCCCTAAAATCACGATAAACAGGTTCCCGGTGATAGGACACACCGTTTTCGGCAAGGCCGTCGCGAAGCGCAAAGAACAACTGATTCAAACTCGTCCGCCCGCCAACAGCAATATTGTAAACTTGATTACGAGCATCAAGCCCCGCGGTTGCAGCAAGCAGATTGGCCTGAACGGTGTTTTCAATATAACAAAAATCCCGACTGGTCTCGCCATCACCGTTAATATAGACGTCATCACCCTGGATCATCGAAGAGGTCCATTTTGGTATGACTGCCGCATAGGCACCATTGGGATCCTGTCGACGACCGAACACATTGAAATAACGAAGCCCAATGGTCGAAAAGCCGTAGCAGCGCGAAAACACATCGGCATAAAGCTCATTCACATATTTGGTAACCGCATAAGGGGAAAGAGGCTTACCTATAGTATCCTCCACCTTCGGTAAACCGGGATGATCTCCATAGGTAGAGCTACTTGCCGCATAAGTGAAACTCTGCACCTTGGCATCTCTGGCTGCAATCAGCATATTCAAGAAACCATCGATGTTCGTTGCATTGGAGGTGATCGGATCGTTAATAGAACGCGGCACCGAACCCAAGGCAGCTTGATGTAAAACGTAATCAACACCTGCACAGGCGTTATTGCAATCATCCAGATTGCGAATATCACCTTGAATAAGTTTAAAATTTGACCATTGCTTCTCGCTAACCAAGGACCGCACTTCGTCCAGGTTCCGCTGATGACCAGTAGCAAAATTATCCAGGCCGACAACCTTCTGATCAAGTTTTAGCAAAGTTTCAAGAAGATTAGAGCCAATAAAGCCCGCCACACCTGTAATCAGCCAGACTTTCGGCTGCGCCGGCAATTCCTTTCTTAGCTCTTCATAACGACTCATCATATTCCCTCTCGTCTACTCACAAAGCTTACAACTGATCTTACAGGCGTAGATCAGACTGATCTTCATCGAGTAGATATTTCAGATCATAGAGAACATGCTCAGCCTTCCCTAACTTTCGTATATTTTCTGCGCCCATATTTTTGAATTCACTGTGCGCGACCGCAAGGATAATTCCATCATAAGCGCCATGGGATGGCGTACCGACTGGAGTAATCCCATACTCATGCATGGCATCTTCGGCGCTCACCCAAGGATCAAAAACATCAACCTGTATGTTGTATTCCGCCAACTCACGGACAATATCGACGACTTTGGTATTGCGGAGGTCTGGACAATTTTCCTTGAATGTAAGCCCCATAAGCAGAACGCGAGCACCGTCCACGTGGATACGACGCTTGAGCATAGCCTTGACCAGTTGCGAAACGACGTAGGCACCCATACCGTCATTCAAACGGCGGCCAGCCAGGATGATCTCTGGATGATAGCCAATACTCTGGGCTTTATGAGTCAGATAATATGGATCGACTCCGATGCAATGACCGCCGACTAGGCCCGGGCGGAACGGCATGAAATTCCATTTCGTGCCGGCAGCCTTGAGGACCGCCTCGGTATCGATACCCATTCGATTGAAAATGATGGCGAGTTCGTTGATCAGAGCAATATTGAGATCTCGCTGCGTATTTTCGATCACCTTGGCAGCCTCAGCGACTTTAATGCTGCTCGCCTTGTGAGTACCGGCAGTGATGATTTCTCTATACAGGGAGTCAACCAACTCCGCGATCTCCGGCGTAGAGCCGGAAGTGACCTTCTTGATCGAAGAGACCCGATGTTCCTTATCGCCGGGATTGATGCGCTCGGGGCTATAACCGGCGAAGAAGTCCTCGTTAAACCTCAGCCCGGAAAATTTTTCCAGAACAGGTACGCAGTCTTCTTCCGTCGCTCCCGGGTAAACGGTAGACTCATAAATTACAATATCGCCCTTCTTCAGAACCTTTCCGATGCTCTCCGAGGCCTTTACAAGAGGGGTGAGGTCGGGTTGCTTATGTTCATCAATAGGTGTAGGAACCGTCACAATGAAAACATTGCACTTTTGCAAGTCCTGAAGATTGAAAGTAAAGCTCAGTTCGGACGCTTCTTTCAACTCAGCCGCATCTACTTCAAGAGTAGAGTCAATGCCTTGCCGCAGTTCAGCGATTCGCCCCTGATTGATATCGAAACCGACAACGGTCCGTTTTTTACCAAATTCAACAGCAAGCGGAAGACCAACATAGCCTAGCCCAACAACTGCAACCTTCAGATCCTTCATTTAACGCGCACCTCACTTCATGTAAAACAGTTCTCAACCAAAATCCGATGGATTGAAAACTGAAAATCCCATTGACTATAAACTTCTGCCGACCCTACAAGCAAAAAACTCATGCAGCATCGACCGTGCGCCTAAACCCACCTCTCACCATAAGGATGGCTAGAGCCACCGCAACCCCCAAAAAACCACCGGCAAGCATGCTTAGGATAAGCACTATGCCTTTTCTTGGACGGACGGGATCATCTGGCACCTCTATCGTACCATCCTGACGAAAAACAGCGACTTTATCGAGATTCAGCGTCAGCCCCTCCAGAAGAGCATACTTCTCCTGCAAGCCTCGTAATGCGGGAATGAAAGGATCATCGGAGACACGATCTTGCAGCGTTTTTATTTCTGCCCGAATAGCCTTGGCACCACGCATGTACATCAGTCCGCCTTCCATGATGGAGGAAAGCTGTTGATCAACCTGCCCTTCTATCAACGGAGGATTTTCCAGCTTCAAGGCCTCCGCAACGCGCAACGC
Organism: Pseudomonas sp. HMSC076A11; assembly: GCF_001810205.1. Classification (NCBI taxonomy): domain Bacteria; kingdom Pseudomonadati; phylum Pseudomonadota; class Gammaproteobacteria; order Pseudomonadales; family Pseudomonadaceae; genus Pseudomonas; species Pseudomonas sp. HMSC076A11. The sequence goes on along the minus strand of NZ_KV800316.1, from coordinate 235,516 downwards.
CTCTTTCAGTCGAGAGATACGATCTTCACGGCGAGCCTTCGCAGTTTCACGCAAGATGTCGATCTGTTGCTGTATATTGCGATTCTTCACTTGAAACTCGCGGCGTACTCCTTCTTGCATTTCCTGCATGGAACGCTTGACTGCAATTCCTATATATTTTTCGCCCCACTCCGCCGCCTGCGAAGGATCATGCCGCTCGATGACGACAGTGTAGCGCTCGCTATCCTCTTTGCTAGGCTTCTGAATAGTTACCGAATTCATGAGAAGCGCATAAAGCTGATCCCGCGAACCAACAGAAGCCCCCTCCTCCAAGGAAGGAATATATACATCTCGAAAGAACTGACGGCGAGTCTCTTCGGACTGGAGATTTCGCACGAAGATTGAATAGACACCATTTGCCGAAAACGCGGGAAGCCCGTTTTCCGATCTTCCCAAGTTGAAACCAGCTATATCGCTGAGTGAAGGAGGCAGCGTCGAGACACGAGCCTCATAGACGGGCTTGGTGATGAATAGATAAACAATAGCCAACAACACGGGCAACACTGCCAGCAAAGCAATCAGCCATCTCAGGGACCACAACCCACTCATAATCTCTATCAGATCGAACTCGCCGCTCTTGGCTTTATAGGAGGGAAAATTTTTTTCTGTCACAACGGATCCAATTCTTGGGTTAAGGAGTCATCATGCGGCAGCCCCCCTCCTGACGTGGAGATGCATCAGGAAGCTGCTGCATTTTGACAGCATGCTACGAGATTACAAGCCGCACGGTCGCGACCATCGACTCCAGGAGATAGGGATACGACGCAAACACCTTCAGCGCACCAATCGCTGATAACAGAGCCTAGCTCGCGATTCAGGATGCACGGACGTATGTTAGACAAGACAGTCAGAGATTAGTGCCCACAGCAGAAAAATGGGGTCAAGCAGGCCAGAGGATACCTTCCACGAGAGGTTACGACCCGCCGGCAGCAACCCTTTTCAGCAAGAAGAGACCCACTGCGGAGCTGGCACGCAATTAGTTCGGAAGGGACGAACTTATAGAGAGGTTGATTCAGAGCGAAGAGATTTTTGTCGACGCCCCCTCAAACGAAGCAATGCCCCACTCAACAACCCACCGAGCCCACCGAGGATGAAAGCCAGAGACACGAAGAGAGAAAGCGGACCGTCAGGAGTGTGCCACCCAAGGAAGGCAAGGCTGACGCTATTCTGATTTTCCAATACGAAAACCAGGACCACCAGCGCAACCACCAACACAAACACAGCAGTCAAAATCCGCCCGAGCCATTGCATTGAAAAAACCTCGTATCTGCCAGAGTCACTCCGGCTCGTTGACCCGATCCCGCAACTCCTTGCCCGGCTTGAAGTGCGGCACGAACTTGCCGTCGAGTCGTACCGACTCCCCGGTCTTGGGGTTGCGACCGACGCGCGGGGCGCGGTAGTGCAAGGAAAAGCTGCCGAAACCACGGATCTCGATCCGGTCCCCGGTCGCCAAGGCCTGGGACATTTGCTCCAGCATGGTCTTGATTGCCAACTCGACATCCTTCGCGGACAGTTGCCCCTGATGGGTAACGATCCGTTCGATCAACTCCGACTTGGTCATGGTTTTCCCTTCTTTTTCAAGCGGCTAGATCAGCTCAGGTCTCTTTTAGCATGCTGATCAGTCTTTGAACAGGTCCAAGAAGGGGAAAACGAAAAAGGGCGGCCTAGGCCGCCCTTTTTCATGATGGATCAGAGACTTAGCCCTGATTCTCCATCTGAGCACGGATCAGATCACCGATGGTGGTCGGACCAGCGCTTTCTACTTCCTGCTTACGCAGTTCTTTCATTGCGTCCTTCTCGTCGTCGACGTCCTTGGACTTGACGGAGAGGCTGATGACGCGGCTCTTGCGGTCGATGCTGATGATCTTGGCTTCGACTTCCTCGCCTTCCTTCAGGACGTTGCGCGCGTCTTCGACGCGGTCACGGCTGATTTCGGAAGCCTTCAGGATACCTTCGATGTCGTCGCCCAGGCTGATGACAGCGCCCTTGGCGTCGACTTCCTTCACGGTACCGCGGACGATGCTGCCTTTCTCGTGCAGGGACGCGTAGTTGGAGAACGGATCGTCTTCCAGCTGCTTGATGCCCAGGGAGATGCGCTCGCGCTCCGGATCGACCGACAGGATGACGGTTTCCAGCTCGTCGCCCTTCTTGAAGCGACGTACGGCTTCTTCGCCGACTTCGTTCCAGGAGATGTCGGACAGGTGGACCAGGCCGTCGATGCCGCCGTCCAGACCGATGAAGATACCGAAGTCGGTGATCGACTTGATGGTACCGGAGATACGGTCACCCTTGTTGAACTGGCTGGAGAAGTCTTCCCACGGGTTGGATTTGCACTGCTTGATACCCAGGGAGATACGACGACGCTCTTCGTCGATGTCCAGAACCTGAACTTCCACTTCATCGCCAACCTGGACGACTTTCGACGGATGGATGTTCTTGTTGGTCCAGTCCATTTCGGAGACGTGTACCAGGCCTTCCACGCCCTCTTCCAGCTCGGCGAAGCAGCCGTAGTCGGTGAGGTTGGTGACGCGGGCCATGACGCGGGTACCTTCCGGGTAACGCGCCTTGATGGCAACCCACGGGTCTTCGCCCAGTTGCTTCAGGCCCAGGGATACACGGTTGCGCTCGCGGTCGAACTTCAGGACCTTGACGTCGATCTCGTCGCCAACGTTGACGATCTCGGACGGATGCTTGATGCGCTTCCAGGCCATGTCGGTGATGTGTAGCAGGCCGTCTACGCCGCCCAGGTCCACGAATGCGCCGTAGTCGGTGAGGTTCTTGACGATACCTTTGACCTGCTGGCCTTCCTGCAGCGATTCCAGCAGAGCTTCACGCTCGGCGCTGTTCTCGGCTTCCAGGACGCTGCGGCGGGAAACGACAACGTTGTTGCGCTTCTGGTCGAGCTTGATGACCTTGAACTCGAGCTCTTTGCCTTCCAGGTGGGTGGTGTCGCGAACCGGACGAACGTCGACCAGCGAACCCGGCAGGAACGCGCGGATGCCGTTGACGTCGACGGTGAAACCGCCCTTGACCTTGCCGTTGATGACGCCCTTGACCACTTCGTCGGCAGCGAAAGCCGCTTCCAGAACAATCCAGCTCTCGGCGCGCTTGGCTTTCTCGCGGGACAGCTTGGTCTCGCCAAAGCCGTCTTCTACCGCGTCCAGTGCGACGTGGACTTCGTCACCCACCTTGATGGTCAGCTCGCCCTGTTCGTTGTAGAACTGCTCGACCGGGATGACGCCCTCGGATTTCAGACCGGCATGGACGGTGACCCAGTCACCATCGATGTCGACCACGATGCCGGTGATGATGGCACCCGGCTGCATGTCGAGGGATTTCAGACTTTCTTCAAAGAGTTCTGCGAAGCTTTCGCTCATGTTCATACCTGTAGTCAAAGGCCCGGAAGGGCCCGATTCCGCATCACCAGCCAATGCGGTCAAGTCATTAAATGAAGCCGCAGGACAATTTGCTGGTTTCCTGCTAGCTTCTGATTGCACTCCCGAATGGGAATGCCCAGTTGGGTTGTTCTGCGATGGCGCCAGGCAAGTCGGGAGGCAACCCTCGCCACACCTGCAAAACGCCACAACATAAGGTCTGGAATATTAGCAACCAGGCCCTATATCGTCAATTCCCGCGCCGAAACCTCAGACGTCCCAGCCCTGCCGCTCGCAGTGCCGGATGATCGTCTCGACCACCGCCTCGATGCTCATTTCGGTGGAGTCCAGCAGGATCGCGTCATCGGCCGGTTTCAGCGGCGCGACCGCGCGCTGGCTGTCGCGCTCGTCGCGCTCGCGGATTTCTTCCAGCAAGGCAGACTGGTCGACATCCGCGCCCTTCGCCTTCAACTGCAGGTAGCGTCGACGCGCACGCTCCTCCGCCGAGGCGGTGAGGAAGATCTTCAGAGGCGCATCGGGAAATACCACGGTGCCCATGTCGCGGCCGTCGGCCACCAGTCCCGGAGCCTCGCGAAACGCCCGCTGGCGCTGCAGCAGCGCATCACGCACGGCCGGCAGCGCCGCGACCTGGGAAGCGCCGGCACCGACCTGCTCGGTACGGATCACATCGGTCACTTCCTCGCCTTCGAGAATGATGCGCTGCCCATGGCTGCCATCGGCGGCGACGAACTGCACATCGAGGTGCGCAGCCAGGACCTTCAGCGCCTCTTCATTGGTCAGGTCGACACCATGGTTGACCGCGGCGAACGCCAACAGCCGATAAAGCGCCCCGGAATCCAGCAGGTTCCAGCCCAGGCGCCGGGCGAGCAGCCCGGCGACCGTGCCCTTGCCGGCGCCACTGGGGCCATCGATGGCGAGCATCGGTACAGCGCCGTTCATCAATTGTTCTCCACGGCGACCCGGATACCGGTCTGGGCACACAGGGCGAGGAAGTTGGGGAAGGAGGTGGCGACGTTGGCGCAGTCGTGGATGCGGATCGGCCCGCTGGCACGCAGCGAAGCGACGCTGAAGGACATGGCGATACGGTGGTCGCCGTGCGCCCAGACTTCGCCGCCACCGAACGCACCACCCTCGATGACGATGCCATCCGGGGTCGGCTCGGCCTTCACGCCCAGGGCCTTCAGGCCGTCAGCCATGACCTGGATACGGTCCGACTCCTTGACCCGCAGCTCTTCGGCGCCACGCAGGACCGTGCGCCCCTCGGCGCAGGCGGCAGCCACGAAGAGTACCGGGAACTCGTCGATAGCCAGTGGCACCAGGTCCTCGGGAATGTCGATGCCCTTGAGCCGCGCGGAGCGCACGCGGATGTCGGCGACCGGCTCGCCGCCGACCTCGCGCTGGTTTTCCAGGCTCAGGTCACCACCCATCAGGCGCAGGATCTCGATGACGCCGACGCGCGTCGGGTTGATGCCGACGTGCTGCAGGACCAGTTCCGAACCCTCGGCGATACTGGCGGCAACCAGGAAGAAGGCTGCCGAGGAAATGTCGGCCGGGACCTCGATATGGGTGGCGCTCAACTTGTGCCCGGATTCGACCTTGGCGGTGCTGCCCTCGACCACCACCGGATAGCCGAAGCCGCGCAGCATGCGCTCGGTGTGGTCGCGGGTCGGCGCCGGCTCGGTGACCGAGGTCTCACCCGCGGCGTAGAGCCCGGCGAGCAACAGGCAGGACTTCACCTGGGCGCTGGCCATCGGCATGTCGTAATGCATACCGGTGAGGCGCTGGCCGCCGCGAATGGTCATCGGCGGACGGCCTTCCGGCCCCGTCTCGATTACCGCGCCCATCTCGCGCAGCGGCTTGGCTACGCGATTCATCGGCCGCTTGGAAAGGGAAGCGTCGCCGGTCAGGGTGCTGTCGAACGGCTGGGCCGCCAGCAGACCGCTGAGCAGACGCATGGAAGTACCGGAGTTACCCAGGTAGATCGGCCCAGGCGGCGCCTTGAGGCCGTGCAGGCCAACGCCATGGACGGTGACGCGGCCGTTCTGCGGCCCCTCGATCACCACTCCCATGTCGCGGAACGCCTGGATGGTTGCCAGTGCGTCCTCGCCCTCGAGGAAGCCCTCCACTTCGGTGGTGCCTTCGGCCAGGGAGCCGAGCATGATCGAGCGATGGGAAATCGACTTGTCGCCCGGTACCCGGATGGTTCCGGACAGGCTGCCGCCCGGCTGGGCCAGATAAATCAGGTCGTTGTTGTGCATGGCGTCCACATAGGCCCGACGGGCCAGGATTTTGCTGAAATGCTCACGGGCTACCCGGGCGCGCGTGAAAACGCCCAACAACTGGTGCCCGTCCCCAGTGTCGACGGCCTCGCGCAGCGCGTCGAGGTCGTCACGAAAAACATCCAGTGTACGCAGCACCGCCTCGCGATTGGCGAGAAAGATGTCGTGCCACATCACCGGATCGCTGCCGGCGATCCGTGTGAAATCACGGAAACCGCCGGCGGCATAGCGGAATATCTCCAGGTTCTCGCTGCGCTTGGCCAGGGAGTCGACCAGGGTGAAGGCCAGCAGGTGAGGCAAGTGGCTGGTGGCCGCCAGAACCTCGTCGTGATGCTCGACCTCCATGTGCTCGACGTCCGCGCCCAGCGCGCGCCACAGGCTGTCGACCAGCGCCAGCGCGTCGGCATCGGTCTCCGCGGAGGGCGTGAGAATCACCTTGTGCCGGCGGAACAGGGTCGCCTTCGCCGCGGTCACTCCGCTCTGCTCGGAACCCGCGATCGGATGCCCCGGTACCAGGTACCGCGGCATCCCGCCGAACGCGACACGCGCGGCACGCACGATATTGCCCTTGGCGCTGCCAACGTCGGTCAATACAGCCTTGCCCAGGTCGAGCTTCGCCAGGTCAGCCAGCACCCGCTCCATCGCCAGGATCGGCACCGCCAACTGGATCACGTCGGCGCCGACGCAGGCGCGGCCAAGATCCTCCTCGCAACGGTCGACCACGCCGAGCTCCACCGCCAGGCGGCAAGACTCGGCATCCCGATCCACGCCGACCACTTCCCGGAACAACCCTTTGCTCCGCAACCCCTTGGCGAAGGAGCCGCCGATCAGGCCCAGCCCCACCACCACCAGGCGGCCCAGCTTAGGGGTCGACTGTTGCAGCGGCGTGACCTCAGTCATGCGCCAGCACCTTGCCCAGCGCCTGGAGGAAACGATCGTTCTCTTCCGGTAGCCCGATGGAGACGCGCAGGAAGGTCGGCATCCCGTAGCCAGCCACCGGACGCACGATCACACCTTCGCGCAGCAGCGCCTGGTAGACCGGACCGGCATCGCGAGCCAGATCCACGGCGATGAAGTTGCCCTTCGAGGGAATCCAGGACAGGCCCAACGCGTGGAAGCCATCCTCCAGCTGCGCCATGCCGGAATCGTTTAGGCGGCGACTCTGCGCCAGGTAGTCATGGTCGTCCAGCGCCGCGCAGGCAGCCGCCAGTGCCAGGCTATTGACATTGAACGGCTGGCGCACGCGGTTGAGCACATCGGCCACCGCCTTGCTCGAAAGCGCGTAGCCGACCCGCAGCGAAGCCAGGCCATAGGCCTTGGAGAAGGTCCGCGAGACCAGCAGGTTGGGGTGCCGCGCCAGGTAGTCCAGGCCATCGGGCAGCTCATCTCCCTCGGCGTATTCGATATAGGCCTCGTCCAGCACCACCAGCACCTCCGCCGGCACCTGGGCGAGGAACCGCTCCAGGGCGTCCGCACCGAACCAGGTCCCGGTCGGGTTGTTCGGGTTGGCGACGAACACCACGCGAGTTTGCCCATCGATGGCGGCGAGCATCGCTTCCAGGTCATGCCCCCAGGCGCGCGCCTTGACCGCCCGCCCCTCGGCGCCCACGGCCTGGGTGGCGATCGGGTAGACGGCGAAGGCATGTTCGCTGAACACGGCGTTCAGACCAGGCGCGAGGTAGGCACGGGCGGCCAGGTCGAGAATGTCGTTGGAGCCGTTGCCCAGGGTCACCTGCGCCGCATCCACCGCGCAACGCTCGGCCAGCTTGCGCTTGAGTTCGAAACCGTTGCCGTCAGGATAACGGGTCAGTTCCGCCAGTTCGGCGCGGATAGCCTCCAGCGCCTTTGGGCTCGCACCCAGCGGGTTCTCGTTGCTGGCGAGCTTGACGATCGCCGCAGGGTCGATGCCCAGCTCGCGGGCCAGTTCGTCCACCGGCTTGCCAGGGACGTAGGGCGACAGCTTTTGCACCCCCGGCTGGGCCAGGGCAAGGAAATCGGACATGGATAGTTCAGCCTCGACGCGGGACGGGGCATTCATCGATGACCCGTCTCTTCGGAATGACAGCGCGCTCAGAGCACCGCTTTCGGATAGGAGCCCAGGACCTTCAGGGCGACGGCTTCCTGGCCGATCTTCTCCAGGACGTCCTTGATCAGCGGTTCTTTATGGTGGCCGACGAAATCGATGAAGAACACGTAGGTCCATTTGCCGCTGCGCGACGGGCGGGTTTCGATGCGGGTCAGGTCGATACCATTGTTGTGGAACGGTACCAGCAGCTCGTGCAGGGCCCCCGGCTTGTTGCGCATGGAAACGATGATCGAGGTCTTGTCGTCGCCGGTCGGCGGCACCTCCTGGTTGCCGATGATCAGGAAGCGCGTGGAGTTGTCCGGGCGGTCCTCGATCTTCTCGTGCAGCTTGCTCAGGTCGTACAGGCTGGCCGCCATGTCGCCGGCGATCGCCGCCGAATTCCACTCGCTCTTCACCCGCTTGGCCGCGTCGGCGTTGCTCGACACCGCCACCCGCTCGACGCTCGGGTAGTGCGAGTCCAGCCACTTGCGACATTGCGCGAGGGATTGGGCATGGGAATAGATCCGGGTGATGTTGTCGGTCTTGGTGGTTTCGCCGACCAGCAGGTGATGGTGGATACGCAACTCGACTTCGCCGCAGATCACCATGTCGTGCTCGAGGAAGCTGTCGAGGGTATGGTTGACCGCCCCCTCGGTGGAGTTTTCCACAGGCACCACGCCGAAGTTCACCGCGCCGGCGGCGACCTCGCGGAACACCTCGTCGATCGCCGCCATCGGCGTGCTGATCACCGCGTTGCCGAAATGCTTGAGTGCCGCGGCCTGGGTAAAGGTGCCCTCGGGTCCGAGATAGGCCACTTTCAGCGGCTGCTCGAGCGCCAGGCAGGACGACATGATCTCGCGGAACAGCCGCGCGACCTCTTCGTTGTCCAGCGGCCCCTTGTTCAATTGCATGATGTGCTTGAGCACCCAGGCTTCGCGCTCGGGACGGTAGAACACCGGCGCCTCGCCCTCGCCCAGGGTCTGGGTCTTGACTCGCGCCACGTCCTGGGCGCAACGGGCACGCTCGCTGATCAGCTCGAGCAACTTCTCGTCGAGGCTGTCGATGCGCAGGCGCAAGGCCTTGAGCTGGTCCTGGTCCGCCATCAGCCGTGCTCCTTCTCGAACTCCGCCATGTATGCGACCAGCGCCTCGACCGCGTCCAGGCCAAGGGCGTTGTAGATGGAAGCGCGCATGCCGCCGACCGAGCGGTGGCCTTTCAGGTTGAGCAGCCCGCGCGCCTCGGCGCCTTCCAGGAACGGCTTGTCGAGACGCTCGTCGGCCAGGCGGAACGGCACGTTCATCCAGGAGCGGGCGCTCGGCTGGATCGGGTTGGTGTAGAAGTCGCTGGCATCGATGGTCTTGTACAGCAGGTCCTTCTTGGCGCGGTTGCGCTGCTCCATCGCGGTCACCCCGCCCTGCTCCTTCAGCCATTCGAAGACCAGGCCGGACAGGTACCAGGAGTAAGTCGCCGGGGTGTTGTACATGGAACCGTTGTCCGCGGCGATCTTGTAGTTGAGCATGGTCGGACAGACGCTGCGGGCGCGGCCGAGCAGGTCTTCGCGAACGATCACCACCACCAGGCCGGACGGGCCGATGTTCTTCTGCGCCCCGGCATAGATCAGGCCGAAGCGGGACACGTCGAGCGGGCGCGAGAGGATGTCGGAGGACATGTCGGTGACCAGCGGCACGTCGCCGGTCTCGGGAATCCAGTCGAACTCGAGGCCGCCGATGGTCTCGTTGGAGGCGTAGTGCACATAGGCCGCGTCCTTGGTCAGCGTCCACTCGTTCTGACCCGGAATGGCGAAGTAGTCGTACTCCTTGGCGCTGGCCGCGACGTTCACGGTGCCATAGCGACGAGCCTCCTCGATGGCCTTCTTCGACCAGATACCGGTATCGATATAGTCGGCGACGCCATCTTCGGGCAGCAGGTTCAGCGGGATCTCGGCGAACTGCTGGCTGGCGCCGCCCTGCAGGAACAGCACCTTGTAGTCCGAGGGAATGTCGAGCAGGTCGCGCAGGTCCTGCTCGGCCTTGCTGGCGATGGCCACGTAGTCATCACTACGGTGGCTCATTTCCATGACCGAAAGGCCCTTGCCCCGCCAGTCGAGAAGCTCGGCCTGGGCACGTTGCAGAACTGCGTCGGGAAGCGCCGCGGGACCGGCGCAGAAATTGAAGGCTCGCTTGCTCACATCCACTCTCGCTATAGGTAGGGCGGATAGCCGTGAGTTATCCGCCGAGGTCATCGGCCGGGCGGGCGTAGGCGCCCGCCCCGAGCCTTACTCTTCGTTGCCTTCCGCTTCCGCCGCGGGCTCGGACTCGGACTCGGCCGACTCGCCCAGAGATTCGGCAGCTTCCTCGCCCTCGGGCAGGTCCTCGTCATCTCCGCCCGACGGCTCCTGGACACGCTCCAGACCGACCAGTACCTCGTCGCTGGCGAGCTTGATCAGGGTTACGCCCTGGGTATTGCGGCCGGACAGGGAGACTTCGTCGACACGCGTCCGCACCAGGGTGCCCTGGTCGGAAATCAGCATGATCTCCTCGCCTTCCTGGACCTGTACCGCGGCGATCAGCGCGCCGTTGCGCTCGTTGGTGACCATGGCGATCACCCCCTGGCCGCCGCGGCCGCGACGCGGGAACTTGCTCAGCGGGGTACGCTTGCCGAAGCCGCGCTCGGAGGCGGTGAGGATCTGCGCCCCGGACTCCGGAATCAGCATGGAGATCAGCTGCTGCCCCTTGCCCAGGCGCATGCCACGTACGCCGCGGGCGTTGCGGCCCATGATGCGCACCACGCTCTCGGCGAAGCGGATCACCTTGCCGGCGCTGGAGAACAGCATGACTTCCTTGGCGCCATCGGTGATCGCGGCGGCGATCAGGGTGTCGCCCTCTTCCAGCTTGAGCGCGATCAGGCCGCTGCTGCGCGGACGGCTGAACTGCACCAGCGGGGTCTTCTTCACGGTACCGAAAGCGGTGGCCATGAAGATGTAGGCGCCGGTCGGCTCGGCCACCAGCTCGGCGGTCTCGCCCTCGACTTCCTCGACCTCGGCGGCCTCGACCACCTCGCCCTCGAGCACCGCTCCTTCGGCTTCGTCGAGGTCGTCATCGGCGCCGCCGTTCTGCTGCAGCGCCTCCAGGTCGATCTGCAACATCGCGGTGATCCGCTCGCCCTCGTCCAGCGGCAGCAGGTTCACCAACGGCCGGCCACGCGCGGTACGCGAGGCTTCCGGAATCTCGAAGGTACGCAGCCAGTAGACCTTGCCCTTGCTGGAGAACAGCAGGAGGGTCGCATGGCTGTTGGCCACCAGCAGGTGTTCGATGTAGTCCTCGTCCTTCATCCCGGTGGCGGACTTGCCTTTGCCGCCGCGACGCTGCGCCTGGTAGGCGGCCAGCGGCTGGGACTTGGCGTAGCCGCCGTGGGAGATGGTCACCACGCGGTCTTCCTCGGTGATCAGGTCGGCGATGGTCAGGTCGACCTGGGAAGCCACGATCTCGGTGCGGCGAGCATCGCCGAATTCGGCCTTGACCGCTTCCAGCTCCTCACGGATCACCTCCATCAGGCGCGCCGGGTTGGTCAGGATGCGGATCAACTCGCCGATCAGGTTGAGGATTTCCTGGTATTCGGAGAGCAGCTTCTCGTGCTCCAGGCCGGTCAGGCGATGCAGGCGCAGCTCGAGGATCGCCTGGGCCTGTTCCGGCGACAGGTAGTACTTGCCGTCGCGCAGGCCGTACTGCGGATCCAGGTCTTCCGGGCGACAGGCGTCGGCGCCGGCACGCTCGACCATCGCTTCCACCGCGCTGGACTCCCAGGCAGTGGCGATCAGGCGTTCCTTGGCCTCGGCCGGGGTCGGCGAACTCTTGATCAGCTCGATCACCGGGTCGATGTTCGACAGGGCGACCGCCTGGCCTTCCAGGATGTGCCCGCGCTCGCGGGCCTTGCGCAGCTCGTAGACGGTACGCCGGGTCACCACTTCGCGGCGGTGGCGGACGAACACCTCGAGCATGTCCTTCAGGTTCAGCGTGCGCGGCTGGCCGTCGACCAGGGCCACCACGTTGATGCCGAACACGCTCTGCAGCTGGGTCTGGGCATAGAGGTTGTTGAGGACCACCTCGCCCACCTCGCCGCGACGCAGCTCGATGACCACGCGCATGCCGTCCTTGTCGGACTCGTCGCGCAGCTCGGAAATACCCTCGATCTTCTTCTCTTTCACCAGCTCGGCGATCTTCTCGATCAACCGCGCCTTGTTCAACTGGTACGGCAGCTCGGTGATGATGATCTGCTCGCGACCGCCGCCCTTCTCCATCTCCTCGACGACGGCGCGGGCACGGATGTAGATGCGCCCGCGACCGGTGCGGTAGGCCTCGATGATCCCGGCGCGGCCGTTGATGATGCCGGCGGTGGGGAAGTCCGGACCGGGGATGTACTGCATCAGCTCATCGACGGTCAGGTCGGGGTTGTCCATCAGCGCCAGGCAGCCGTCGATCACTTCGCCGAGGTTGTGCGGCGGGATGTTGGTCGCCATGCCCACGGCGATACCGCTGGAACCGTTGACCAGCAGGTTGGGAATCTTGGTCGGCATGACCGCCGGGATCTGCTCGGTGCCATCGTAGTTGGGCACCCAGTCGACGGTTTCCTTTTCCAGGTCCGCCAGCAGTTCATGGGCCAGCTTGGCCATGCGCACTTCGGTGTATCGCATGGCTGCGGCGTTGTCGCCGTCCACCGAACCGAAGTTGCCCTGGCCGTCTACCAGCATGTAGCGCAGCGAGAACGGCTGCGCCATACGCACGATGGTGTCGTAGACCGCGGTGTCGCCGTGCGGGTGGTACTTACCGATCACGTCGCCGACCACACGGGCGGATTTCTTGTAGGGCTTGTTCCAGTCGTTGCCCAGCTCGCTCATGGCATAAAGCACACGGCGGTGCACCGGCTTCAGGCCGTCACGTGCATCCGGCAGGGCCCGCCCGACGATCACGCTCATCGCGTAGTCGAGATAGGACTGTTTCAGCTCGTCTTCGATATTGACCGGGAGAATTTCTTTGGCCAGTTCGCCCATGAGAAGCCTGGTTCCTTTTTCTGGTGGAACTTCGCCGCCTCGATCCTGAGGCAAACGAAGTAGGTCGGCGCATGCCCGAGCAGCGCCAACTCACTACAAATCAACGACTTGAGTCAAGGATTCGCGCACTCTCGAGGCCCCTCCGCGGGGCGCTCGAATAACCGTCGGAGCTTACCACAGCCCACGCCCCAGCCCAAGGCAAAGGCCCTGGCGGGGACGACCTCCAGTCGCCTCGTTCAATGCAGGCGCTTGCGGCTCATCAGGGCGGCCATGCGCTCGGCGTCGGGACGCTCGACGACGCCACGCTCGGTCACGATGGCATCGATAAGGTCCGCCGGGGTCACGTCGAATACCGGATTGTAGGCATCGACCTCGGCCGCCACCCGTCGCCCGCCGATTTCCAGCAGTTCGCGACCGTCGCGCTCTTCGATCGGGATGTCCTCGCCGCTCTCCAGGTTCATGTCGATGGTCGAACTCGGCGCCACCACCATGAAGCGCACGCCGTGGTGCATGGCGTTGACCGCCAGCTGGTAGGTGCCGATCTTGTTGGCGACATCGCCATTGGCGGTGATGCGGTCGGCGCCGACGATGACCCAGGTGATGTTTTCGGTCTTCATCAGGTGCGCGGCGGCCGAATCCACGTTCAGGCTGACCGGGATGCCTTCGTTGGCCAGCTCCCAGGCGGTCAGTCGCGAGCCCTGGAGCCAGGGCCGGGTTTCGTCGGCGTAGATGCGATTGACCAGGCCTTCCAGGTGCGCGGCGCGGATCACCCCCAGCGCGGTGCCGAACCCGCCGGTCGCCAGGGCGCCGGTATTGCAGTGGGTGAGGATGTTCTGCGGGCTGCCCTGCTGCTTGCGGATCAGCTCCATGCCCAACTGGGCCATGGTCAGGTTGGCCTCGCGGTCGCTTTCATGGATGGAGATCGCCTCGGCTTCCAGCACCGCCAGCGGCTGGTCGCCCTCTTTCATTCGCTCCAGACGGTCGCGCATGCGGTTCAGCGCCCAGAACAGGTTGACCGCCGTGGGTCGGGAGTCGGCCAGCAGGCGGAAGTCCTCCTCCAGCGCGGCGCGCCAGTCGCCGCCCTGCGCCAGGCGCGCGCGGGCGCCAAGGACAATGCCGTAGGCGGCGCTGATGCCGATGGCCGGCGCGCCGCGCACGACCATATCGCGAATGGCCTTGGCCACCTCGGCCGCCGACTCGTGTTCGAGCCAGACCTCCTCCTGGGGCAGCAGGCGCTGATCCAGCAACCGCAGCGTACCGTCCCGCCACTCGATCGCCTTGACCCGCTCGGCCGCCAGCAGTCGCTCTCGCATGCACACACCTCTCGCTGAATCACGGAAAAGCTGCGGATTATAACGAGCCCCAGCCGCGGACGCTCGGGTATACTTCCGGCTTCCCGCTCTGCGCCCAGGATGCGCCGCCATGCCCAACGTCCGTAACCCCTTCGACCTCCTCCTGCTGCCGACCTGGATCGTCCCCGTGGAGCCCGCCGGGGTGGTGCTGCGCGACCACGCGCTGGGCATCCGCGACGGCCAGATCGCCCTGGTCGCGCCGCGCGAGCAGGCCATGCGCCATGGCGCCACGGAAATCCGCGAATTGCCGGGCATGCTGCTCGCCCCCGGTCTGGTCAACGCCCACGGCCATTCGGCGATGAGTCTGTTCCGCGGTCTCGCCGACGACCTGCCGCTGATGACCTGGCTGCAGGACCACATCTGGCCGGCCGAAGGCCAATGGGTCAGCGAGGATTTCATCCGCGACGGCACGGAGCTGGCCATCGCCGAACAGGTAAAGGGCGGCATCACCTGTTTCTCCGACATGTACTTCTATCCACAGGCTATCTGCGGCGTGGTCCATGACAGCGGGGTACGCGCCCAGGTGGCGATCCCGGTACTGGACTTCCCGATCCCCGGCGCCCGCGACAGCGCCGAGGCGATCCGCCAGGGCATGGCGCTGTTCGACGACCTCAAGCACCACCCGCGCATCCGCATCGCCTTCGGCCCGCACGCACCTTATACGGTGAGCGACGACAAGCTGGAGCAGATCCTGGTGCTCACCGAGGAACTCGACGCCAGCATCCAGATGCACGTCCACGAGACCGCCTTCGAGGTGGAGCAGGCCATGGAGCGCAACGGCGAGCGCCCGTTGGCCCGCCTGCACCGCCTCGGCCTGCTCGGCCCGCGCTTCCAGGCGGTGCACATGACCCAGGTGGACGACGACGACCTGGCGATGTTGGTGGAAACCAACAGCTCGGTGATCCACTGCCCGGAATCCAACCTCAAGCTGGCCAGCGGCTTCTGCCCGGTGGAAAAGCTCTGGCAGGCCGGGGTCAACGTGGCCATCGGCACCGACGGCGCGGCGAGCAACAACGATCTCGACCTGCTCGGCGAGACCCGCACCGCGGCGCTGCTGGCCAAGGCCGTGTACGGCCAGGCCACCGCCCTCGACGCCCACCGCGCGCTGCGCATGGCCACCCTGAACGGCGCCCGCGCGCTTGGCCTGGAGCGCCTGATCGGCTCCCTGGAAGCCGGCAAGGCCGCCGACCTGGTGGCCTTCGATCTGTCCGGCCTGGCCCAGCAACCGGTCTACGACCCGGTTTCGCAACTTATCTATGCCAGCGGCCGCGACTGCGTGCGGCACGTCTGGGTCGGCGGCAGGCAACTCCTCGACGACGGCCGCCTGCTCCGTCACGACGAACAGCGCCTGATCGCCAGGGCCCGCGAATGGGGGGCGAAGATCGCCGCCAGCGACAGGTCCTGAACCGCGGCGGGCCGGCCCGCTGCGACAAACTGACATAGGAAGGCGAACCGCCGCCGGCCCCATCCCTCCGCCAAAGCTGGCAACATGAAGGATTGGATTCCGCCGCCGCGGCCCTTCCCCCAAAGGCTTCACTCTTCAACGGGAACGATTATGAGCAACGTCGACCACGCCGAGATCGCCAAATTCGAGGCACTGGCCCATCGCTGGTGGGACCGCGAGAGCGAGTTCAAGCCGCTCCACGACATCAACCCGCTGCGCGTCAACTGGATCGACGAGCGCGCCGGCCTGGCCGGCAAGAAGGTGCTCGACATCGGTTGCGGCGGCGGCATCCTCAGCGAAGCCATGGCCCAGCGCGGCGCCAACGTCACCGGCATCGACATGGGCGAAGCGCCGCTCGCGGTGGCGCGCCTGCACCAACTGGAATCCGGCGTCGCCGTCGACTACCGGCAGATCACCGCCGAGCAGATGGCCGAGGAAATGCCCGGGCAGTTCGACGTGGTCACCTGCCTGGAGATGCTCGAACACGTGCCGGACCCGGCCTCGGTGATCCGCGCCTGCCACCGCCTGGTCAAGCCGGGCGGACAGGTTTTCCTCTCGACCATCAACCGCAATCCCAAGGCCTACCTGTTCGCGGTGATCGGCGCGGAATACATCCTCCAGTTGCTGCCGCGCGGGACCCACGATTTCCGCAAGTTCATCCGTCCGTCGGAACTCGGCGCCTGGTCGCGCGAGGCCGGTCTCGAGGTCAAGGACATCATCGGCCTGACCTACAACCCGCTGACCAAGCACTACAAGCTGGCCAACGACGTCGACGTCAACTACATGGTCCAGACCCAGCGGGAGGCGTGAAGCGCATGCGGCTCAAAGCGGTACTGTTCGACATGGATGGCACCCTGCTCGACACGGCGCCGGACTTCATCGCCATCACCCAGGCCATGCGTGCCGCCCACGGCCTGCCGCCGGTGGACGAGCAACAGGTGCGCGACGTGGTCTCCGGCGGCGCGCGCGCGATGGTTGCCGCGGCCTTCGGCCTGTCGCTGGACAGCCCGGAACTGGAACCCCTGCGCCAGGAGTTCCTCGACCGCTACCAGGAGCATTGCGCGGTTCTCAGCCGGCCCTACGACGGCATCCCCGAACTGCTTGCGGCGATCGAGAAAGCCGGGTTGATCTGGGGCGTGGTGACCAACAAGCCGGTGCGCTTCGCCGAACCGATCATGCAGCGCCTGGGCTACGCCGAGCGTTCCAGGGTGCTGGTCTGCCCGGACCACGTGACCCGCAGCAAGCCCGATCCCGAGCCGCTGCTACTGGCCTGTAGCCAGCTCGGCATCGATCCGTCGAGGGTGCTGTTCATCGGCGACGACCTGCGCGACATCGAATCCGGCCGCGACGCCGGAACCAAGACCGCGGCGGTGCGCTACGGCTACATCCACCCCGAAGACAACCCCGCGCACTGGGGCGCCGACGTGATCGTCGACCACCCGCGCGAACTCATCGACGTTCTCGACCGCGCGCTCTGCGACTGCTGATCCGCAGCGCCGCCGACAGACAACGACCCGCCGCCAGGCGGGTCATGCATTCAAAGGATTCGACATGTTCCAGTACTCCGCCCGCCCCGACCTGCTGAAAGACCGCGTGATCCTGGTCACCGGCGCCGGCCGCGGCATCGGCGCCGCCGCCGCCAAGACCTTCGCCGCCCACGGCGCCACCGTGCTGCTGCTGGGCAAGACCGAGGAGTACCTGAACGAGGTCTACGACGCCATCGAGGCCGCCGGCCATCCGCAGGCCGCCGTGATCCCGTTCAACCTGGAGACCGCCCAGCCGCACCAGTTCGAGGAACTGGCGGCAACCCTGGAGAACGAGTTCGGCCGCATCGACGGCCTGCTGCACAACGCTTCGATCCTCGGTCCGCGCTCGCCGATGCAGCAGATTTCCGGGGAGAACTTCATGCGCGTGATGCAGGTGAACGTCAATGCCATGTTCATGCTGACCACCGCCATGCTGCCGCTGATGAAGCTCTCCAGCGACGCCTCGATCATCTTCACCTCGAGCAGCGTGGGCCGGAAGGGCCGCGCCTACTGGGGCGCCTATTCGGTATCGAAGTTCGCCACCGAGGGCCTGATGCAGACCCTTGCCGACGAACTCGACGGTACCAGCGCGATCCGCGCCAACAGCGTCAACCCCGGCGCCACCCGCACCAGCATGCGCGCCCTCGCTTACCCTGGGGAAAACCCGCTGAACAACCCCACCGGCGAGGAGATCATGCCGGTCTACCTGTACCTCATGGGGCCGGACAGCGCCGGCGTCAACGGCCAGGCCTTCGACGCCCAGTGATTCCCCGGCAGCCTCGCCGCCCGGCGAGGCTGCCCTGTCCTTCCCTTCCCTCTTCCCGTCCGGAACTTCCCATTCTTTTTTGCATATTTTTCCCACTGAGTGGGAAAGTGGTTTCATTTTCCGGGAAATCGCCTTCACCCTGTGGGTCAAGGAGTTCCCATGTCGAAGCATTCCCCCACCGATCGCCTGCTGCAGATCCTCATTGCCCTCGGCCAGGCGCCCGAAGCCCTGTCTGCCAAGGAGCTGTCGCTGACCCTGGAGCAGCCGCTGAGCAGCACCTACCGGCACCTGAAGACCCTGTTGCGCTGGGGCCTGGCCGAAGAACAGGCCGGCCAGGGCCGCTACCTGCCCGGCCCGGCCTGCCTGCAACTGGCGAAGAAATTCGATCGCGAGGCCTCGCTGATCGGTCTCGCCAAACCGGAACTCAAGCGCCTGGCCGACCTGAGCCAGGAGAGCGTGGCGCTGATGGTGGCCAGCAACCAGCAGGCGATCTGCCTGGAACTGTTCGACAGTCCGCAGCCGCTGCGCTGCTGCTACCAGAAAGGGCTGGCGCAGCCGCTGTTGCATGGCGCCTCGGCCAAAGCCCTGCTGGCGCACCTGGAGGACGGACGGCGCGAGGAGCTGTACCTCGCCCAGGAACTCTCCGCCGAGCGTATCGACAAGCTGGAGCAGGAACTCCGGCTGATCCGCGAACAGGGCTACGCCGTCAGCCAGGGCGAGATCGACGAAGGCGTCTGGGGCATCAGCGTACCGCTGCTGGACAGCCGCCAGCGCCTGCACGGCGCCCTCAGCCTGATGGCCCCCGCCTTGCGCGCCCAGTCGCGCAGCGAACGCTTGCGGCAATGGACCCTCGACGCCGCCGCGCGACTTTCCGCGCGGCTGGACTGACCAACAGGAGTTTCGATGTACCCCGCCCCCGACATGAGCCTCTGGCAAGGCCGGATCGATAGCCAGGAAGGCGCCGACGCGCGGCGCTGGCACCAATGGATGCGTCCCTACGCAGACGACGCCGAAGCGGCCAGCGTGCTGCTCGGTTTCGCCAGCGACGAAGGCGTGCGCCGCAACCAGGGTCGCCAGGGCGCGCGCCACGGACCGCCAGCCTTGCGTCGCGCGCTGGCCAACCTGGCCTGGCACGGCGAGCAAGCGATCTACGATGCCGGCGACATCGTCGCCGGCGACGATCTGGAAGCCGCCCAGGAATGCTACGCGCAACGCGTCGCCGACCTGCTCGCGCGCGGCCACCGGGTGGTCGGCCTGGGCGGCGGCCACGAAATCGCCTACGCCAGCTTCGCCGGCCTCGCCCGCCACTTGAGTCGGCATGAGCGCCTGCCGCGCATCGGTATCCTCAATTTCGACGCGCATTTCGACCTGCGCCACGCCGAACGGGCCAGCTCCGGCACGCCGTTCCGCCAGATCGCCGAACTCTGCCAGGCCAGCGACTGGCCGTTCGCTTACTGCTGCCTGGGCATCAGCCGCCTGAGCAACACCGCCGCCCTGTTCGACCAGGCCCAGCGCCTGGGTGTGCGCTACCTGCTGGACCGTCAGTTGCAGCCATGGAACCTGGAACGCAGCGAAGCCTTCCTCGACAGCTTCCTGCAATCCGTCGACCACCTCTACCTGACCGTTTGCCTCGACGTGCTCCCGGCCGCCCAGGCGCCCGGCGTCAGCGCGCCCTCGGCGCACGGCGTGGAGATGCCGGTGGTGGAGCACCTGGTCCGCCGCGCCAAGGCCAGCGGCAAGCTGCGCCTGGCCGACATCGCCGAACTCAACCCGCAACTCGATAGCGACCAGCGCACCGCCCGGATCGCCGCGCGCCTGGTCGACAGCCTGGTCAACTGATCGCCCTTTCGCCCACACAACAACAATAGAGCCACGCCATGCCGACATTGCACCTGGACGCCCTGTCCACCACCGCCCTCGCCCTGCTCCTGCTCGCCCTCGGCAGCCAATTGAAGAAGCGCAGCCGCTGGCTGACACGTCTGTGCGTACCGTCGCCGGTGATCGCCGGCTTCGGCTTCGCCTTCCTGGTCTGGCTGCTCAGGGATCGCGGCTGGCTCGACATCGGCCTCGACACCAGCCTGCAGACACCCCTGATGGTGGCGTTCTTCACCACCGTCGGCCTCGGTGGCAGCCTCGGCCTGCTGCGCAAGGGCGGCAAGACCCTGCTGGTCTACCTGTCGGCCTGCTGGGCGCTGGCGATACTGCAGAACCTGATCGGCGTCGGCAGCGCCGGACTGCTCGGCCTCGACCCGTTGCTCGGGATCATGGCCGGCGCGGTGTCGCTGGAAGGCGGCTTCGGCGCGGCGGCGGCCTTCGGCCCGGTTGCGGAAGGGCTCGGCGCCCAGGGCGCGACCACCGTGGCGCTGGCCTCGGCCACCTTCGGCATGGTCGCTGGCGGGCTGCTCGGCAGCCCGGTGGCGCGCTGGCTGATCGAACGCAACCGCCTGCCGGTGCAGGCGGAAAGCGACAATCGGCTGGAAGCCCTCAGCCAGCAGGAGCGACGCCAGCATGCGGCGGCCACGCTGGACGGCAATCTCCTGCTGCGCCTGCTGACCTGCGTGTTGCTGGTGATGGTGCTCGGCTTCTGGCTCGGCGACGCGCTCGAGGAACGCCTGGGCCTGGTGCTGCCCAGTTATGTCGGGGCGATGTTCATCGCCATCGTCCTGCGCAACCTCGACGACCGTCTCGGCTGGCTGCGCATTCCGGACCACGCCGTCGGCACCCTGGGCGACGTCTGCCTGGGCATCTTCCTGACCATGGCGATGATGAGCCTGAAGTTCTGGGAGCTGGAGAACCTCGGCCTGCCGCTGCTCGGCGTACTGTTCATCCAGGTCGCGGTGCTGTTGCTGCTGACGATCTTCGTGCTGTTCCGCCTGCTCGGCCGCAACTACGACGCCGCGGTGCTCTGCGCCGGCTTCCTCGGCCACGGCCTGGGCGCCACGCCCAACGCGGTGGCCAACATGGGCGCGGTCTGCGAGCACTATCGGGTGTTCTCGCACAAGGCCTTCATCATCGTGCCCCTGTGCGGCGCGGTACTGATCGATCTCGTCGCCATCCCGGCGATCACCTGGTTCATCAACGCCTTCAGTTGAACCATGGCGGCGCTCCGCTAGCGGAGCGCCAGCTTTCCGACGAGCGCCTCGGCCACTCGCCAGCAAAACGCCATTATTCCGTCGAAATCTCTCCGAAATTCCTACAGAATGTGGAAACCATTCCTAGGAAAACCTGTCTGTGCCTCTGATTTCTCCGTTCTTCAGTTGGCTGGCACGAAACTCGCCTTAGCCCTACTGTCGCCGTCTTTCGCGCCAGAGGTTCCGCGCATGGCTCCTCCCAAGCAGTCCAATACCATCGATTTCGACGCCGCCAAGCAGAAGCGCGGCCCCCAGCCCGGTGGCAACGCCAGCGGGCCGCGCGCCAGCAACCTGACGGAGTTGCGCCAGCAACTGACCCTACAGTTGCAGAGCAGCCTGGAGGCAGAGCGGATTCTCGGCCTGTTCTTCGAGGAAGTCCGCCAACTGATCCCGCTGGATGCCCTTGGCTACCGCCATCCGGGCTCCGACCTGCGCCTGGAGTTCGGCAGCAGCGCCAAGCATTCGGTGAGCTATCGCCTGAGCCATGACAGCGACTACCTCGGCGAACTGATCTTCCGTCGCCGCCAGCGCCTCGGCGAAGACGAACAACGGCAACTGGAGAGCCTGCTCGGCACCCTGCTGTTCCCGCTGCGCAACGCCCTGCTCTATCGCGCCGCGATCCAGACCGCCCTGCGCGACGCCCTGACCGGCACCGGCAACCGCATCGCCATGGACCAGGCGCTCGGCCGCGAACTGGAACTGGCCCGGCGCAACCTGCAACCGCTCTCGGTGCTGATGCTCGATATCGACCACTTCAAGCGGGTCAACGACCACTACGGTCACGCGGTCGGCGACGAAGCCCTCAAGGCCGTGGCGGAAACCATCAAGGACCACCTGCGCAATGTCGACATGGTGTTCCGCTTCGGCGGCGAGGAATTCCTCGTCCTGCTGTCCAGCACGCCGCTGCAGGCTGCCTGCATGGTCGGCGAACGCCTGCGCCAGGCTGTGGAGGAACTGGACTACCGGCACGCCGGCGAACCGCTGAAGCTGTCGATCAGCCTCGGTTGCGCCGACCTGCGGCCCGGCGAAGGCAGCGACGACCTGCTGCGACGGGTCGACGAGGCGCTCTACGAAGCCAAGCGCGACGGCCGCAACCGCCTGCGCTGCGCCTGAGGCTTGCCGGCTCGCACACCCCGAAGCGCGGAGCGGGCGCATCGGGCGACGGCAGTAGCAACGGCTCTCACCGGCGCAGTCACGGTTTCCGCCAAGGTCCTGCCTCTTATGGCTGCGCCGGCTCGTCCGGGCCGCCATAGGCCTGGCGCAAGCGGACGCGCTTCTCCAGCAGCCAGCCGCTGGTTTCCTTGCCGTCTCGAGCCACGTACATGACGTTCAGCCACTCGCCGCTCGGCTTGTAGACAGTGATGAAGTCGCCGGGAATCACGAAGACCCCGGTGACACAGTCGGCACGCGGCGCGCTGTGGAAATAGGCGCGCCCCTTGTCGATCACCTCGCCCTCCAGCGGCGGACGGAAGTTGTCCTCGGGGCCGGCCGTCGCCTCGCCAAGGCTTGCGCAGCTCTGCGCCGGCATCGCCGCATCCGCGGCCAGCCCGGCGACGCTCCATAGCATGCAGAGCGCGATAGCCAGGATCCTGTGCATTTCACCTCCTCCTTGTGTGCGGGCGACCATTAGACACCGATTCCCAGGCATGAAAAAGGCCCCCGAAGGGGCCTTTCCAGGGCGCTTTCCGCTCAGCGGCGGAAGCCCGGACGCATACCGTCGCCGGCCGGTTTCGGCCGCCGCTTGACCTGCGGCTTGCGGGCCGCCGGCTTGTCGCCCGGCGCGCTGGCCGGACGCTCGTCGCGCGGCTTGCTCGGGCGCGGCTTGCGGTTGCTCTCGCGGGGCCGCTCGGCAACCGGAGTGCCCTGCTCGCGCCCCTTGCGCTCGGCGCTCGGCTGCGGACCGCGCGCGGGACGCGAAGCCGGCGCGCGACGAGCGGCATTTTCGCCGTCCTCGCGCCGCGGCGCACGCTTGCGCCCGGCTTCCGGACGCTCGCTGCGCGCCAGCGGACGGGCCTGCTTGCGCTGCTGGCGTTCGGCCTTCTCGCGCGCCTTGGTGGTCATGCCCGGCAGGGCCACCGGCTTGAGGCCGACTTCCTCGCTGAGGATATCGATCTCGCGCTGGTCCATTTCGCGGTAGCGGCCCATGGTCAGCTCGGAGGTCAGGAACACCGGGCCGAAACGCACCCGCTTGAGGCGGCTGACCACCAACCCCTGGGATTCCCACAACCGGCGCACCTCGCGGTTGCGGCCCTCCATCACTACGCAGTGGTACCAGTGGTTGAAGCCTTCGCCGCCCGGCGCCTGCTGGATATCGCTGAACTTGGCCGGGCCGTCCTCGAGCATCACGCCGTTGAGCAGGCGCTCGATCATCTCTTCGGTGACCTCGCCGCGCACCCGTACCGCGTATTCACGGTCCATCTCATAGGAAGGATGCATCAGGCGGTTGGCCAGTTCGCCATCGGTGGTGAACAGCAGCAGGCCGGTGGTATTGATGTCCAGGCGACCGACATTGATCCAGCGACCGGTGCGCAGGCGCGGCAGGCGGTCGAAGATGGTCGGGCGGCCTTCCGGATCGTCGCGGGTGCAGACCTCGCCTTCCGGCTTGTTGTAGATCAGCACGCGACGGACACTCTCGGCGGCCTCTTCGCGACGGATCAGGTGGCCATCGACGGTGATAGCATCGTGGCTGTCGACCCGCTGGCCGAGGCTGGCCACGCTGCCATTGACGTTGACCCGGCCTTCGGCGATCCACACTTCTACGTCGCGCCGGGAACCGACGCCGAGACGGGCGAGGACTTTCTGCAATTTTTCCCCGACCGGTACGTGGGGATTCTCTGGGGTATCGTTCATCTGGGCACCTCCCGGTGTGGCTGGCAACGAATCGAAGGGCGCGCATCATACGCGCTTCGTCAGGACAAAGCACCGTCCCCGGGCGGAAACCCGGACAATCCCGCTAGACTAGGCCGGGTTCACCCACCCCGCCACCCGGAGGCCCCGGTGCACGATGTCCCTCCCTTCAGCGGCGCCAAGCTGGCGCTGTTCTATGGCGACCACCTGGTCGTCTACAAACGCGACGAAAAACCCGGCATTCCCTTCCCCGGCTACTGGGACTTTCCCGGCGGCGGCCGTGAGGGCCTGGAGACGCCTGCCGAATGCGCCCTGCGCGAACTCGAGGAAGAGTTCTCCATCCGCCTGGAAGAACCTCGTATCGAATGGCAGCGACAGTATCCGAGCACCAGCGGCAGCGCGCCCTTCGCCTACTTCCTGGTGGCGCGCCTGGAGGACCGCGAGTTCGAGGCCATCCGCTTCGGCGACGAAGGACAATACTGGCGATTGATGGAGGTGGACGCCTACCTCGCGCATGCCATGGCCGTACCCTACCTGCAGAGCCGGCTCGGCGACTATCTGCGGGAACGCCGGCGCATCGGCGAATAACGCCGATGACGTCAGCCGTTCCATGCCCCGGATAATCCGGACGGCATAAAAAAACCCGGCCGAAGCCGGGCATGCCCAGGCGGGCAGTCTCAGTGTCTGCGGTGCTCGGCGAAGCGCTCCAGGGCTTCGCGGCTGAGGCGCTCGACCTGGGCCCAGTCGCCGCGGTCGACCACGGCCTTGGGCAGCATCCAGGTGCCGCCGACGCACATCACGTTGGGTACCGCCAGGTAGTCGGCGAGATTGTTCAGGCTGACGCCTCCGGTGGGGCAGAAGCGGATATCGGGGAATGGTCCCGAGAACGCCTTCAGCGCCGCCGGGCCGCCGCTGACTTCGGCGGGAAACAGCTTGAAGCGGCGGTAGCCATGGCGGTAGGCGAGCATGATCTCGGAAGCGCTGGCCACGCCGGGCAACAGCGGGACTTCGCTGTCCAGGGCGAAGCGCAGCAACTCGTCGGTGCAACCCGGGGTGACCACGAAGCTCGCCCCGGCCTTTTCCGCAGCGGCGAAGGTCCGCGGGTCGAGCACGGTGCCGGCGCCGATGCGCAGGTGCGGGCGCTCCTCGCTGAGGCGCCGGATGGCGGTCAGCCCGTGTGCCGTGCGCAGGGTGATCTCCAGGGCGGTCAGGCCGCCGGCGGCGAGGGCATCGGCCATCGGCAGGATGTCCGCCTCGCGGTCGATGGTGATCACCGGGAGGATGCGCGCCTCCCGGCACAGCGTGTCGATGCGGGCGGTCTTCTGTTCAAGGTTGTGCATGGCTACAGCTCCGCCACTCAGGGGTACCAATGGATCGTCAGCGGCGCGCGGAGGAAGGCGCGAACCGGCATCCGCCGTTCGTCCTCGACCGCCAGCGCGGCGTTCAGGGTGGCCAGCTTGGACTGGCCCTGGATCGCCAGCAGCTGCACCTTCGCCGCCGCCAACACGGCGCGCGGTAGGGTCAGGCGCTGGTGCGGCACGCTCGGCGCCCACATCGGCAGGCAACGGCGCGTGCCCTGGGGATCCATCGCCAGGTCCAGGCCAGGGCTGTTCGGGAACAGCGAGGCGGTATGGCCGTCGTCGCCCATGCCGAGGACCAGCACGTCGATCGGCAACGGCAGCTCGTGCAGGTGGTGGTCGGCCAGCTCGGCCGCTTCCTCCAGGCTCGCCGCCGGCTGGTAGAGGCCGATGAAGCGCGCCTTCGCCGCCTCGCCACGGAGCAGGTGGCGGCGAACCAGGCCGGCGTTGCTATCGGCATGGGACTCCGGCACCCAGCGCTCGTCGGCCAGGCTGAGGGTGATCCGCGACCAGTCCAGCGGCTCCTCGCTCAAGGCTTCGAGGAAGGCCACCGGACTGCGCCCACCGGACACCACCAGCAGCGCCTGGCCCTGCTCGGCCAGCGCCGAGCGCAACCGGCCGGCGACCTCGGCGGCCAGGCCGCGGGCCTGCTCGGCGGCGCTGCCCCAGACCTGCAGGCCGACGCCGGCCGGCAGCTTCAACTCAGAAATCGCCATACCAACTCCTCCCATCGCGGGCCACCAGGGCCACCGAGGCCACCGGCCCCCAACTCCCCGCCGGATACGGCTTGGGCGCTTCGCTCAGGCGTTCCCAGCCAGCGATCAGCTGGTCGCACCACTTCCAGGCGAACTCCACCTCGTCCTTGCGCACGAACAGGTACTGGTTGCCCTGGGTGACCTCCAGCAGCAGACGCTCATAGGCATCGGGAATCCGCGCCGCGTGGTAGGTCTCGGAAAAACTCAGTTGCAGCGGGCCGGTACGCAATTGCATGCCCTTGCCCAGGCCCTGGTCCTTGGTCATCACTTGCAGGGAGATACCTTCGTCCGGCTGCAGGCGGATGATCAGCCGGTTGCTGATCAGCGAACGCTGCTCGGGAGCGAAGATGTAGTGCGGCGGCTCCTTGAAGTGGATGACGATCTGCGACAGCTTCTGCGGCATGCGCTTGCCGGTGCGCAGGTAGAACGGCACGCCCGACCAGCGCCAGTTGCGGATATCCACGCGCAGGGCGACGAAGGTTTCCGCGTCGCTGTCGCGATTCGCATGTTCCTCCTCCAGGTAGCCCGGCACTGCCTTGCCGTCGCTGAAACCGGCGGTGTACTGCCCACGCACCACGCGCGAAGCCAGTTGTTCGGCGGGAATCGGCTCGAGGGCGCGGAGGACCTTGACCTTCTCGTCGCGAATGCTGTCCGCCGAAAGGTCGCTGGGCGGATCCATGGCGATCAGGCAGAGCAGTTGCAGCAGGTGGTTCTGCACCATGTCGCGCAGTTGCCCGGCCTGGTCGAAGTAGCCCCAGCGGCCTTCGATGCCGACCTTCTCGGCCACGGTGATCTCCACGTGGGAGATGTGGTTCTGGTTCCACTGGGTCTCGAAGAGGCTGTTGGCGAAGCGCAGGGCGATCAGGTTCTGCACCGTCTCCTTGCCCAGGTAATGGTCGATCCGGTAGATGCGGCTTTCCGGGAAGAACCGGGCGACTGCCTCGTTGACCTCGCGGGACGACTCCAGGTCATGACCGATGGGCTTCTCCAGCACCACCCGGGTGCGCTCGGCGAGACCGGCGGCGGCGAGGTTCTCGCAGATGCCGCCGAACACCGAGGCCGGCGTGGCGAAGTAGGCGACCAGCGGCAGTTCGTCATCCACCGCCTCGCGCAAGCCGACATAGGCCTGCGGGTCGAGGAAGTCCATGCTCAGGTAGTCGAGGCGTTCGCGGAAACGCTGCCAGACCGCGTCGTCCCACTCCTTCGCCGGCACTGCCAGGCGCAGGCGCTGCTCCAGCGTCGCCAGGTGTTCGGCGGCAGCGCCTTCGTCACGGGCCAGGGCCAGGACGCGGGTATCGCGGTGCAGCAGGTTCTCACGATCGAGTTGGTAGAGCGCCGGGAACAGCTTGCGCAAGGCGAGATCGCCCAGCGCACCGAACAGCGCTAACGTGCAAGGCAGAACGCGGACATCAGGCATTTGTTGTTACCAACCAAATATTGAGTGATATTGAGCCATCCACTGCGCAATTAAGACAAATATGTAGTAATTAAACAACATATTTTTCCCAGCCCGCCACGCTGTTGGTCGCATGCCGGCCTGACGTTAGGATAGGCGCCGCCGCCGGCCCTTCCCCGCCGGGCCGACAGAACACGAGGAACCCGGATGAAAAACCTGCTGGAGCAGATCCAGAGCCGCCTGGACGAACTGAACAAGGCGGAGCGCAAAGTCGCCGAGGTCATCCTGCAGAACCCGCAGCAGGCCACCCGTTTCAGCATCGCCGCCCTGGCCCAGGCGGCAGCGGTCAGCGAACCGACGGTGAACCGCTTCTGTCGCTCCTTCGGCATGAGCGGCTATCCGGAACTGAAGATCCAGCTGGCCCAGAGCCTGGCCAGCGGCGCTGCCTTCGTAACCCAGGCGGTAGCCGAGGACGACGGGCCGGAAGCCTATACGCGGAAGATCTTCAGCAACACCATCGCCTCCCTCGACAGCGCCCACAAGCTGCTCGACCCACGCGTCATCGACCGCGCCGTGGACCTGTTGATCCAGGCCCGGCAGATCCACTTCTTCGGTCTTGGCGCCTCGGCCTCGGTAGCGCTCGACGCGCAGCACAAGTTCTTCCGCTTCAACCTGGCGGTGAGCGCCCAGGCCGACGTGCTGATGCAACGGATGATCGCCTCGGTGGCGCATACCGGCGACCTGTTCGTGGTGATTTCCTATACCGGACGCACCCGCGAGCTGGTGGAGGTGGCGCACCTGGCGCGGGAGAACGGCGCCTCGGTGCTCGGCCTGACCGCCGCCGGCTCGCCGCTGGCCAGGGCCAGCACCCTGTGCCTGGACATCCCGTTGCCGGAAGACACCGACATCTACATGCCGATGACTTCGCGGATCGTCCAGCTCACCGTGCTCGACGTACTGGCCACCGGAGTGACCCTGCGCCGCGGCGTGGACTTCCAGCCGCACCTGCGGCGGATCAAGGAAAGCCTGGTGCCAACCCGCTATCCCCTCGACGAGGACAACTGACCGCCCGCCTATTGCAGGCCGGCGGCGAGACTCAGGCGCATGCGTTCGCCGGGCGCCAGGATCAGCCCGCCCGGGCGGTAGCCAGCGGCGCCGATACAGAGGAAGCGTTCCGCTTCGCCCGGCTCGACCTGCTCCACCGGGCGGCTGCCGGGGTGCCAGATCACGCTGCCGGCGCTGACGTTCTTGTCGATCCGCAAGCGGCGGTTCCAGCCGCCGTCCTCCAGCACCAGCGATCCGGGATGGTAGAGCACCTGCTTGACCGCGCCGCGCGGTATCCAGGTTCCCGGAATCCGCGAAGCGCCGCGCTGGCCGCGAGCCGACTCCAGCTCCATGCCGTGCACCACCACCCGGCTCAGCGCGCCGACCCGCCAGTAGGGCTGCAGGGCGAAGCTGAACAGGCAATCGTCGTCTTCCTCATGGTAGCTGCACAGCTCCAGCTCCAGGCGCTGGCCAAGGCGTGCATCGAGGCGCACGTGCCAGTCCTCCAGGTCCAGTTGCCAGCTCACCACCACCTTGCTTTCGTCGGCGTAGGCATCCAGCAGGCGCCATTCGCGTTGCCGCGCCCAGCCCTGCTGCGGCCATTCGCTGCCGTTCGGATGGCTGCCGAACCACGGCCAGCAGACCGGGATGCCGCCGCGCACCGGCGCGCTGCTGAGGGCCGGCCATTCGCTGGCGCACCACAGCAACGGGCGTTCGCCCTGCGGCTGGAAATGCAGGAGCTGCGCCCCTTGCCGACTGAATACGGCCTGGCACAGCGGATGGTCGATCAACAGCAGATCGCGACGTTGGAAGCGTACCCAGTCGAACGGTCGCTTGGCCCGCATGGAATGAAAGAAACGCTGCAGCGGATGCTCAAGCATGTCCGATTGTCCTACCCTCTCCCCTTCCCGGAAAGCCCGGGCGTGCATCCGTGTAGTTTTACTACATTTCGCACGCAAGCCCCAAATGATCGGCACAGGAAAAGCGTAGTCGGTTTGTAACAGGCAGCCGGGAAGAGCGGTCGCCGGAAAAAAACGGCCCGCCCGAAACGCTCGGGCGGGCCCAGGCACAACACCGGAGCAGGCAACGCGACGGTCAGAACACCGTCTGGATCTTGATCCCCGCCACCAGCGCGTTGTCGACCTCGTCGACCCCGCCCGGCTGCTTGATGTATTGCAGGTTCGGCCGCACCGTCAGCCAGTCGGTCACATGCACCCCGTAGTACAGCTCGGCGTTGTACTCGGTGTCCTGCAGCGGCTGGTACAGCGGGTTGTCGTAGTCGTCGATGCCGTTCACCTGGTTCACCAGGCGCTGGCGCTTCTTCACATCGTCGTTGACATGGATGCGCGCGATGCCCAGGCCGATGTCGTCCTTCGGCCGCGCGTCGAACGGCCCCTTGTAGACCACCCCGAGCTGCTGGTAGTTGTCCACCACGTTGGTCGCCTTGTCGTGGACCGTCAGGTTGGCGAACAGGCTCAACCCGCGCGAGGCATCGCCGTTGTGCGAAGTGACCTGCTGCTGCGCCACCATCCACCAGCCATGCTTGCTGCCGCGCGACTTGAAGTCGTTGCCGGTCAGCCCCTGCGGCTGGCCGTCGACGTCGTCGTAGACGTCATCGGCCTTCGCCGTGCTGTAGTAGTAACCCAGCCGGTACTCGCCCGGCAGTTGCTCGGCGCCGACCTTCGGCTGCCAGATCAGCTCCACCGGCAGCAGCGCGCCCTTGGTCCCGCTGCCGCTCATCTTGAAGCCGTTGCCGGTCTCCAGGTTCGACGGGTTCTGCTCGTAGGCGCCGACCTGCACGTACCAGTCCGGCGCGAAGTTGTACTTCACCCGCAACGCCCACTGGCTGACCGGCCAGTTGTACCAGATGCTCCCCGCCCAGTTGCCCACCTGCGAGCCGCAGAAGGCCAGGTTCTGGAAATCGCAGGGGAAGCTGTTGAAGTCCTCGCCCTCGCCGAAACGGCCGAATTTCACGTCCAGCGCGCCGTCGAAGTACTGCTGCTTGAGCCACAGCTGGGTCAGCCGCCAGGTCTGCCCGCGGCCCCAGACCTCCTGCACCGAGCTGATGTGCCCGGCACGCGGGTCGCCGATGCGGTCGTTGGAAAGGTTCTTGCCGTTGCGCTCGGTGACGGTGAACTGGAACTCGGTAGCCTTCCAGCCGAGGATCTTCTCCAGGTCCATGTGCACGCCCAGGGCGAACTGGTCGGTGTAGCGTCCGGTCTTGTCGTCGTCATAGCCGCCGTCGAGGTTGGCCGCCGCCTCGCCGACGTACTCCAGCTTGAAGTCGTAGCCCTTCTCCAGCAGCTCGGTGCGCTTGCCGCCCCAGTCGCCGAGCATCCATTTCGAGTTCGGGGAGAACGCCTCGGCGGCGGGCGCCGCGCTCCCCAAGCCCAGCGCTCCAAGGGCAAACAGGCAGCCAACGGTCCTGGCGGCCGGTCTGGTTTTCTTGTTCTTGTACATTTCCAGCGTCCTCGTGGTTGTGGTCTAGGCAGTACGAAAGGATTCAGGAGTTCTTCTGGCGATTGCCGTTCAAGGCGGTGACCTTCTCCGCCGCCACGCCCGCCGTGCGCACGGCCACGCGCTCGCCGCTCTGCGCGTCGAACAGCAGGACCCGCGCGGGATCGAAGCGCAGGCTCATGCCGCTGCCCGCGGCCGGCGCGACGTCCGGCGCCAGGCGGCAACAGACCTTGACCTGGTTGACGGTGACGAAGACCAGGGTGTCCGGCCCGGTCGGTTCGAGCACCTCGACCTCGGTACGCAGGTCATGGGCAGCGCTGCCATCGCCCAGGGCGATCTGCTCCGGTCGTACGCCGAGGATCAGCTCGCGCCCCTCCTCCAGGCCGGGCTCCAGGCTCAGCGGCAGTTCGATACGGTCCTGGCCGCTATCGAGCAGGCCGGTCCAGCGTCCGTCCCGGCGCTGCAGGCGCAACGGAATGAAATTCATCGGCGGCGAACCGATGAAGCTGGCGACGAACAGGTTGGCCGGGTCGTTGTAGATCTGCTGCGGCGTGCCGAACTGCTGGATGACGCCGTCCTTCATCACCGCCACCTTGTCGCCGAGGGTCATGGCCTCGATCTGGTCGTGGGTGACATACACGGTCGTGGTCTTCAGCCGCTGGTGCATCAGCTTCAGCTCGGTGCGCATTTCCACCCGCAGCTTGGCATCGAGGTTGGACAGCGGCTCGTCGAACAGGTAGACCTTGGGCCGCCGCGCCAGCGCCCGGCCCATGGCCACCCGCTGCTGCTGGCCGCCGGAGAGCTGCGAGGGCTTGCGTTCGAGCAGGTGCTCGATCTGCAACAGCCTGGCCACCCGCGCCACCTCCTCGTCGATGGCGGCCTGGGGCATCTTGCGGATCTTCAGGCCGAAGGCGATGTTCTCGCGCACGCTCATGGTCGGGTACAGGGCGTAGGACTGGAAGACCATGGCGATGTCGCGGTCCTTGGGGCTCATGCCGCTGATATCCTGGCCGTCCACCAGGATCGCACCGCCGGTGATGCTCTCCAGCCCGGCGATGCAGTTCATCAGGGTCGACTTGCCGCAACCCGAGGGCCCGACGAGGATCAGGAATTCGCCGGAGTCGATCTTCAGCCGGATGTCCCTGAGGGTATCCGCCAGGCCGCTGCCGTAGCTCTTGTGCAGGTTGCGCAGTTCGAGGGTTGCCATGTTTCGTTCGTCTCCGGGGTCAGCGACCCGTCTCAGCCTTTCACGGCGCCGGCGGTGAGGCCGCGCACGAAGTACTTGCCGGCCAGTACGTAGACCACCAGCGTGGGCAGCGCGGCGATCATCGCCGCGGCCATGTCGACGTTGTATTCCTTGACCCCGGTGGTGATGTTCACCAGGTTGTTCAGGGCCACGGTGATCGGTTGCGAATCGCCGCTGGCGAACACCACGCCGAACAGGAAGTCGTTCCAGATCTGGGTGAACTGCCAGATCAGGCAGACCATCACGATGGGCGTGGACATCGGCAGCAGGATGCGCAGGAAGATGGTGAAGAAGCCGGCGCCGTCCAGGCGCGCGGCCTTGACCAGGGCATCCGGGATCGCCACGAAATAGTTGCGGAAGAACAGCGTGGTGAAGGCCAGGCCGTAGATCACGTGGACCAGCACCAGGCCACTGGTGGTATTGGCCAGGCCGAGCTTGCCGAGGGTGAAGGACATCGGCAGGAGGATCACCTGGAACGGCAGGAAGCAGCCGAACAACAGCGCGCCGAAGAACAGCTGGGAACCGCGGAAGCGCCACATCGACAGCACGTAGCCGTTCAACGCGCCGATGAAGGTGGAGATCAGCACGCCGGGCACGGTGATCAGCACCGAGTTCCAGAAGAACGCGCCGACGCTGTCCCAGGCCTTGAGCCAGCCGATGACGGTGAAGGTGTCGGGCAGCGACAGCAGGTTGCCGGTGCGGATGTCGTCCGGCGTCTTGAAGCTGGTCAGCAGCATCACCAGCAGCGGCACCAGGTAAAGCGCGCAGGCGCCCCAGAGGGTCAGGTGCACGGCCAGGCGGCTGACGCTGAAGCTCGGATTCAGGGACGCGTCACGCATGGCGCTTGCCTCGCAGTTCGGAATACAGGTAAGGCACCACGATCGCCAGTACAGCGCCGAGCATCAGCATCGCGCTCGCCGCGCCGAGCCCCATCTGGCCACGGGTGAAGGTATGCGCATACATGAACATCGCCGGCAGGTCGGAGGAATAACCCGGGCCGCCGGCGGTCATCGCCGCCACCAGGTCGAAGCTCTTGATCGCGATATGGGCGAGGATCATCAGCGCGCTGAAGAACACCGGGCGCAGGCTCGGCAGGAC
This sequence comes from Pseudomonas sp. HMSC076A11, assembly GCF_001810205.1. Lineage (NCBI taxonomy): Bacteria > Pseudomonadati > Pseudomonadota > Gammaproteobacteria > Pseudomonadales > Pseudomonadaceae > Pseudomonas > Pseudomonas sp. HMSC076A11. The sequence goes on along the minus strand of NZ_KV800316.1, from coordinate 202,271 downwards.
GATGCGCAGGTAGATGGTCGGCAGGCTCGCACCGTCGACCTGGGCGGCGCGCACGATGGCCGGGTCGACCCCGCGCAGGCCGGCGAGGAACAGCGCCATGACGAAGCCGGAGGCCTGCCACACGGCGGCGATCACCAGGCAGTAGACGACCCGCTCCGGGTCCACCAGCCAGTCGAAGCGGAAACCTTCCCAGCCCCAGTCGCGGAGCAGCTTGTCCAGGCCCAGGCCCGGATTGAGCAGCCACTTCCAGGCGGTGCCGGTGACGATCATCGACAACGCCATGGGATACAGGTAGAGGGTGCGGATGAAGCCTTCGCGGCGGATGCGCTGGTCCAGCAGCACTGCGAGGAACACTCCGAGCACCAGGCAGATGGCGATGAACGAGCCGCCGAAGAGCAGCAGGTTCTTGCTCGCCACCCACCAGCGGTCGTTGTCCCACAGGCGCTGGTACTGGCTCAGCCCGGCCCACTTGTAGCTGGGCATGAAGCGCGAGTTGGTGAAGGACAGCAGCAGCGTCCAGCCAATGTAGCCATACATGCAGAACAGCACCACGACCACACTTGGCGCCAGCACCAGCTTCGGCAGCCAGCCTTGCAGGCGATCGAGTGGCGAGACGCGACGAGGCGCTACCGGAGCCGTGGGATAGACAGGGGAATTGGTCGCCATGCGTTTTCTCGCGTGCGAAGGAACCCACCCGTGCCGCTCGGCGGCACGGAGCCAGTCGGGAGGATCGAGCGGAGCCCAGGCCGGGCTCCGCGCCAGGGACTTACTGCGCCGCCGCCTCGATGGCGGCCGCCAGTTGCTGGGCGGCCTTCTGCGGATCCGCGGCGGGGTCGTTGAAGAAGTTGGTCACCACGTCGAAGATCGCCCCCTGCACGTAGCTGGAAGCGGCCATGCTGTGGGCCATGCTCGGCACCAGGTTGCCGTCCTGGGAAGCCTGCTTGAAGTCCTTCATCGACTGCTGGGCGCAACTGTCGAACGGCGCCATGTCGGCGTCCAGGCGAACCGGGATGGAGCCCTTGTTGAGGTTGAAGTCCTTCTGGAAGGACGGGTCGAGCACGCTGCGCGCCAGGTCTTCCTGGGCCTTGCGGTTCTCCGCGTTGCTCAGCTTGAACATCACCAGCGAGTCGATGTTGTAGTCGAAGGCTTTCTGCGTGCCGGGGAACGGCAGGCACTGGTAGTCCTTGCCCGGCACCTTGCCGGCGGCGGTGAACTCGCTCTTCGCCCAGTCGCCCATGATCTGCATCCCGGCCTTGCCGTTGATCACCATCGCCGTGGCGGCGCTCCATTCGCGACCGGCGGCGTCGGCATCGACGTAGCCGCGGAGCTTCTTCAGCGCGGCGAACACCTCGACCATCTGCGCTCCGGTGAGGGTCGCCTTGTCCTGTTCGACGAAGGCCTTGCGATAGCCTTCCGGGCCCATCTTGCTCAGCACCAGGTTCTCGAACACGGTGCCGTCCTGCCACGGTTGGCTGCCATGGGCCAGCGGCGTGAAACCGGCGGCCTTGAGCTTGTCGGCGGCGACGAACAGTTCGTCGAGGGTGGTCGGCGGGGTGGCGCCGGCCTTCTTGAACACTTCCGGGTTGATGTAGAGCCAGTTCACCCGGTGTACGTTGATCGGCACTGCTACGTAGTCGCCGTCGTACTTCATGATCTGCGCCACCTGCTTCGGCAGCAGGCTGTCCCACTTGCCTTCGGCGGCCACCGCGTTGAGGTCGGCGAGCAGGCCCAGTTCGCCCCACTCCTGGATATCCGGCCCCTTGATCTGCGCCGCGGCCGGCGGATTGCCGGACACCGCGCGGGTCTTCAGCACGGTCATCGCCGCCTCGCCGCCACCGCCGGCCACGGCGAAGTCCTTCCAGGTGTGGCCCTTGGCTTCGACCAGCTTCTTCAGGGTTTCGGCGGCGCGCTTCTCGCCGGCGGAGGTCCACCAGTGCAGCACTTCGACTTCGCCGGCCTGGGCCAGCAGCGGGGAGAGGCAGAGGGAGGAAAGACAGATGACGGCAGAGAGGCGACGGATCGCATTCATGAGGAAAACCTTCTTCTTGTTATTCGGAGCAAGTCTGCGCTTGCAATGCTTCGAGTCTATTCAAGCGTTCCGCGTCGCGGGTAACGAAGCGATCCGGGTTTGTCACGGAGTGGTTACATTGGGATTGAGGCAGAGCAGGAAAATCTGGACTCGAACTCGGCAAGGCGGTTTCGCGACAGAAACCTCCTACAACACGAGAATGACCTCCAGCAGCACCTCCCTGCGCGCCAGCACCTTGTCGTTCCAGAACCGCAGTACCCTGGACCCCGGCTCTCCAGCCAGGCATCGGCCGGCGAACCCACATGCTGCCCGCCATCCAGTTCGATCACCAGCATCCGCTCATGGCAGACGAAATCGACGATGTACGGCCCGAGAACCTTCTGCCGACGAAACTTCAGCCCGAGCAATCGATGCCCGCGCAAACACTGCCATAGCGCCCGCTCCGCCTCTGTCTGCGGCTGCCGCAGAACACGGGAGAACCTCGTGCCTGCCCGCCTCGTTCAAGGGCCCGGCAGGCCAGCCCATCACTCCAGCCCCAGGCGCGGCAAGCGCAGGCTGACCCGCAGGCCGCCCTCGCGACGGTTCTGCAAACTGACTTCGCCGCCATGGGTGTGCGCGATGTTGCGCGCGATGCCCAGGCCCAGCCCGTAGCCCTGCCCTCGCGGAGACAGGCGGAAGCGCGGTTCGAAAATCTGTTCCAGGCGCTGCTCGGGCACGCCGGGGCCGTCGTCATCGACGTGCAGCACCACCGCTTCCGGCCCGTCCTCCAGGCTCAGGCGGGCGCGTTCGCCGTATTTCAGCGCATTGTCCAGCAGGTTGCCGATACAGCGCTTGAGCGCCAGGGGCTTGCCCGGATAAGGCTCCGCGGCGCGACCGACGACCTCCACCCGGCCATCGGCCAGGTAGGGCTCGGCGATGTGCTGGAGCAACAGGTTGAGGTCGACCGGCTCGACGTTCTCGTGGATATCGGTGTCCTTCACGCACTGCAGCGCACCCTTCACCAGCAGTTCCAGCTCGTCCAGGTCGCGCCCGAACTTCTCCTGCAAGCGCTCGTCCTCGAGGAGTTCTACCCGCAGGCGCAGGCGGGTGATCGGCGTGCGCAGGTCGTGGGAGATGGCGCTGAACAACTGCCCGCGCTCGTTCAGGTAGCGGTCGATGCGCTCATGCATGGTGTTGAAGGCGCGCGCCACCTCCACCAGTTCGCTGGCGCCGCGCTCCTCCAGCGCTGCCGACGGACTGCCCAGGGCCAGGTCGCGGGCGGCGCGCGCCAGGCGCTTGAGCGGACGGCTCTGCCAATGCATCAGCAAACCGGTGAAAAGCAGCAGCAACAGGCTGGTGAAAACGATCGAGAGCACCTGCTGCGGTTGCAGTCCCTCGGGTTCCAGGCTGACGTACGGCGCCGGCATCAGGCTGGCGATGTACAGCCACTCGCTGTCGCCGATGCGGATCTGGGTCACCAGCACCGGCGGGTTCACCGGCTCCAGGGTCAGCGCGTAGTGCGCCCAGGAACGCGGCAGCTCGTCGAGCTTCAGCGCGCCGTTGAACAGGCGCAGCTCGTCGGGACTGACGAATTCGACCTGCAGCTCGACCTCCTTGCCCAGGCGTTGGTGCAACACGTCCTGGACGATCTCCAGCACCGCCTGCTTGTTCGGCGTGTCCGGCAGGGCACGCATCTCCAGCGGCCGGTCGTTCAGCGAGACGAAGAAGCGCGTACCGCCCATGCTGCGCAACTGGTCGAGCACCAGCGGACGGTAGCCGAGCGGCAGGGAACGGAAGTAGCTGACGCTGGCCGCCATCGAGTAGGCCAGGCTGCGCGAGCTGGTGAGCAGGCCCTCGCGCTGGCTGGAGCGCAGGTGCGACAGCCAGAACAGGCTGGAAAGCCCTTGCGCGACCAGCACCGCGAGCAGGGTCAGGAGCAGCATGCGCCCGAGCAGCGAGCGCGGCACCGGCGACCAGCGCCGCCGTTCGCTCATGGCTGCAGGTGCGGCCGCACCTGCGCCGCCAGCAGGTAGCCACTGCCGCGCACGGTCTGGATCAGCCGCGGCGCCTTGCCGGTGTCGCGCAGACGCTGGCGCAGGCGGCTGACCGCCATGTCGACGATGCGCTCCAGCGGCAGCACCTCGCGGCCGCGGGTGGCGTTGGCGATGGTGTCGCGGTCGAGGATCTGCTGCGGATGGTCGAGGAACAGCTTGAGCAGGGCGAAATCCGCGCCGCTGAGGAAGAACTCCTCGCCGTCCTCGTGGAACAGTCGGTGGCTGACCGTGTCCAGCCGCCAGTCCTCGAAAGCCAGTACGTCGCCACCGCGCACCTGGGTGAACTGCGCGCGGCGCAGCAGGGCCTTGATCCGCGCCAGCAGCTCGCGCGGGCTGAACGGCTTGCCCAGGTAGTCGTCGGCACCCAGTTCCAGGCCGATCACCCGGTCGGCCTCGTCGGAACTGGCGGTGAGCATGATGATCGGCATGCAGGCCAGGCGCTGGTGGGAGCGAATCCAGCGACAGAGGCTGAAGCCGTCCTCGTCCGGCAGCATCACGTCGAGGATCGCCAGGCTCGCCTCCTCCTCGCACAGCGCCTGGCGGAAGTCGGCGCCCCGCGAGACGCTGCGGACCTGGAAGCCGGCGCGGCTCAGGTAGGTCTCCAGCAATTCGCGGATTTCCTGGTCATCGTCCACCAGCAGGATCGATCGTCCGTTCGCGCTCACGAGGCTCCTCCTTATGCGGTTGCTCGACGCCGACTCAACCCTCGGCGTCCAGGGCCTGCTGCAGGGCGACTCCGGCGCCGAGCAGGCCCGGATGTTCGGCGGTCATGACCCACACCGGTACGTCCTGCAGGTAAGCGCCGCTAGTCTTGCCACGGCTGGCGAAGGCCTCGGCGAAGCCGCTGGCGATGAAACGCTCGAGGAAACGCGGGACGATGCCGCCGGTAATGTAGACGCCACCGAGCGCGCCGACGGTGAGCACCGCGTTGCCGGCGACCCGCGCCAGCCACAGGAAGAAGTGCTCCAGCACGGCGTCCGCCTGGGCGTCGCCGGCCATGGCCAGGGCACCGACTTCCGCCGCACTGCTCGCGCGTACGGCGACCCCGTCCAGGGCACAGCTGATTTCATAGAGGGCGAGCAGGCCGTTGCCGGACAGTGCGCGCTCGGCGGAGACATGTCCGTAGCGCGCCTGCAGGCCCTGCCAGAGCGCGAAGTCGCGCGGCGAAGTGACCGGCAGGTCGACGTGCCCGCCCTCGCAGGGCAGCACTTCCCAACGTCCCCCGCCCAGCGGCAGCAGGCTGCCGACGCCAAGGCCGGTGCCGGGACCGATGATCAGCCGGGCGCGATCCGCCTGGGCACTGCCGGCGCGGACCTGCACCAGCTCGTCCGCACCTAGCCGCGAGGCGGCCCAGGCCATGGTGCTGAAGTCGTTGACCAGCAGCAGGTGATCCAGCCCCAGCTCCTCGCGGAACGCGGCACGATTGATCACCCAGTGGTTGTTGGTGAAACGGAAATCGGCCGCCCCGACCGGACCGGCGCAGGCCAGGCAGACCGAGTCGATGTTCGCCACCGATTCGCCGATCCGCGCCAGGTAGTCGCGCACGGCCAGTTCAGGCCGCGGGTAGTCGGCGCAGGCGAGCACCTCGATGGATTCCAGGCGCTGCCCGCGCCAGAGCGCGAAACGCGCATTGGTGCCGCCGATATCGCCGACCAGGCCGAGGCCGCCGGCGCTTCTCTTGTTGTCGTTATTCATCGTCGTTGAACCGCAATGCCCCGCGCCAGGGCGGGACGGTCGGCAGATGTTGCCGGAGAGACAGCCGCCAGCCAAGCGCCGGCGGATATCGACCTATCAGAATCAGCGCCAGCCGTTGAGGCTCTCGGTAAAGCTGCAGGCGCCCTCTTCCGCGCTGCTCATGGCGTTGCGCATGAAGGCGAACAGCTCGCGGCCGCAACCGAGATTGCCGTCCTGCGGCGCCGGCTCCAGGCTGCGCGCCTGCCATTCGGCGTCGTCGACCAGCACCCGCAACTCGCCGTTCACCCCATCCACCCGCACCCGGTCGCCGTCGCGCAGGCGCGCCAGCGGACCGCCGGCGATGGCTTCCGGACTCACATGGATGGCCGCGGGCACCTTGCCCGACGCCCCGGACATGCGCCCGTCGGTGACCAGCGCCACCTTGAAGCCACGATCCTGCAGGACCCCGAGGAACGGCGTGAGCTTGTGCAGCTCCGGCATGCCGTTCGCCCGCGGGCCCTGGAAACGCACCACGGCGACCAGGTCGCGCTCCAGCTCGCCGGCCTTGAAGGCCGCGGCCAGGCTGGCCTGGTCGTGGAAGATCCGTACCGGCGCCTCGACCACCTGGTGTTCCGGCGCCACCGCCGAGACCTTCATCACGCCGCGACCGAGGTTGCCCTCCATCAGGCGCAAGCCGCCTTCGGCGGAGAACGGCTTGTCCAGCGGACGCAGGATGGCTTCGTCGAGACTCCGTTCCGGCCCTTCGCGCCAGACCAGCCGGCCATCCTCGAGGAACGGCTCGCGGGTGTAGCGGCGCAGGCCGGGGCCGGCGACGGTCTGTACGTCCTCGTGAAGCAGCCCGCCGTCGAGCAGTTGGCGGATCAGGAAGGACATGCCGCCGGCCGCCTGGAAGTGGTTGATGTCGGCCTGGCCGTTCGGATAGATGCGCGCCAGGGTCGGCACCACATGGGACAGCTCGGACATGTCCTGCCAGGTCAACTGGATGCCCGCCGCCTGGGCGATCGCCAGCAGGTGCAGGGTGTGGTTGGTCGAGCCGCCGGTGGCGAGCAGCGCCACCACCGAGTTGACGATGGCCTTCTCGTCGACGATCTCCGCCATCGGCACGTAGTTGCCGTTCTCGGGGGTCAGCCGGCTGGCCTGGCGTGCCGCTTCGCGGGTGAGTTCGTCGCGCAGCGGGGTGTTCGGGTTGACGAAGGAGGCACCGGGCAAGTGCAGGCCCATCACCTCCACCAGCAACTGGTTGGTATTGGCGGTGCCATAGAAGGTGCAGGTGCCGGGTGCATGGTAGGAGGCCATTTCCGAGGCCAGCAGCTCTTCGCGAGTGGCCTTGCCTTCGGCGAACAGTTGGCGCACCGCGGCCTTTTCCTTGTTGGAGATGCCGGTCGGCATCGGCCCGGCCGGGACGAACACGGTGGGCAGGTGGCCGAAGCGCAGCGAGCCGATCAGCAGGCCCGGCACGATCTTGTCGCAAACACCCAGGCACAGCGCTGCATCGAACATGTTGTGAGACAGCGCGATGGCGGTGGACATGGCGATCACGTCGCGGCTGGCCAGCGACAGTTCCATGCCCGGCTCGCCCTGGGTCACCCCGTCGCACATGGCCGGCACGCCGCCGGCGAACTGGCCGACCGAACCGATCTCGTGCAGCGCCTGCTTGATCAGCCCCGGAAAGCGCTCGAACGGCTGGTGCGCCGAGAGCATGTCGTTGTAGGCGGAAACGATGGCCACGTTGGCCTGGTTCATCAGCCGCAGGGTCTGCTTGTCGCTTTCGCCACAGGCCGCGACCCCGTGGGCGAGGTTGCCGCACGGCAGGGTGCCGCGGTGCGGCCCCTTGCTGGCCGCAGCCCGGACCATCTCGAGGTAGCGCTGGCGAGTGGCCGCGCTACGAGCCTGGATGCGGCGGGTGACTTCGAGCACACGAGGGTGCATGGCAGATTCTCCTACAGACTATCAATTGTTGTTTTTACAACATAATCATCGGTTGAAGGATGTTTACTTTTCTTTCTGGACGAAATGTAATGGTTTTTACCACAACAATAGAAAAGAGACGACCTCATTATGACTATCCGCCTGGCCATCAACGGCTTCGGTCGCATCGGCCGAAACGTTCTTCGCGCCCTGTATACCGGCCACTACCGCGAACAGTTGCAGGTAGTGGCGATCAATGACCTCGGCGACGCCGCGGTCAACGCCCACCTGTTCCAGTACGACAGCGTCCATGGACGCTTTCCCGGCGAGGTCGAGCACGATGCCGAAAGCCTGCGGGTGATGGGCGACCGCATCGCCGTCAGCGCCATCCGCAACCCGGCGGAACTGCCCTGGAAGAGCCTCGGCGTGGACATCGTGCTCGAGTGCACGGGGCTCTTCACCAGCCGCGACAAAGCCGCTGCCCACCTGCAGGCCGGCGCCGGCAAGGTGCTGATCTCGGCGCCCGGCAAGGACGTCGACGCCACCGTGGTCTACGGCGTCAACCACGAGGTGCTGCGCGCCTCCCATCGGATCGTCTCGAACGCCTCCTGCACCACCAACTGCCTGGCACCGGTGGCCCAGGTGCTGCATCGCGAGCTGGGCATCGAGCACGGCCTGATGACCACCATCCATGCCTACACCAACGACCAGAACCTCTCCGACGTGTACCACCCGGACCTGTACCGCGCACGTTCGGCGACCCAGTCGATGATCCCCACCAAGACCGGCGCCGCCGAGGCGGTCGGCCTGGTCCTGCCGGAACTCGCCGGCAAGCTTACCGGGCTGGCGGTGCGGGTGCCGGTGATCAACGTGTCGCTGGTCGATCTCACCGTGCAGGTGGCCCGGGATACCAGCGTAGACGAGGTCAACCGCCTGCTGCGCGAAGCCAGCGAGGGCTCTCCGGTGCTCGGCTACAACACCCAGCCGCTGGTGTCGGTGGATTTCAATCACGACCCGCGCTCGTCGATCTTCGACGCCAACCACACCAAGGTCAGCGGCCGGCTGGTCAAGGCGATGGCCTGGTACGACAACGAGTGGGGCTTCTCCAACCGCATGCTGGACAGCGCCCTGGCGCTGGCCGCCGCCCGCGACTGACGCGCCTCAGCGGAACTTGCGCCGACCGCGCGCCTGCAACGCCAGCAGGCGCAGGTCGGCCTCGGCGAGGATCAGTCGCTGCTCGGCCTTGTCCGCGCGCTTCCAGGCACGGATTTCCTGGCGCGTACGCCCGCAGCCACGGCACACGTCGGCATCGAACTCACAGATATTGATGCAAGGACTTTTCAAGCGTTCCCCCTTTTTCGGCGCGGACCGCAACCGATCCTCGCCCGTCACTTCACGACAGGCGGCGGGCCGGCGTCCAGGAGGGAATGACTATCGGGCCGATCGAGCGGCCCGCGGTCACTCGGCCTCGGCGTCGCGCAGGCTTTCGTAGGCAGGCGCGGCATAGATGCCGGCCTCGACGCAGAGCATCATGACCCGCGGCAGGTCCTGGGTATAGACCAGCACCGCCTGCAACTCGTCGTCCAGCGGCTCGCTGAAATCCACCAGCACGTAGCCGCCCTTTTCCGGATACATGCTGCTCAGTTGCACCTGGATACGGTTGAGGGCGACCAGCGGCTCGGTCTTGAGCAACTGCTTCGGCTTGATGTTGAACGCCACGTCCTTGCCGAAGGAGGCGACGATCCGGGCGAACAGCTCGGCATAGGTGTCGGCCTGGAACAGCACGATATCCGGCAGGCTACCGACCACCACCCACTCGCCGAGCGGGATCGGGAAGCTGTCGTCGTAGTTGATATCCGGGTTGGCGGCGAGGAACCCTGCCGGATCGGCATAGGCCTGGGCCGCCTCGTCGGCGATCCGCCGGATCTCCTCGGCGCCCATGCAGCCGGTGCTGATGAGGGTGATCAGTTCGTTCAGGGTCTCTTTCATGGGGAGTTCCAGGGTCGATGAAACGGAGCGGGCCGGCCTCGCCGGCGCGGCCGGATGAATTCTACAGGGTGGAACGACGGTCAGCGGCGCGGCCAGTCGTCGTCGGCGTCCAGTGCCTCGCGCTCCTCGCGCATGGCCTCCGCCAGGGCGCGCTCTTCGTCATCGGGATCGGCGCCCGCGACAGCCTCCGCGACGGCAGGCTCGACGGCTTGCTCCGCGACCACGGGAATCGGCCCAGCCGCTGGCTCGGCGGACTCGTCGCCCTGCTCCGAGGGCTCCGGAGGGTCGAGCAGGTCGTCGAAGTCGGTCTTCAGGCCCTGCTCCATCTCGTCCAGTTCCAGCAGCAGGCTGCGGAAGCTGGTTTCCTCGCGCGGCTTCTCCGGCTCGCCGGCCTCCCCCTCGATCTCCTCGAGGCTTTCCCCGGCCTCGGCGATGGCGCGATCGGCCAGGGCCTGGATCGAGGCAGGAATCGCATCCTCGTCGAGATCGTCGCGCGGCGGCTGCGCCGCGGGCGCCACTTCGACCGGCGGTTCCGGCTCGGGCTCCATCTCGCGCAGCGCCGACAGCGGCGGCAGCTCGTCGAGGCTCTTCAGGTTGAAATAATCGAGGAACGCCTTGGTAGTCGCCAGCATCGCCGGGCGCCCCGGCACCTCGCGGTAGCCAACGATGCGGATCCACTCCCGCTCCATCAGCGTCTTGACGATCTGGGTGTTCACCGCCACGCCGCGGATCTCCTCGATCTCGCCACGGGTGATCGGCTGGCGGTAGGCGATCAGCACCAGGGTTTCCAGCAGCGCGCGCGAATAGCGCTGCGGACGCTCCTCCCAGAGGCGGCCGACCCACGGCGAGAAACGCTCGCGAATCTGCAGGCGATACCCGGACGCGACTTCCTTCAGCTCGAAGGAGCGCCCCGCGCAGGACAGTGCCAGGATCGCCAGGGCGTCGCGGAACTGCCCCGGCTCCGGCCGCTCTGCCTCGTCGAACAGCTCGGCCAGGCGTTCCAGCGACAGCGGCTTGCCGGCCGCGAGGAGGATGCCTTCGAGCAGGGTGGCGAGTTCGTGGGGATCGGACAGGTTCATCGTCGCAACGGATACCGGAGCCAGGAAGAGGGAAAGATAGCGGAATCGGGCATGCAGCTTAACAGGCCACGGCAGGGAGCGAAGCCGGAAGCTCGGAAAAGGCGACCGTCCGCAGGAGGACGAACGGCCAGCGGCGCGCTCACTCGAAATCGTCTTCCAGGGCTTCCTCCAGGGTTTCGCCTTCCTCCGCTTCGCGGGCTATCCGCAGGCGCACATGGATGGCGCCGAAAGCCTCGTTCTGCACCAGTTCCACCATCTGCTCCTTGACCAGTTCGAGGATCGCCATGAAGGTGACCACCACGCCGAGCTTGCCCTCCTCCAGGGTGAACAACTGGATGAAGGGCACGAAGGCGCCGCCTTTCAGGCGCTCCAGCCCTTCGCTCATGCGTTCGCGGGTGGACAGTACCTCGCGGGTCACCTGGTGGCTCTCGAACAGGTCGGCGCGGCGCAGCATCTCGCCCATCACCAGCATCAGCTCCTGCAGCGCCAGCTCCGGCAGCAGCTTGCGCGCCCGCGCCTCGGGAGCAGCCACCGCCGGCAGCAGCACGTCGCGGCCGACCCGGGGCAGTTCGTCGAGGTCTTCGGCGGCCTTCTTGAACCGTTCGTACTCCTGCAGGCGGCGGATCAGCTCGGCCCGTGGATCTTCCTCTTCCTCCTCGGCTTCCGCCGAGCGCGGCAGCAACATGCGCGACTTGATCTCCGCCAGCATCGCCGCCATCACCAGGTACTCGGCGGCCAGCTCCAGGCGCACCGCCTTCATCAGCTCGACATAGCCCATGTACTGGCGGGTGATTTCCGCCACCGGGATATCCAGGATGTCGATGTTCTGCTTGCGGATCAGGTACAGCAGCAGGTCGAGCGGGCCCTCGAAGGCCTCGAGGAAGACCTCCAGCGCGTCCGGCGGGATATAGAGGTCCTGCGGCAGCTCGGTGACCGCCTCGCCGTAGACCAGCGCCAGTTGCAGCGGCACCCGCTCGGCGGCGGGTTCGGCTGGAGGGGTGTCGGCGTTGGCCGGGTTATCGTCCTGCATCGCTAGGCTCGTGGTGGGCGGATTCGGGCGGCGCTCAGGCCGGCTGCATGAACGGCGCCGGATCGCCGCAACCCACGCGGATCACTTCGGGATCGGTGTCGGTCAGGCTGATCACGGTGGAGGCCTCGCCGCCGCCATAGCCCCCGTCCACGATCAGGTCGACCTGGTGTTCCAGTACCTGGCGCATTTCATAGGGATCGTTCAGTGGCTCGCCTCTGCCGGGCATGATCAGGCTCACGCTCATCAGCGGCTCGCCCAGCTCTTCCAGCAGCGCACGGGCGATCGGGCAGTTCGGCACGCGCAAGCCGATGGTGCGGCGCTTGGGGTGCAGGAGCATGCGCGGCACCTCGCGGGTGGCGCTGAGGATGAAGGTGTAGGGACCGGGGGTGTGCGCCTTGAGCAGGCGGAACAGGCCGGTGTCGACCTTGGCATAGACGCCCAGCTCGGAAAGGTCGCGGCAGACCAGGGTGAAGTTGTGCTTGTCGTCCAGTTGGCGGATGCGGCGGATGCGATCCACCGCGGTCTTTTCGCCGATGCGGCAGCCCAGGGCATAGGACGAGTCGGTGGGATAGACGATCACCCCACCCTGGCGGACAATTTCCACCGCCTGCTTGACCAGCCGCGGCTGGGGATTTTCCGGATGGATCTGGAAGAACTGGCTCATTCGGCCCCCTTGGCTTCGGAATGACGTTCGGTATCGCGAAAATGCCTGGCGAAACGCGGCCACATGGCCGGAAGGTCCTCTGGAACCGCACGGTACATGCCCAGTTCGGACCAGTCGCCCGGCGCGTGGAAATCGCTGCCGGCGGTGACCATCAGGCCGAACTCGCGGGCCAGGATCGACAGGGTACCGACCTGTTCGGCCGGCTGCACGCCATTGACCACCTCGATGGCGTGTCCGCCGGCCTGGAGAAAGTCGGCGACCAGGCGCCGGCGCTTGGTCCGGGTGAAATCATAATGATACGGGTGCGCCAGGCTGATCCAGGCGCGCGCCTCGCGCAGGCAGCCGACCACTTCCTCCAGGGTCGGCCAGTGCTGCTTGACGTCTCCCAGCTTGCCGGCCCCCAGCCACTTGCGGAACGCGTCGGCGCGATCCTTGACCCAGCCGCCCTGGACCAGGAACTCGGCGAAATGCGGCCGCGCCGGCGCGTTGCCGCTGTCGCCCAGGGCCCGCTGGATCGCCCGCGCGCCCTCCAGCGCACCGGGCATACCCTTGGCCGCAAGCCGCCGGTCGATTTCCTCGGCGCGCGCCCAGCGGCCCCGGTGCAGGGCTTCGGTCGCCTGGCGCAGGGGAGCGGCGTCGAGGTCGAAACCGTAGCCCAGCACATGAATGGTGGCACCGCCCCAGGTGCAGGACAGCTCGATACCGTTGACCAGTTCGATACCGAGTCGAGCGGCCGCCTGGTGGGCTTCCGGCAGGCCTTCCAGAGTGTCGTGATCGGTCAGCGCCAGCAGCCCGACGCCTTTCTCGTGGGCCCGCTGCACCAGGGCGGCGGGCGCGAGCACACCATCGGAGGCGGTACTGTGGCAATGCAGATCGACACGCATGGCTGAATCCTGATTCCAGTGAAGAATGGTGATGAAGCAACGCCGATTCGCTGCCTCGCGGTATCGAGACGTACCGTTCATGGGTCCGGGGAGCCTGCTCCACCTGGCGAATGCGCCTGCGGCACAGGCCTGACGCATTCGGAAAGACAGGATGACTGTTTCAGAACATCCAGAGGTTGCTATTATGCCGTTTCAACCGTGTCCTGACTGCCACCATGAAGCAATTCATCGATTTCATCCCACTGATCCTGTTCTTCATCGTCTACAAGATAGACCCTCAGAACGTCGAGTTCGCCGGGTTCAATCTGAGTGGCATCTACGGCGCGACCGCGACCCTGATCCTCGCCTCGGTGATCGTCTACGGCGCCCTCTGGCTCAAGCACCGCCACCTGGAAAAGAGCCAGTGGTTCACCCTCGGCGCCTGCCTGGTCCTCGGCGGCCTAACCCTGGCCTTCCACGAGGACACCTTCCTCAAGTGGAAGGCGCCGCTGGTCAACTGGCTGTTCGCCCTGGCCTTCGCCGGCAGTCACTTCATCGGCGACAAGCCGATGATCCAGCGCATCATGGGCCATGCCATCCAGTTGCCGCAGGGCCTCTGGGTGCGCCTGAACATCGCCTGGGTGGTGTTCTTCCTGGTGTGCGGCTTCGCCAACCTGTACGTGGTCTTCACCTATCCGAACTTCTGGGTGGACTTCAAGGTGTTCGGCAGCCTCGGCATGACCTTGCTGTTCCTGATCGGCCAGGGCCTGTTCCTGGCTCGCCACCTGCACGACGCCGATACCGGCGAAAAGCCCAAGGACTGACATGCTCTACGCGATCATCGCCCGTGACATCCCCGCTTCCCAGGAACGCCGCCTGGCCAGCCGCCCGGCCCACCTGGCCCGTCTCGAACAGCTGAAGGAAGAAGGCCGCCTGGTACTCGCCGGCCCGCACCCGGCGATCGACAGCAACGACCCGGGCGCCGCCGGCTTCACCGGCAGCCTGATCGTCGCCGAATTCGATTCGCTGGCCGCGGCGCAGAGCTGGGCCGAGGCCGATCCCTACCGGGCCGCCGGGGTGTACGCCGAGGTGGTGGTCAAGCCGTTCAAGAAAGTCCTGCCCTGAGGCAGTCGCCGGGTACCGGCGGCCGGCCCGGTCGCCCTCCCGGCAAACGTTTTCGCACCGGACGCCGCTTTCCGGTGCCCGCCGCAGCGCAACCAGGCCGGCCCGGCGCTTTCGCCAAGCCGGAAGGGCGAACCGGAAGACAGTGCAATCCGTCGCTTCATCGGTACAAGGAGTCATGATGCGTCCATCCGCTGCCCATTGCCTGCTGCTGAGCCTGGGAGCTTCCCTAGCCCTGGCCGAGGAACCCGCGCCAGCACCGATTCCAGCCGCGCAACCTTCCATTACGCAGGCTACCGCCGAACTGGAGCGCCGCCTGGTGGAAACGGAACGCCAGCGCGACGAACTGGTCAGTCGTATGCGCCAGGAGAACCGCCAGTTGCGCGAGCAGTTGCAGGCGGCCCAGGCGCAGCGGCAACCGCCGCTGCTCACAGAAGAGCAGACCTGGTATGTCGCCGGCGCCGCCACCGCCCTGCTCGCGTTCGTCCTCGGCGCCCTGAGCCGCGGCCGCCGGCGACAGCGACGCGAATGGATCAATTGAGCGACACCCGATGAGCGAACTGCTGTTGATCGACGATGACCGGGAGCTCTGCGAGCTGCTCGGTACCTGGCTGGTCCAGGAAGGTTTCTCCGTGCGTGCCAGCCACGACGGCGCCCAGGCCCGTCGCGCCCTCGCCGAGCAGACGCCGGATGCCGTGGTGCTCGACGTGATGCTGCCGGACGGCAGCGGCCTGGAACTGCTCAAGCAACTGCGCGGCGACCATCCCGACCTGCCGGTGCTGATGCTGTCCGCCCGCGGCGAGCCGCTGGACCGCATCCTCGGTCTGGAACTGGGCGCCGACGACTACCTGGCCAAGC
>NZ_KV800316.1:93592-186901 GCF_001810205.1 Pseudomonas sp. HMSC076A11 | reverse complement strand
TGGAACTGGGCGCCGACGACTACCTGGCCAAGCCCTGCGATCCGCGCGAACTCACCGCACGGCTGCGCGCCGTGCTGCGGCGAACCCACCCGGCGCAGCCCAGCGCGCAGATGCAACTGGGCGACCTGTCGCTGAACCTGACGCGCGGCGTGGCGCAGATCGACGGCCAGGAGATCAGCCTGACCCTTTCCGAAAGCCGCATCCTCGAAGCGCTCCTGCGCCAGCCCGGCGAGCCGCTGGACAAGCAGGCCCTGGCGCAACTGGCGCTGGGCCGCAAGCTGACCCTCTACGACCGCAGCCTGGACATGCACGTCAGCAACCTGCGCAAGAAGCTCGGCAGCCACCCCGACGGCAGCCCGCGCATCCTCGCCCTGCGCGGCCGCGGCTACTACTACAGCCACTGAGCGGGTTTCGTCAGCCCGCCGACACAAGGTCTTTACCCAAGCTTTACCCAGGGCTGACCGCGCTTGACCTTGACCTCCCTAGACTGGGCTCATCCGGTAAATGGCCGGACCCAGAAAGGAGAAACACCATGCGCAAGACGCTAACCGCCCTGTTCATCGCCGCCGCCCTGCCGACCTTCGCCATGGCCGCGCCCGCCGCCAACGACCTGCCGCCCCCGCCGATGGAAGGCGGCCACATGATGGGCCAGCACGGTCCCCGGCATGGCGGCCCGATGAAGGAACTGAACCTGACCCGCGAACAGCGCCAGCAGATGGGCAAACTGATGGGCGAACAGATGAAGGCCCGCCACGAGATCACCCAGCGCTACCTGGCCAAGCTGCCGGCGGCCGAGCAGAAGGCCCTGAAGGACGAACTCAAGGCCAGCCACGAGAAGACCCAGAAGGACATCCGCGCCCTACTCACCCCCGAGCAGCAGAAGAAGTTCGACGAACTGCAGAAGAAGCGCGAGCAGCGCAAGGCAGAGTGGGCCGAATTCCAGCAATGGAAGGCCGACAAGAAGTCCAACTGACGTCCGAGCCACCGCTACCGGGTCCTCCGGTAGCGGTCTTCCGACCAGCCGGAATCGCATATCCTAGGGGTTTACCCTCGCGGCCGGCCCGACATGCGATTCAACAGGAAAACCATGCGTTCACTCTTCTGGCGAATCCTCGCCGCCTTCTGGCTGGCCCTGCTGCTGGTCGCCGGGCTGTCCATCCTGCTGGGTCGTGCGCTGAACCAGGACACCTGGATCATCGCCCGCCATCCTGGCCTGAAGGATCTCGCCGAGCAGTGGACCGCCCTCTACGAAGAACAGGGCAGCTACGCGGCCCAGGGCTTGCTGGAGCAACGCCGTCGCGACTACGGGATTTCCATCCAGGTGCTCGATGAAAGCGGCCAGCGCCTGGTCGACGGCACCTACCTGCCGCGCCCCAACCACCGCCCGCCGCGCACCAGCGACCGCAACCTGCCGCGCTTCCCCTGGCGCCAGCTGAGCCAGGAATACGTCAGCCCGCAGAGCAACCATACCTATCTGTTCATCTACCGCATCCCGCACCCGGAGCTGGAGGCCTGGCACCGCGGCAGCCTGCTCTGGCCGCTCAGCGCGCTGGGCATCGCACTGGTGGTGCTGACCCTGTTCAGCCTGCTGCTGACGCTGTCCATCACCCGTCCGCTGAACCGTCTGCGGCGCGCCGTGCACGACCTCGGCCAGACCGCCTACCAGAAGGACAGCCTGGCCCGCCTGGCGCGGCGCGGCGATGAACTGGGCACCCTGGCGCGCGATTTCAACCGCATGGGCGAACGCCTGCAAAGCCTGATCGGCAGCCAGCGTCAGTTGCTCCGCGACGTATCCCACGAACTGCGCTCGCCGCTGGCTCGCCTGCGCATCGCCCTGGCCCTGGCCGAACGCGCCGAACCGGAAGCGCGGGCGCAGATGTGGCCGCGCCTGGAACAGGAATGCGACCGCCTGGAAGCGCTGATCGGCGAGATCCTCGCCCTCGCCCGGCTCGACGCCGAACCCGGCGCGAGCCAACGGATCGCCCTGCTACCGCTGCTCCAGCGGCTGCGCGAAGACGCCCTGCTGCTGGCTCCGGAACAGGATATCCGCCTGGAGGTGGCGCCTGACCTGAGCATCGACGGCTGGCCGGACATGTTCGAACGCGCGGTAGACAACCTGCTGCGCAACGCCGTGCGCTTCAACCCCGTCGGCCAACCCCTGGAGGTGCGTGCCAGCAGCGCCGGCGACTACCTGCGCCTGAGCGTCCGCGACCATGGGCCAGGCATCGCCGCCGAACTGCAGGAGCAGTTGGGCGAGCCGTTCTTCCGCGCACCCAACCAGAGCAGCCCGGGACACGGCCTGGGCCTGGCCATCGCCCGCCGCGCCATCGAGCGCCACGGCGGGCACCTGCGCCTGGGCAACCATCCCGACGGCGGCTTCATCGCCACCCTCAGCCTGCCGCTACGGCGCAAGGCGACCGAATGACGCCGCGCCCAGATGAACAATTCCCCAGGAGCATCCGGCATGACTCTTCCCGCTTCGTTGTTCCTCGATGAACGCCCGCTCGCCCAGGCCATCGCGCCGCCGCCGGAACCTCCCGGCGACGAACCGCAATCGCTGGTCCTGGCGGTCGAGCTGGGACAGGTCGCCCAGCAACTGCGGCATCGCTGGGCGCGCCTCGACCTGAACCTGCCGGAACGCGGCACCTGGCCGCTGGAAAGCTGGCGCCCGGCCTTGCACGAGGCGCTCTACGGCCTGCTCGGCGGCGCCGCGCAGGCCCGCCCGTGGCAGCGCATCACACTGAATCCGGCGCTGGACGCACGCCACGGCCGGCTGCGCCTGGACATCCTCGGCCAGGCGGAAGAAGGCCGGCGCTGGCTGCCGGCGGCCGTGGAAGCCGCCCGACGACTGGCCGGCTGGCAGGGCGGACGACTGCTCTGGCACGCCCAGGGCGCGTATTGGTGCGTACGCCTGCTGTTGCCGCTCAGCCCGGCCAGGCGCTGACGAAGGCCGTCGGGTCGAGTTCCGCCGGCGTGCGCAACTCGCCCATCGGCGTACCCAGGTAGACGAAGCCGATGATCCGCTCCTGCTCGCCGAGCCCCAGGCCGGCGTGCACCACCGGATCGGTGGCCATCTCGCCGGTCCGCCACATCGCCCCCAGTCCCTGGGCATAGGCGCCCAGCACCAGGCCGTGGGCAGCGCAGCCAGCGGCCAGCAGTTGCTCGCCATGCGGCACCTTCGGGTGATCCTGCAGGCAGGCCACCGCCACGACCAGCAGCGGTGCGCGCAGCGGCATGTTGCGGGCCTTGGCCAGCGCTTCCTCGGCGGCGTCCGGCTGGCGGCTCGCCAGGGCGCGGGCGTAGAGGTCGCCCAGGGCCCGGCGGCCTTCGCCCTCTACCAGGATGAAGCGCCAGGGCCGCAGTTGCCCGTGGTCCGGGGCACGCAAGGCGACCCGGAACAGCCGGTCGAGCTGCTCCGGCGAGGGCGCGGGATCGCTCAGGCGGGCGTGGGAAACGCGAGTGAGCAAGGCGTCGAGAGCCTCCATGGGCGAACTCCTGTCAGAAACGAAATCGCCATTGTAGACGCAATCGCCAGGCTCACGCCCGCTCTCAGGCGACCCGTCCCGGCGCCAGGTGCGGCTGCAGCGGCGGGGTCAGCGGCGGCAGGCCGTAGGCGGCGCGCGCGGCATCGCAGGCCGGGTTGGGCTGGCCGTTGGCCCAGGCCGCCTCGAACTCGCGGCAGGTACTCGAGCGCTGCTCGTAGACGGTGCAGCGAACGCCGCAACCGACCTCGCCGAGCAGCCCGACGCAGCGCGCCGGCTTGTTCTCGGTACCGCTCATGGCGACCATCTGCGGGCTGATGCGGACGGTCAGTTCGTCGGGTACGACGCCGCCTGCGGAACGGCACTCGCCCCAATAGAAAGACACACGAAAATGCGCACAGCAGGCGCCGCAGGTAAGACACGGATTGTCAGTGGACATGGTTGGCAGAACACCAGAGAAACCGGCGAGCGCCGGCGGGCGAAGCGAGATTCTAGCGATTTCGCGGCTGCTGTGAAGAGGGGCGCAGCGGCAGATTTACTCTCCGCGGACGGCTGGTAGAATGACCGGTCCGCCACCGCCCAGAGCCCCACGATCCATGGCCTTGCCGACCCTACGTATCCTCGGTTTCATCATCGGCATCTTCCTGATCACTCTGGCCGCCAGCATGCTGGTCCCGATCCTGACCATGCTCGCCTTCGACCGTACCGAAGGCATCCAGGCATTCATCTGGTCCAGCGTCGCCACCTTCGTCACCGGCCTCGGCCTGGTCCTGCCGGGACGTCCCGAGCATGTCCACCTGCGCCCGCGGGACATGTACATGCTCACCGTATCGAGCTGGGTGCTGGTATGCATCTTCGCCGCCCTGCCGTTCGTCCTGCAGCAGCACATCAGCTACACCGATGCCTTCTTCGAAAGCATGTCGGGAATCACCGCCACCGGCTCCACCGTGCTCAGCGGGCTGGACGACATGTCCCCGGGCATCCTCATCTGGCGCTCTCTGCTGCACTGGCTGGGCGGCATCGGCTTCATCGCCATGGCCGTGGCGATCCTGCCGATGCTGCGGATCGGCGGCATGCGCCTGTTCCAGACCGAATCCTCGGACCGCTCGGAAAAGGTCCTGCCACGCTCGCACATGGTCGCCAAGTACATCGTCGCCACCTATGTCGGCATCACCCTGCTCGGCAGCCTGGCCTTCTGGGGCGCGGGCATGAGCCCGTTCGACGCGGTCAACCACGCCATGTCGGCGATTTCCACCGGCGGTTTCTCCACCTCCGACCAATCCCTGGCCAAGTGGAAGCAGCCAGCGGTTCACTGGACCGCGGTAGTGGTGATGATCCTCGGCAGCCTGCCGTTCGCGCTCTACGTCGCCACCCTGCGCGGACACCGCAAGGCGCTGATCAAGGACCAGCAGGTCCGCGGCCTGCTCGGCCTGCTGCTGGTGACCTGGCTGCTGATGGGCACCTGGTACGCGGTAACCTCCAAGCTGCCCTGGATGGATGCTTTCCGCATCGTCGCAGTGAACGTCACCTCGGTGGTCACCACCACCGGCTTCGCCCTTGGCGACTACAGCATGTGGGGGCACTTCTCGATCATGCTGTTCTTCTACCTCGGCTTCATCGGCGGTTGCTCCGGTTCTACCGCCGGCGGTATCAAGATCTTCCGCTTCCAGGTCGCCTATACCCTGCTCAAGGCCAACCTCTACCAGTTGATCCATCCGCGCGCAGTGCTCAAGCAGAACTACAACGGCCATCGCCTGGACGAGGAAATCGTCCGCTCGATCCTGACCTTCTCGTTCTTCTTCGCGATCGTCGTCTGCCTGCTCGCCCTCGGCCTGTCGCTGATCGGCCTGGACTGGATGACCGCGCTCACCGGCGCCGCCAGTACCGTGGCCGGCGTAGGCCCGGGGATGGGGCCCATCATCGGCCCCTCGGGCAACTTCGCCAGCCTGCCGGACGCCGCCAAGTGGCTGCTGGCCGCCGGCATGCTGCTCGGCCGCCTGGAGATCATCACCGTGCTGGTCCTGCTGACCCCGGCGTTCTGGCGCCACTGAGCGCTCACGGGCCTGTCTGCAATGGCTCTACTCAGGGACTGAAAAGCCGGTGTAAGCTTCTGCACCATGACGACACAGCCGCAACCCGGCCACGTGAGCCTGGATAGCTCCACCCAGCCCGCCCGCGTCAGAGCCATAGGTGATTGGACGCTCGCCCACTACACGGCTCTGGAGCGCGAGGTGACGCGCCTGCGCAGCGAAGTGGCGGCCAACGCCAGCTTCGACCTGAGCCAGTTGGGCGCCCTGGATACCGCCGGCGCCGCCCTGCTCGCCGAATTGCTCGGCGCCGAGCGGCTGGCCGACCTCGCCGAGCTGGAGCCCGGCCTGCCGCGCGAGCGCCAGGCCCTGCTGAAGACCGTCGGCCACGCCCTGCACGACTTCTGCGAACCGGAAAAACCCAAGCCGCCGACCACCGCCATCGAACTGCTGGCTCGCATCGGCTGTGCCATGGAGACCTTCTGGCTGCACCTCAAGGCACTCCTCGGCTTCATCGGCCTGACCCTGGAGACCCTGCTCCGCAGCCTGGTCCGCCCGGCCAGTTGGCGGGTCACACCGCTGGTGGCGAACATCGAGAAGAGCGGTCTGGACGCGGTGCCGATCATCGCCCTGCTGACCTTCCTGGTCGGCGCGGTGATCGCCTTCCTCGGCGCCACGGTGCTGGCCAACTTCGGCGCGACCATCTACACGGTCAACCTGGTGGTGTTCTCCTTCCTCCGCGAGTTCGCCGTGCTGCTCACCGCGATCCTCATGGCCGGCCGCACCGCCAGCGCCTTCACCGCGCAGATCGGCTCGATGAAGGCCAACGAGGAAATCGACGCGATCCGCGCCCTCGGCCTCAACCCCATCGAGCTGCTGGTGCTGCCGCGGGTGCTGGCGCTGCTGGTATCGCTACCGATGCTGACCTTCGTCGGCATGCTCTGCGGCATCGTCGGCGGCATGACCGTCTGCGCCTGGACCCTGGACATCCCGCCGGCGATGTTCCTGTCGATCATGGAGGACGGAATCGGCGTACAGCATTTCCTGGTCGGTATCAGCAAGGCCCCGCTGTTCGCCTTCCTGATCGCCGTGATCGGCTGCCTGGAAGGCTTCAAGGTCAGCGGCAGCGCCCAGTCGGTGGGCGAGCACACCACCACCAGCGTGGTCCACTCGATCTTCGTGGTGATCCTGCTCGACGCCCTCGCCGCGCTGTTCTTCATGGAGATGGGCTGGTGAGCCAGGACAACCCGCAGGCGATCATCCAGGTCCGCGACCTGTGCAACCGTTTCGGCGCCCAGGCGGTCCACGAGCACCTCGACCTCGACGTCCGTCGCGGCGAGATCCTCGGCGTGGTCGGCGGCTCCGGCACCGGCAAGTCGGTGCTGCTGCGCAGTATCGTCGGCCTGCGCCGGCCGACCTCCGGCAGCGTGCGGGTGTTCGGCGAAGACCTGCTGCAACTGCCGGAGGAGCGCCGCTCCCTGGTCGAACGGCGCTTCGGCGTGCTGTTCCAGCAGGGCGCGCTGTTTTCCTCGCTTACCGTGGTGGAGAACGTCGCCCTGCCGCTGATCGAGAACGCCGGCCTGCCGCGCGCCGACGCCGAGCACCTGGCCCAGGTCAAGCTGGCCCTGGCCGGGCTACCGGCCAACGCCGGCGACAAGTATCCGGCCTCGCTTTCCGGCGGCATGATCAAGCGCGCCGCCCTGGCCCGCGCCCTGGCGCTGGACCCGGACATCCTGTTCCTCGACGAGCCCACCGCCGGCCTCGACCCGATCGGCGCGGCGGCCTTCGACAACCTGATCCGTACCCTGCGCGACGCCCTCGGCCTGACCGTGTTCCTGGTCACCCATGACCTGGACACCCTGTACACCATCTGCGACCGGGTCGCCGTGCTGTCGCAGAAGAAGGTCCTGGTGGTCGATACCCTGGAACGGGTCGCCGCCACCGACGACGCCTGGGTCCGCGAATACTTCCACGGGCCGCGCGGGCGCGCCGCCCACCAAGCCGCCGCCGTGCCGGAGAATCACTGAGATGGAAACCCGAGCCCACCATGTGTTGATCGGCCTGTTCAGCGTGATCGTGATCGGCGCCGCCCTGCTCTTCGGCCTGTGGCTGGCCAAGTCCGGCTCGGAGGGCAAGTTCAACTACTACGACATCGTCTTCAACGAAGCGGTCAGCGGCCTTTCCCAGGGCAGCTCGGTGCAGTACAGCGGGATCAAGGTCGGCGACGTGGCCTTCCTCCGCCTCGATCCGCAGGACCCGCGCAAGGTCTGGGCACGCATCCGCGTGGTGGCCAGCGCGCCGATCAAGCAGGACACCACCGCCAAGCTGGCGCTCACCGGGATCACCGGCACCTCGATCATCCAGCTCAGCAGCGGCACGCCCGCCAGCCCGATGCTGGAGGGCAAGGACGGGAAGATCCCGGTGATCGTCGCCACGCCCTCGCCGCTGACCCAGTTGCTGAGCAACGGCGAAGACCTGATGGGCAACATCAACCAGCTCATCGCGCGCTTCAGCAACCTGCTCTCCGAGGAAAACACAGCGCGCATCAGCCGCACCCTCGACCATCTCGACCAGGCCACCGGCGCGCTCTCCGCCGAGCGCGAGAACGTCAGCGCGGTGATGCAGCAGTTGGCCCAGGCGAGCAGGCAGGCCAACGCCGCGCTGGCCCAGGCCAGCGAGTTGATGCGCAGCGCCAACGGCCTGCTCAACGAGCAAGGCAAGGGGATGCTGGAAAACGCCAACAAGACCATGGCTTCGCTGGAGCGCACCAGCGCCACCCTCGACCAGTTGATCAGCGAGAATCGCCACTCGCTGGACGGCGGCATCCAGGGACTCTCCGAGCTGGGCCCGGCGGTCAGCGAACTGCGCGATACCCTGGCGGCACTGCGCGGAATCAGCCGGCGCCTGGAAGAGAACCCGGCGAACTACCTGCTGGGCCGGGAAAAAACCAAGGAGTTCACCCCATGAGGCTCGCCCTTCGCCCGCTGCGTCGCCTGTCCCTGGCCGCGCTCGCCACCCTCGGCGCCTGCTCGATCCTACCGGAAGCGCAGGTCCTCCAGGTCTACCTGCTACCGGTGCACAACCCTCCGGCCAGCGCCGCCGCGCGGCCGGTCGACTGGTCGCTGCGGATCGCCCGGCCGCGTACCAGCCTGGTGCTGGAGAGCCCGCGCATCGCGGTGCGCCCGCACGGCGACGAAATCAGCGTGTACCAGGGCGCGCGCTGGAGCGATCCGGCGCCGTCGCTGCTGCGCGATCGTCTGATGCAGGCGTTCCAGGCCGACGGCCGGGTCCGCGGCCTGAGCAGCGACGACAGCAACCTGCAGGCCGATTTCGAACTGGGCGGCGACCTTCGCGCCTTCCAGACCGAGTACCCGAACGGCCAGGCCAGCGCGCTGATCCGCTACGACGCGCGCCTGGTGCGTACCGACGACAAGCGCGTGGTCGCCAGCCGGCGTTTCGAGGTCAGCCAGCCGGTGGATGGCAAGAAGGTCGCGGCGGTGGTCAGCGCCTTCGGCAAGGCCGGCGATACGCTGTCGGCCCAGGTTCTCGACTGGACCCTACGCCAGGCCTCGGCGCAACCCGCCGTGCAGCCCTGAAGCGTCCCGCCTGGCCTGGCGACTAGCCCGGGCGCTCCTGGCGGCGCGCCCGGTATTCGTTGGGCGTGCAGCCGAACCAGCGGCGGAATGCCCGGAAGAAATTGCTCGGATCGGCGAAACCCAGCAGGTAGGCGACTTCCAGCAAGGTCAGGCCGGGCTGCTGGAGATACTGTTCGGCCATATCCCGGCGCGTGTCGTCGAGCAGTTGCTGGTAGCTGGTGCCTTCTTCCTGGAGGCGCCGTTGCAAGGTGCGCTGCGACAGGTGCAGCGCCTGGGCCACCCGTTCGCGCTTGGGTTCTCCCTGCGGCAGCAGCCGGCACAAGGTCTGCCGGGTCAGATGGGTAATGCGGCTGGTACTGAAACGCGCCAGGTATTCGCCGGCGAAGCGATCGTGCAACTGGGCCAGCGCCTCGTTGGCCGAGGGTAGCGGCGTCTCGAGGTCGACGCGGGAAAACACCAGCGCGAACTCCTCGGCGTGAAAGCGCAGCGGCGCGCGGAACAGCTCGACATAGGGTGCCAGCGGCTCGCGGGGCGCGCCGGGCAGTTCCACCGCCAGCGGGTCCAGCGACCGGCCGGTGATCCAGCGGACCATGTCCACCAGGTAGGCCAGCGAGCATTCGGCACTCTGCGGTGGCGCCGGCAGGCGATCGCCATGCACCGTGACGCCGATTCGATAGCCCTGCGGCGTGCGGCGGAAAGTCAGGTCGGACGCTTCCGCGATGATCCGCTGGTAGCGCTCCAGGCGCGCGAAGCCTTCCGCCAGGTTGCGGCTCGACATCAGCGCATAGCCGACGACGTGGAAAGCCGGGCGCCGGACCCGGGCGATGTTCAGGGCGATCGCCGGGTTGCCGCTGAGCGCCACCGCACGCTGCCACAGACGGCTCATGGCGTCCTGCGGGAAGCGCGCGTCGGGGTCCTGCAAGGCCTGGTAGTCGAGGCCCAGCTCGGCGAACAGCTGGCGTCCGTCGAGGCCTTCCAGCTCCAGGGCGAGGACGATGCCCTGGACCCAGCTGGACAAGGTTGTACGTTCCGGCATCGGTCTCTTCTTGTTCTGGCGGGAGGCACGCCGACCGTCGTCCGGCCTGGCGGCCCAAGGATACTAAACTGGCCCTGTATGTCATCCGCGACATCGTGCGGCCCGCACTACACTGCGCGGACACAACGAGAGGAGGCATTCCATGAGCAGCCCTGATGACGAGCGTTTCCACAGTTTCGCCGAGTTCTACCCCTACTACCTGCAGGAACACAGCAACGCGGTGTGCCGCCGCCTGCACTACGTCGGCAGCCTGCTGGTGCTGGCGGTGCTCTTCCACGCCGTGGCCAGCCAGCAGTGGCTATGGCTGCTGGCGCTGCCGCTGGTGGGCTACGGCTTCGCCTGGGTCGGCCACTTCGTCTTCGAGAAGAACCGCCCGGCCACCTTCAAGTACCCGCTGTGGTCGTTCATGGGCGACTGGGTGATGCTCAAGGACGCTTTCACCGGCCGCATCCGCTTCTGACCCATCCGCGCGGCTGGCCCCCCGGGCCGGTCGCTCCCCCGGGACGACCGTCGGTCCCGGATCGGCGCGCTTTCCTGAACTATCGATCAGCTGTCACTGGCCGCCGCGCAAACGCTTGGTTAAGATTCCGCCAGCAACCTGGCCACCCGCCATTCCCCAGGCGGAAAGCTCACGAGGCCGAGCCGGGACGAAAATACACAGGGATCCTCTCCAGCGCATGAAGCCTACCCTCCCCGACCGCTCGCCGACGAGCCGGTCCGTCGCGTCCATGCGTGAATACTATTCGCGCGTGCTGGCCTATATCGCCTGTGGCGCCAGCATCGCGGCGGGAACCTACACCCAGTATTTCAGCTACGGCATCCTCTGGATGGTGCCCTATGCGCTGCTCTACCCGCACCTGGCGTACCACCTCGGCCAGCGCTTCCGCCAGCACGACCCGCGCAAGGTGACCCGCGCCCTGCTCGCGGTCGACGCCGTGCACTGTGGCCTGGGCATGGCGCTGCTCGGCTTCTCCGTGGTGCCCAGCCTGATGTTCCTGCTGGTGCTGAGCTTCACCGCGCTGGTCATCGGCGGCCTGCGCCTGCTCGGCATGGCCTTGCTGGTATCGGCCAGCAGCGCCCTGCTGGTCGCCGTGCTCGTCGCCCCGCCGCTGCTGGGCAATACCCCGGTCGAGGTGGCCGCGGTCAGCATCCTGTTCTGCGGACTGTACATCTGCATCACCGCCTTCTTCGGCCACCAGCAGGGCCTGCGCCTGGCCCAGGTGCGCCAGGAGATCGCCCGCGAGCAGGAAAAGGCCGCGCGGCTCGCGCGCAACCTGGCCAAGTACCTGTCGCCGCAGGTCTGGGAAATGATCTTCAGCGGCAAGAAGAGCGTGCGCCTGGAAACCCAGCGCAAGAAGCTCACCGTGTTCTTCTCCGACATCCGCGGCTTCACCGAGCTATCCGAGGAACTGGAAGCCGAGGCCCTGACCGACCTGCTCAACAACTACCTCAACGAAATGTCGAAGATCGCCCTCAAGTACGGCGGCACCATCGACAAGTTCGTCGGCGACTGCGTCATGGTGTTCTTCGGCGACCCCAGCACCCAGGGCGCGAAGAAGGACGCCGTGGCTGCGGTATCGATGGGCATCGCCATGCGCAAGCACATGAAGGTGCTACGCCAGCAGTGGCGGGCCCAGGGCATCACCAAGCCGCTGGAAATCCGCATGGGCATCAACACCGGCTATTGCACGGTGGGCAACTTCGGCGCCGACACGCGCATGGACTACACCATCATCGGCCGCGAGGTGAACCTCGCCAGCCGCCTGGAAAGCGCCTCGGAAGCCGGCGAAATCCTCATTTCCCACGAGACCTACTCGCTGATCAAGGACGTGATCATGTGCCGCGACAAGGGCCAGATCGCGGTCAAGGGCTTCAGCCGCCCGGTGCAGATCTACCAGGTGGTGGACTCGCGCCGCGACCTCGGCGCCGCGCCCAGCTACGTCGAGCACGAATTGCCCGGCTTCTCCATGTACCTGGACACCAACAACATCCAGAACTACGACAAGGAACGGGTCATCCAGGCCCTGCAACAGGCCGCCGAACGCCTGCGCGACAAGGTCATCCTCTAAGTTCGTCGAACGCCGCCGGCAGTTCGTCGCGCCATTCCGGCGCAGTCCGCGGGCCGCTCGCCTGCAGCGCCAGGAACTCCTCCGCCGAAACCCGCCAGGACTGCTCCCGCGCCCAGCGCCCGCAGGCCTGGCGATCCAGCGCCAGCGCCTGGCGGCAGGCTTCGCCAAGATCCTCGTGCATGACCCCGGTCACGCCCTGCTGCAATACATCCAGCGGCCCCGGCACGGCGAAGGCCGCCACCGGCACGCCACAGGCCAGGGCTTCGAGCATCACCAGGCCATAGGTATCGGTCAGCGAGGGGAACACCAGCACCGAGGCCGCCCGGTAGGCGTCGGCCAGCGCGCGACCATGGCGGTAGCCGAGAAAACGCGCCTGTGGATAGCGCTGCTCCAGCGCCGCCCGCTGCGGGCCGTCGCCCACCAGCCATTTTTCGCCCGGCAGTTCGAGATCGAGGAACGCCTCCAGGTTCTTTTCCGTCGCCAGCCGCCCGACATACAGGAACACCGGCGGCCGCTCTTTCGCCGGAGGTGTCTCGGCGGGATGGAACAGTTCGGTATCGACGCCCTTGCGCCACAGCCGCAGGTGCTGGAAGCGCCAGGCGCAGAACTCGTCGCGCAGGCGCGGGGTGCTCACCAGCACCGCCCGGCTCGGCCGATGGAAGGTGCGCAGGAAGGCATAGCCCCAGGACAACGGCAGCCACGGACAGCGGTCACGCAGGTATTCGGGAAAGCGCGTATGGATCGCCGAGGTGAAGTCCAGGCCGCGCTTGCCCAGCCAGCGCCGCGCGGCCCAGCCGAGCGGCCCCTCGGTGGCCAGGTGCACGGCATCCGGGGCGAAGGCCTCGATCAGCCCGCCGAGGCGCCAGAGGTTCCAGGCCAGGGGGATTTCCGGATAGCTGGGACAGGGCAGGCAGCGGAAGTCGGCGGGCGACAGCACCCGTACCTGGTGGCCCAGCAGTTCCAGCTCGCGCTGCAGGGCCAGCAGGCTGGTGACGACTCCGTTGACTTGCGGTAACCAGGCGTCGCTGACGATCAATAGCCTCATGCCGCCGGCTCGACCGCCGCGGCCTGCGCCGCCAGCCACGCCTGCTCCTCGGCCAGGCGGTAGAGCTGGATGCTGCCGTCCCAGTGTTCGATCAGCGCCGTGCAGGACTCCACCCAGTCGCCGCAGTTGAGGTAATCGACGCCCTCGATGCGGCGGATCTCGGCATGGTGGATGTGCCCGCAGACCACCCCGTCGAGCCCGCGCTTGTGGCACTCGTGGGCGATGGCTTCCTCGAAGTCGCTGATGAAGTTCACCGCGGTCTTGACCTTGTGCTTGAGGTACGCCGACAGCGACCAGTAGCCGTAGCCCCAGCGCCGCCGCCAGTGGTTCAGCCAACGGTTGAGGAGCAGGGTGAACTCGTAGGCGGAATCGCCGAGGAACGCCAGCCAGCGGTGGTAGCGGGTGATCACGTCGAACTGGTCGCCGTGTATCACCAGCAGCTTGCGGCCGTCGGCGGTACTGTGCACCGCCTCGTCGACCAGGCGGATGTTGCCGAGGATCAGGCTCGAATAGCGGCGCAGGAATTCGTCATGGTTGCCGGTGACGTAGATCACCTCGGTGCCGCGCTTGCTCAGGGTGAGCAGGCGGCGGATCACGTTGGTGTGCGCCTGCGGCCAGTAGATGCCGCCGCGCAGCTTCCAGCCGTCGATGATGTCGCCCACCAGGTAGATGCGATCGGCGTGGTAGCGCTTGAGGAACGCCGCCAGGTGTTCGGCCTGGCAATCCCGCGTCCCCAGGTGGACATCCGAGATCCACAGGGTCCGGACCCGCTGCTTGCGGTTCGAGGTGAAGCGTTGCGCGGTGCTCATCGGCGGGTCTCCGACGGTGTTTTTCCGATCTTGGCCGGCGCCGGTGAAACGACTGTGACAGGCCGGCGACCGTTGCGTGACAGGGCCCGGCTGTCTGTCGCCGGCGCCAGCGGGTAGACTGGGCGCCTGCCTCCGGGAGCTTCGCCATGGGTTCGATCCTTTCCCTGCGCCACTACAGCCACGACCAGATCGTCCACAGCCATGACCATGCCCAATTGGTCCTGGGCCTCAGCGGCTGCCTCGACTTCGAGGTCGAGGGGCGCGGCAGCCGCGTGTTGCGGCAGACCTTCGCGGTGGTTCCGGCGCAAGCCCGGCATGCCTGCTCGAGTCCCTCCGGCAGCCGCTGCCTGGTCCTCGACCTGCCCTGCGACGGCAGCCTGCTGCTGGGCCTGGGCGAACACGCCGAAGCCGGTAGGCGGCTGTTCGAGCGACCGCAGGCGCTGTCGCTGACGCCCGCCCAGGGCCAACTGGTGAACTGGCTGGCCAGCGGCCCGATCAACGACCCGGTGATCGCCCACCAGGGCGCCGGCCTGCTCCTCGCCAGCCTGGCCAGCGAGCGCCAGCCGCCGCGCCAGCAGCCCCGCCTGCCACTGGCCAGCCTCGACGCCTACCTCGACCGCCATGCCGCCCATCCGCTACAGGTAGCCGACCTGGCGCGGCTGGCCGGTCTTTCGGTGGCGCGCTTCCACAGCCTGTTCCTCGCCGAGACCGGACAGACGCCCATGGACTACGCGCGCAGCCGACGCCTGCACCAGGCCCACGAACTGTTGCTGGAGAGCAGCCTGGCGGTGGGCGAGATCGCCGCCCGGGTCGGCTACGCCTCGCAGAGCGCCTTCACCGCAGCGCTGGTCCGCGAGTTCGGCGTCACCCCGCGACAACTGCGTCGCGAGTCCCGCGACAAAACCGGCTAGCCGCACGACAGACAAATCCGTCACGACTCCTTACTCTCTGCCCATCGACAGAACAGGAGTCAGCATGGACATCATCGAATGGCAGGATTTCGAACGCGTCGAACTGCGCGTCGGCACCATCCTCAGCGCCGCTCCCAACCCCAAGGCACGCAAACCCGCCTATGTCCTCGAGGTCGACCTCGGACCGCTCGGCCTGCGCACCTCCAGCGCGCAACTGACCGCACACTACCAGGCCGAGCAACTGGTCGGACGCCAGGTCCTCTGCGTCTGCAACTTCGCTCCGAAGCAGATCGCCGGGGTGCGCTCGGAGGTCCTGGTCACCGGGGTCTACGATAGCGAGGACAAGGTGGTCCTGGCCGGCTTCGACAAGCCCCTGCCCAACGGTGCGCGCCTGGCCTGAAGGATCCCCATGAATCGACGTTCCGCCCTCGCCGCCCTGCACGGCGGCGCCCTCCTCTTCGGCCTGACCGGGGTGTTCGGCAAGCTGGCCAGCGCCTCCCCCGGGGTGATCGTGTTCGGTCGTGCGCTGTTCGCGGTGCTCGCCCTCGGCCTCTTCGCCCGCCTCGCGGGCCAGGCCTGGCGCGCCCTGGGACCCGCGCAATGGCTGCGCCTGGCGCTCTGCGGCCTGCTCCTGGCCGGCCACTGGGTGAGTTTCTTCATCGCCGTGAAGACCGCCGGCGTGGCCATCGCCACCCTCGGCTTCGCCAGCTTCCCGGCCTTCACGGTAATCCTCGAAGGGCTGCTCTTCCGCGAGCGCATTCATCTCGCGGAAGGACTGCTGGTGGTCCTGGTCAGCCTTGGCCTGGTGATGGTCACGCCGAACTTCGACCTCGCCAGCGGCGCCACCCTCGGCCTGCTCTGGGCGATCCTTTCCGGCCTGCTGTTCGCCCTGCTGTCGCTGGCCAACCGTAGCAACAGCGGGCAGGTCGGCCCGGTGCAGGCGGCGCTCTGGCAGAACCTGGTAGTCACCCTGTGCCTGCTGCCATTCGCGGTCGGCGAACTACCGGCGCTACCCGCTCTCGACTGGCTCTGGCTGGCCCTGCTGGGCGTCTTCTGCACCGGCCTGGCGCACAGCCTGTTCGTGGCCAGCCTGGCGGTGGTCAAGGCCCGCACCGCGGCACTGGTATTCGCCCTGGAGCCGGTCTACGGGATCGCCTTCGCCTGGCTGCTGTTCCATGAGACGCCGGGGCCGCGGATGTTCCTCGGCGGTGCCCTGATCATCCTCGCCATCGTGCTGTCGGCGCGCCTCGGTGCACGGGGCAGGAAAACAGCAGTCGGCGACGAACGAGGCGATCCCGAGCGCGCCTGAATCCGCCCCGGCCGTCACACCGGCAACCATCGAAAGTCCGCAGGGAATAAAAAAACCCGGTCGAACACGCGGGGGGAAGGGGTTCGACCGGGTGCTGCGTCCAATCACCGGAGCGTTGGCAGAGGGACGCAAAGGGAGGTGTCGGTTTCCAGCGCCTGCCGCATCCGCTCACGGGCTCGCGCCAGGCCTTTCTCACGGAATTCCGGGCCCATGTTCATGCCCTCCGCGTGGATGAAGGTGACGTCGTGGATGCCGACGAAGCCCAGCACCTGGCGCAGATAGGGTTCCTGGTGATCGAGACCACCGCCGGCGTAGATCCCGCCGCGGGCGGTGAGAACGAAGGCGCGCTTGCCCTGTAGCAGGCCTTCCGGCCCCTGCTCGGCGTAACGGAAGGTCAGGCCGGCGCGCAGCACATGGTCGAACCAGCTCTTCAGGCTGCTGGGAATGGCGAAGTTGTACATCGGTGCCGCCAGCACCAGCACGTCCGCCATCCGCAACTCCTCGGTCAGGCGATTGGAACGCTCGAGGGCGCGCCTTTCCGCAGCGCTATGGCCATCACAGGGGGTGGTCCAGGCTCCCAGCAATAATTCATCGAGGTGCGGCAGCGGCTCGCGCGCCAGGTCGCGAACCTGGAAGCGATCAGCGGGATGCGCGATTTTCCAGTGGGAGATGAATTCCGCCGTCAGCAGGCGGGAAACCGAGCCCCGTTGGCGGGCACTGCTCTCGATAACCAGGACACGGGACATGACTCGACCTCCACCCACTGCGCTACAACGATGGAGGTGAGGGTAGAGAATGATTAATCGATTAAAAAGTTGAAAAAACCGCTGTTAAATATCGACCAGGTTGATTTATAAACAGGCACCACCTAGTCTTTCGGTGAGAGAACGCTCTATTTCGCGATCTTGCAGGTCAGCTTGATCCGCAACTTGATGATGTCGCGGCCGAACTGCGCGGTGAAGTTGCTGTTCTGCCCGGGCTGGATCACGCCCTTGCGCACTTTCGGGGTCTCCGGGCCGTTGCGGAACACCGCCGTGCACTCTGCCGCCTGGCCTCCCAGGTTGGTGAGAAGGATCGCGCCCATGTCGCGCCCGATGTCCTGGGTGCTGTAGGAGACCTCGGTGCCGTTGAGTTGCGGGTCGACCTCGATCGGATAGGCGAAAGCGGACAGGGGCAGCAGCGATAGTGCGAAACAGCAAAGCCTTTTCATGGCCGGACTCCCGGTAGCGACAGATGGAAAAATGGCAACACCCTGAAAACCACGGCATCCCGTACGTCAAGAGAATGGACAGCTACCCCGTACAGGACGCCGACGACACGATAAGCGAAGTCGCCCCTCCGGCGCACTCGTCATCGCCTGCCGGCCGCGGAAACGCCGGCGAGGCATCCCTGCATTCGAGGAGGCGGAAATGAAAGCGCCACGCGTAACCCTGGACCAATGGCGGACCCTGCAGGCGGTGGTCGACCACGGCGGCTTCGCCCAGGCCGCGGAAGCCCTGCACCGCTCGCAATCGTCGATCAGCTATACCGTGGCGCGCATGCAGGAACAGCTCGGCGTGCCGCTGCTGCGCATCGACGGACGCAAGGCGGTGCTGACCGAGGCCGGCGAAGTATTGCTGCGCCGTTCGCGGCAACTGGTCAAGCAGGCCGGGCAACTGGAGGAACTGGCGCACCACATGGAACAGGGCTGGGAACCCGAGGTGCGCCTGGTGGTGGACGCCGCCTACCCCACCGCGCGGATCGTCCGCTCGCTGTCCGCCTTCATGCCGCAGAGCCGCGGCTGTCGCGTGCTGCTGCGCGAGGAAGTGCTCTCCGGCGTCGAGGAAGCGCTGATCCAGGGCGCCGCCGACCTGGCGATCAGCGGCCTGATCATTCCCGGCCACCTCGGCGCCGACCTCAGCGTGGTCGAGTTCGTCGCCGTGGCCCACCCCGACCATCCGCTGCACCGCCTGCAACGCGAACTGACCCACCAGGACCTGGAAACCCAGATGCAGGTGGTGATCCGCGACAGCGGCCGGCTACAGCCGCGCGACCACGGCTGGCTGGGCGCCGAACAGCGCTGGACGGTGGGCAGCCTGGCTACCGCGGCGACCTTCGTCGGCAACGGCCTGGGCTTCGCCTGGCTGCCGCGACACATCATCGAGCGCGAACTGCAGAGTGGCCAGCTCAAGCCGCTGCCGCTGAGCCAGGGCGGCGTGCGGCAGAGCCGCTTCTACCTCTACACCAACAAGGAAAAGCCGCTCGGCCCGGCCAGCCAGATCCTCATGGAAATGCTCAAGTCGTTCGCCAACGTACCGCTCAACGCGCCCTTCGCGGCGCCCGAACCGGCCGCCGAGTGAACGCAGATGCCTGACTTCCAGCACCGCGACTGCACCCTCGTCTACGACGACCACCCCGGTCCCACCGAGCGCGCGCCGGTCCTGCTGCTGCACGGTCTCGGTTCGAGCGCCCGCGACTGGGAATACCAGTTGCCGGCCCTGCTGGGCCACTACCGCCTGCTGGTCCCGGACCTGCGCGGCCACGGCCGCTCCGGCAAGCCGCGCGGCGGCTACAGCATGGCCGGCTTCGCCGAGGACTGCGCGGCGCTGCTCGACCGGCTCGGCTGCGGCCCGGTACACCTGGTCGGCATCAGCATGGGCGGGATGATCGGCTTCCAGTTGGCCTGCGACCGACCCGACCTGCTGCGCAGCCTGACCATCGTCAACAGCACTCCGGAAGTCATCCCGCGCAAGCCTCGCGAACATCTGGAGGTGGCCAAGCGCAAGCTCCTCTCGCGCCTGCTCAGCCTGCGGACCATCGGCCGCGCCCTCGGCCGGCTGTTGTTTCCCAAGGCGGAACAGGCCGGGCTGCGAGAGAAGATCGAGGCGCGCTGGGCGGAGAACGACAAGCGCGCCTACCTGGCCAGCCTCGACGCGATCATCGGCTGGGGCGTGCAGGAACGATTGGCCGAGATCGCCTGTCCGACCCTGGTGATCAGCGCGGATCGCGACTACACGCCGGTATCGCTGAAGCAGGCCTATTGCGAGCGGATCGCCGACGCCCGCCTGGTGGTGGTGGAGGACTCCCGCCACGCCACGCCGATGGACCAACCCGAGATTTTCAACACCACCCTGCTCGGCTTCCTCGCCGATATCGATAAAACCAAGGAACAACCATGCTCAAACGTCTCCTGATCGCCGCCTGCACCCTGCTCTTCGCCGGTTCCCTGCTGGCCGCCACGCCTGCCGCCAAGCCGCACGTCCTGATCGCCACCAGCCTCGGCGAGATCGAGGTAGAACTCGATCCGGCCAAGGCGCCGATCAGCGTGAAGAACTTCCTCGAGTACGTCGACAGCGGCTACTACGACGGCACCCTGTTCCACCGCGTGATCCCGGGCTTCATGGTGCAGACCGGCGGCTTCAGCGCCGGCATGCAGGAGAAGAAGACCCGTGCACCGATCAAGAACGAGGCCGACAACGGCCTGCTCAACGAGCGCGGCACCCTCGCCATGGCCCGTACCGGAGTGGTCGACTCGGCCACCAGCCAGTTCTTCATCAACCTGACCGACAACGACTTCCTCAACCATGGTGCCCGCGACTTCGGCTATGCCGTGTTCGGCAAGGTGGTGCGTGGCATGGGCGTGGTCGACCAGATCGCCAAGGTTCCCACCACCCGCCGCAACGGCTTCGCCGACGTGCCGAGCGACGACGTGGTGATCCTGTCCGCCAAACGCCTCTGAGTCCAGCCGCAGGGGCTTGATCCGGCGGGCCCAGGACGGGCCCGCTCCAGAAGAGAGCCATCATGCTTTATCGTCGTTTCGAACGTCTGATCGACCCGTTCCGCAGCGCTTCCGAACGCATGCCGCCCAGCGAAGTGCTGCGTTTCTATGTCTACTTCCTGCGCCAGGTCTGGCCGGTGTTCCTGGCCCTGCTGGTGGTCGGCCTGATCGTCGCGCTGATCGAGGTGGCGCTGTTCAGCTACCTCGGCCGCATCGTCGATCTCGCCCAGAGCACGCCCAGCGCGGAATTCTTCCGCGTGCACGCCAACGAACTGATCTGGATGGCGGTGGTGGCGCTGGTCCTGCGCCCGCTGTTCAACGCCCTGCACGACATGCTGGTGCACCAGAGCATCAACCCGAGCATGACCAACCTGATCCGCTGGCAGAACCACCGCTACGTGCTCAAGCAGAGCCTCGGCTTCTTCCAGAACGATTTCGCCGGGCGCATCGCCCAGCGCATCATGCAGACCGGCAACTCGTTGCGCGATTCGGCGGTGCAGGTGGTGGACGCCCTCTGGCA
This sequence comes from Pseudomonas sp. HMSC076A11, assembly GCF_001810205.1. Lineage (NCBI taxonomy): Bacteria > Pseudomonadati > Pseudomonadota > Gammaproteobacteria > Pseudomonadales > Pseudomonadaceae > Pseudomonas > Pseudomonas sp. HMSC076A11. The sequence goes on along the minus strand of NZ_KV800316.1, from coordinate 166,340 downwards.
CGTGCTGATCTATACCGTCAGCGCCCTGGTGCTGTTCGCCGAGGCCGACTGGCGCCTGATGATCCCTCTGGTGCTGTGGGTGTTCGCCTACGTCGGCGCCCTCGCCTACTTCGTTCCCCAGGTCAAGCGCCGCTCGGTGGAGGCCTCGGATTCGCGCTCGAAGCTGATGGGGCGGATCGTCGACGGCTACACCAACATCACCACGCTGAAGCTGTTCGCCCACACCCGCCAGGAAGAGGACTACGCCCGCGAAGCGATCGGCGACCAGACCCTCAAGTCGCAACGCGCCGGGCGCGTAGTGACCTCCATGGACGTGACCATCACGGTGATGAACGGCGTGCTGATCACCGGCACCACCGGCCTGGCCCTGTGGCTGTGGAGCCAGGAGCTGATCTCGGTGGGCGCCATCGCCCTGGCCACCGGGCTGGTGATCCGCATCAACAACATGTCCGGCTGGATCATGTGGGTGGTCGGCGGCATCTTCGAGAACATCGGCCAGGTCCAGGATGGCATGCAGACCATCGCCCTGCCGCGCAAGGTGGTCGACCGCGAGGACGCCCAGCCGCTGCGGGTAGAGCGCGGCGAGGTGGAGTTCGAGCACATCGCCTTCCACTACGGCAAGGGCAGCGGCGTGATCCAGGGTCTCGACCTGAAGGTCCGGCCCGGCGAGAAGATCGGCCTGGTCGGACCTTCCGGCGCCGGCAAGTCGACCCTGGTCAACCTGCTGCTGCGCCTGTACGACCTGGAGAGCGGACGCATCCTGGTCGATGGCCAGGACATCGCCGGGGTGACCCAGGAAAGCCTGCGCGCGCAGATCGGCATGGTCACCCAGGACACCTCGCTGTTGCACCGCTCGATCCGCGACAACCTGCTCTACGGCCGCCCCGGCGCCAGCGACGCGGAACTCATGGAAGCGGTGCGCAAGGCTCGCGCCGACGAGTTCATCCCGCTGCTCAGCGACGCCGAGGGCCGCCGCGGCTTCGACGCCCATGTCGGCGAACGCGGAGTGAAGCTCTCCGGCGGCCAGCGCCAGCGCATCGCCATCGCCCGGGTGCTGCTCAAGGACGCGCCGATCCTGATCCTCGACGAAGCGACCTCGGCGCTGGACTCGGAAGTCGAATCGGCGATCCAGGAAAGCCTGGAGACCCTGATGCAGGGCAAGACGGTGATCGCCATCGCCCACCGCCTGTCGACCATTGCGCGCATGGACCGCCTGGTGGTGCTGGACAAGGGCCACATCGCCGAAAGCGGCACGCATGCCGAGTTGCTCGCCCATGGCGGCCTCTATGCGCGCCTCTGGCAACACCAGACCGGCGGCTTCGTCGGCGTCGACTGAAGCCTCGGCACCGGGCGGCGGCTCGCGCCGCCCGGCCTGGGTGACCTTGTCAAAGGCTCTGCAACGGGCCTTTTCGCGGCAATCATCACCGCCGTCGATCTCGACTAGCACGCGCTTCGATTTTTTCCGCCAGCGAAACGGTGTTCTTATCGAACCCGTGCCCCGGCTCGATCCCGACGCCTGCCGCATCGTCCCCGTCCACCTGGCGTCGGCCACGGACGACCAAGGATGCCAGTGCTCGGTACCGGGGATTTCGCCCCATCGCTACGGAGAATCACAGAATGAAACTTGCCTCTGTCGTGTCCGCCGTCATCACCAGCCTCGCCCCCATGGCCTTTGCCCAGGACGTGGACAAGGACCCGGGCCGCGGCCTGCCGGTCGAGGAATACCACTACGGCATGCAACTGGACGTGAAGAATGTCCTGCACCGTACCGACAATTCGACCAGGACCGGCGTAGTGCCGGTGACCGTGGTCTACGAGGACCATAGCGGCGAGCTGCACAAGATCCGCTTCCTCGAATGGGGCGGCAGCACCAGCAACGGCTGAGCGGACGCCACGCCCTATCGTTCCGGCCCCCTTCAGGCCTGGCGGTAGGGCAACAGGCCGTGGGCCTCCTCGGCGTAGGCGCGCACACCCGCCCGCTCCTGTTCGAGGAACTGCGCCACGGCATCGCGCAGACCGGGATGCGCCAGGTAGTGCCAGGAGCGCGTCAGCACCGGCTCGAAACCGCGGATCAGCTTGTGTTCGCCCTGGGCGCCGGCGTCGAAGCGCGCCAGGCCGGCGCCGATGGCGAATTCCAGGCCCTGGTAGAAGCAGGTCTCAAAGTGCAGCCGGTCGAACTCGGCCAGGCATCCCCAGTAGCGCCCGTACAGGGTATCTCCAGCGACCAGGCTGAACGCCATCGCCACCGGCTTGCCACGCTGGTGGGCGAAGACCACACGGATCGCCTCCGGCATGCGCTCGGCCAGCAGGCCGAAGAACTCGCGGCTCAGGTAGGGATCGCGGTCGCGCACCAGGTAGGTGTTGGCGTAGCAGAGATAGACGAAATCCCACTCCAGTTCGGACAACTGGCCGCCTTCCCGCCATTCGAACTCGATGCCCTGTCCGCCGACCTGTTCGCGCTCCTTGCGCAGTTGCTTGCGCTTGCGCGAACTGAGGGCCTCGAGGAAGTCCTGGAAGTCCCGATAGCCGCGGTTGTGCCAGTGGTACTGGCAACCCAGGCGTTCGAGCCAACCGTCACGCGCGGCAAGCAAGGTGTCCGCCCGGGCGTCGGTGAAATTCACATGGATGCTCGACAGACCGCTCGCCTCGGCCTCCTCGCCAAGGGACGCGAGCAGCCCCTGCAACCCTTCGTCCTCGCCCAGCAGGCGCGCACCGGCGACCGGGGTGAAGGGCACCCCTACCAGCAGCTTCGGGTAGTAGCGGATACCGGCCCGCTGGCAGGCGTCGGCCCAGCTCCAGTCGAACACGTATTCGCCGTACGAGTGCGCCTTCACATAGGCCGGCAGCGCCGCGCACAGCCGCCCTTGCGGATCGCGCAGCACGCGATGAGCCGGGCGCCAGCCGGTAGCGGGCGTCACGCTGTGGCTGTCTTCCAGCGCGGACAGGAAAGCATGACGCAGGAATGGCTGGGCGGGAGGCAGCAAGGCGTCCCACTCGGCGGCGTCGATATCGGCAAGGGTGGCAAGCGTCTGGATCGGCATGCGCGCCAGTCTGGCGCGAGACGCAAGGCAAGTGAAGCCGGTCGATGGAAAAAAAGCGCCCGGCGGACCCGCGATGAAACCGCCCTTCACCAAGCGAAGGCTTCGATCCATCCTACGTAGAGCGCATAACGCCAACGGCGTTATCCGCCGATACCCGTCGCAACGGCGGATAACCGCGATGCGGTTATTCGCCCTACCCCAGGGCGGAGCGAAAGCAGGGAAACCCTCCGCGTAGGGCGCATAACGCCGGAGGCGTTATCCGCCGATACCCGTCGGGACGGCGGACAACCACGACGGCATTCCCGATCGGGCCCTAGATCATGCCCAGCAGCAACAGGACCAACAGCACCACCAGCAATGCGCCGACGATCCCCGAGGGCCCGTAGCCCCAGTTGCGCGAATGAGGAAAGACCGGCAGGCCGCCGATCAGCAGCAGGATCAGGATGATCAGAAGAATCGTACCGAGACTCATGGGCGTCGCTCCTGTTCGGCTCATGGGGCAAAGGGCGGCAGATTCCGCCCTTGTAGTTCTCGACCCCCGCCGAGCAACGAAGATTCAATAAATCCGCGCCCTCCAGCCTCAGTGGATGACCTTGGGCGCCGGCCCCTTGAGCAGGCGCATGAACATCAGCGCCACCGCCTGGGCGTCGCCGAGGGCGGTGTGGCGACCGCTGACCGGCACATCCAGGGCCCGCGCCAGGGTGTCGAAGCGCAGGTCGATGTGTGCGTCGGGAAAATGCCGGCTGACCTTCCGGTGGTACAGCGACGAAATCTCGATGGAGGGGTTGTGCAACTGTCGGTCGAGGAGCTGGCGCAGGTGCCGGTTCAGCACGGCGACATCGAACGACAGATAGTAGCCCAGCAGCGGTCGGTCGCCGATGAACGCCAGCACCTGGCGCAGGGCCTGCTCCAGCTGCAACTGTCCCTCCAGGTCGGCGCGGCGCAGCTTGTGGATGCGGATCGACTCCGCATCCAGGCTCGGCGGCGGCTCGACGTAGAGTTCCAGGCGCTCGCCCATGACCAGTTTGCCGCGCCGCACCAGCACCGCGCCGATGCTGAGGATGTCGGCACGACGCGGGTCGAGGCTGGTGGTCTCGAGATCGAGGGAGATCACTTCCTCCGCCTCGACCGCCTCGTGCATCCACCAATACAGCCGGCGGCGCCAGCCCGGCCAGCGGCTGTCGGGCAACTTGACCATGGTGTTCATCGGGTCTCCAGGTGGAATTGACGGGCCACGCTCTGCTTGAACTTCTTCACCACATGCAGGCCGTAGCGCAGCATGTCGCGATCGTGGCGGCTCATGCCGCTGACGTCCAGGCCCTGCTGGCGACCGTCGCGTTGGCCGGCCAACTGGCGGGTCAGGCGCAGTTGCAGGAACAGCTCGAAAGACTCGCTAAGGTCGTCCGCCAGGCGTGCTTCGAGGACCTTGTGTCGCTTCAGCGCCTCGATCCGTGCCAGGGTCCCGCGGGTCTCCAGGCCTTCGCGCAGGGCCAGGGTGCGGATGCCGTGGACGATGGGGAAGATCCCGCCGCGCTTGAGATCGAGGCGGGCGTCCTGGGTTTTCAGCTGGCCGAGGAAGGTCAGCGGCGTATCGAATTGCAGGGCCGCCGCCGCGATATCCGCCAGCCAGCGCTCGCCGCCGTCGGCGAAACCGCGCAGTTGCCGACGCAACGGCTCGAACAGCTGCAGGTTGCCGGCCACCGGCCAGGCATCGGCCAGGATCGACAGGCGCAACAGCTGCTCCGGCTTGCCCTCCAGCAGCGTCCCGCGCAGCTCCGCCTGCCAGGCCGCCAGCGGCTTGCACCATTCCGGCCGACTGGCCATTACCCCTCCGGGACAGGGCGGATAACCGAACTCCAGCAAGGCCGCGCTGAAGCGCTGCATCATCGCCAGGGCCTGTTCCTGCGGCAGATCGTCGGCCAGGACCAGGGCATTGTCCTGGTCGGTCTTCAGCAACTGCTCGCCGCGTCCTTCGCTGCCCATCACCAGCAAGCAGCAGCGCCCGCGCAGGATTGGCGGCAGCAACAATTCGAAAAGCCGTTCGAGCAATTGCTCGTTGAGCGCGCTGACCAGCTGCATGATGAAGCGCAGGCGGATACCGTTGCCGGCCAGGGTAGCGATCAGGGTGTCCAGGGTTTCCGCGCAGCGGCGCAGGTCGCCGAGGTCGTCGGCGCGGGCGATGCGCAGCGCCAGGACGTGGGAATGGGTGGAGAACAGGCTGAGCACCTGGGTCAGGTGCAACAGGCCGATCACCTGACCGTCCTCCGTGACCGCGACCCGCTCGATACGCTGGCGCGTCATGAGGATCATCGCGTCGAACAGGAAATCGCCCAGTTCGACGCTGGCCAGCGGACCATGGGCCAACGGCCCGATCGCCTCCAGCTCGCTGCGCCCGTCGCGGAAGTGCGCGCTCATGAGGTCGGTGCGGGTGACGATGCCGAGCTCGGGCCCGTCCCTCTCCAGCCGCACCAGCAGGGCATCGGCGCCGTGGCTCAATTGCAGGCGCGCGGCGTCGCCGAGGGACAGCGAGGCCTCCACCTCCAGCGCCGGCAGCAAGTGCTCGCGGGCGATGCGGGTAAGGATGAACTCGGCAAGGTTCTGCCCGTCGCGCTGGGCCAACTGGCGCTTGGCCGCCAGGTCGGCCTGGAAGAACCGGGCGAAACCCGGGTTCTCCCCGCACAACTGGTGGAAGCAACTGGCCGGCAGTTCGTAGACGATGCTTTCCTCGATCGCCAGGTAGCGATGCTTGCTGCTGCCGGAAAACAGCCCGCGGACGTCGAACAGGTCGTCCGCGGCGTACTGGGCGAACACTCGCCCGTCGTCGCCGCGCTCCTCGACCACGCCCTTGAGCAGGACGAACAGCCCGGGGACCGCCGAACCGGCCTCCAGCAAGGTTTCCCCCGGCGCGTAGTAGCCTACGCTGAGGGCCTGCTTGAGGGTCTCGCGCTGATGGGGACGCAACTGGTCGAAGGGCGGCGAGGCGAAGTTGAAACTGTCAGGCATGGCTCATCTCGCTGTAACCGGGACGCTGAAACGAAAGGCGGCGGACCGGAAATCCGGCCGCCGCCTCGGGCTACGTCTTCACGTAGCGCTTAGTGGGCCACCGCGCCAGAGGCGCCCAGGCCGGTCTGGGAACGGATGAACTGCGGGAAGAAGCGCGCCCGCTCCTCGTCGGCCGCCGCCGACTTGTCGGTGATGGAGAAGAACCAGATACCGACGAAGGCGACGATCATCGAGAACAGCGCCGGGTACTCGTACGGGTAGATGGCTTTCTCGTGGCCGAGGATCTGCACCCAGATGGTCGGGCCGAGGACCATCAGGCCCACCGCGGTGATCAGGCCCATCCAGCCGCCGATCATGGCGCCGCGGGTGGTCAGCTTCTTCCAGTACATGGAGAGCAGCAGCACCGGGAAGTTGCAGCTGGCGGCGATGGAGAAGGCCAGGCCGACCATGAAGGCGATGTTCTGCTTCTCGAAGAGGATGCCGAGCACGATGGCGACCACGCCCAGGGCCACGGTGGTCATCTTCGAGACCCGCAGCTCGTCCTTCTCGTTGGCCTTGCCGCCCTTGAACACGCTGGCGTACAGGTCATGGGAGACGGCCGAGGCCCCGGCCAGGGTCAGCCCGGCGACCACCGCGAGGATGGTGGCGAAGGCCACCGCCGAGATGAAGCCGAGGAACAGGCTGCCGCCCACCGCGTCGGCCAGGTGCACCGCCGCCATGTTGTTGCCGCCGATCAGGGCGCCGGTGGCGTCCTTGAAGTCCGGGTTGGTGCTGACCAGCAGGATCGCGCCGAAACCGATGATGAAGGTCAGGATGTAGAAGTAGCCGATGAAACCGGTGGCGTAGAACACGCTCTTGCGCGCTTCCTTGGCGTCGCTGACGGTGAAGAAGCGCATCAGGATGTGCGGCAGCCCGGCGGTGCCGAACATCAGCGCGAAGCCCAGGGAGAATGCCGAGATCGGATCCTTGACCAGGCCGCCCGGACTCATGATCGCCTCGCCCTTCGGATGCACCTTGATGGCTTCGGAGAACAGCGTGCTGACGTCGAAGTTGACGTGCTTGAGCACCATGATCGCCATGAACGAGGCGCCGGAGAGCAACAGCACGGCCTTGATGATCTGCACCCAGGTGGTCGCCAGCATGCCGCCGAACAGCACGTAGAGCACCATCAGGATGCCCACCAGGACCACCGCGACATGGTAGTTGAGGCCGAACAGCAGCTCGATCAGCTTGCCGGCGCCGACCATCTGCGCGATCAGGTAGAACGCCACCACCACCAGCGAGCCGCAGGCCGACAGGGTGCGGATCTGCTTCTGCTTGAGGCGGTAGGAGGCGACGTCGGCGAAGGTGTACTTGCCCAGGTTGCGCAGGCGCTCGGCGATGAGGAAGAGGATGATCGGCCAGCCGACCAGGAAGCCGATCGAGTAGATCAGGCCGTCGTAGCCGGAAGTGAAGACCAGCGCCGAAATACCCAGGAAGGATGCCGCCGACATGTAGTCGCCGGCGATCGCCAGGCCATTCTGGAAGCCGGTGATGCGGCCGCCTGCGGCATAGTAGTCGGCCGCCGAGCGGTTGCGCTTGGATGCCCAGTAGGTGATGCAGAGGGTCGCGCCGACGAAGGCGACGAACATGACGATGGCCGAGACGTTCAGCGGCTGGCGCTGCACGTCGCCGGTCAGCGCGTCGGCCCAGAGGGCCGGAGCGAAGGCCGCAAGGCCGAGCGCGGCAAGGAGACGAGCGATCATTGCTGCGCCTCCTTGAGGATTTCCTGGTTCAGGCTGTCGAACTCGCCGTTGGCGCGACGCACGTACAGGCCGGTCAGGATGAACGCGGCAAGGATCAGTCCGACACCCATCGGGATGCCCCAGGTCACGGACGAATCGGGACTGATACGCGCGCCCAGCAGCTGCGGCTGGAAAGCGATCAGCAGGATGAATATCACGTAGAGGCCAAGCATGATCGAAGAAAGTATCCAGGCGAAACGCTCTCGCTTGGCCACCAACTCCTTGAAGCGCGGATTGGTATCAATCCGCTGGTAGATGCTGTCGTTCATTGTTTTTATCCTCACAGCGGGGTGACGCGGAATGTCGTCGATATCCACTGTAGGACGCTGGTGCAAGCGCTCCAGACGACTTTAGTCGTAGCGTTTCGCCAGCCGCTCTAGACCGGTATTCCCGGGCCTTCCGGCAGATTCCGGAGCCAGCCTTCGGCAAGGAAAAACGCCGTGCCCGGTTGCCCGGGCACGGCGTTCCCCGATCGAACCAGCCGTGCTACTGCACCCAGTCCTTGACCCGTCCCGGGTTGGCCGCCACCCACTGCTTCGCCGCATCCTCGGGTTTGGCGCCCTCCTGGATCGCCAGCATCACCTGGCCGACCTCGTTGCCATCCTTCCAGCCGAACTTCTTCAGGAACTCCCAGACCGGCTTGGCCTTGGCCTCCAGCGCCGGGTTGGCGACGGTGTCGACATGCTCGGTATCGCCATAGACCTTCTTCGGATCGTCGAGGAACTTCAGCTTCCACTTGGCGAACATCCAGTGCGGAATCCAGCCGGTCACCACCACCGGCTTCTTCTCGTTCTCGGCACGGGTCAGCTCGGCGATCATGCCGCTGCCGGAACTGGCCACCAGCTTGTAGTCGAGGCCATATTGCTTGATCGCCTCGTCGGTCTTGATCATCACCCCGGCGCCGGCATCGATACCCACCACGCGGCCGCCGAAAGCGTCCTTCTGCGCCTGGAGGTCGGCGATGCTGTTGGCGCTCACGTATTCGGGGACGATCAGGCCGATGCGTGCGTCCGGGTAGTTGATGGCAAGGTTGACCACCTTATCCTTCATCTTCTCGTAGTAGGCGCCGTGGGTGCCCGGCAGCCAGGCCGAGAGCATGGCATCGAGCTTGCCGCGCGCCACGCCCTGCCACATGATCCCCGCCGCCACCGGCATCAGCTTCACCTCGTAGCCGAGCTTCTCGCGGATCACCTCGGCGGCCACATGGGTGGTCGCCACGCTGTCCGACCAGCCGTCCACGTAACCGATGGTGATCACCGGCTTGTCCGCCGCGGCCGCCATCCCCACAGCCGCCGACATTGCCAGGCCCGCACTCCAGCACAACAGTCGTCGCATCATTCGCATCAGACGTACCCCTTGTTCTATGCCGACGGGGACGCTCCCCGGCGGTCGCGGCACTCTGCGGTGCCGCCGTCCATCATCGGCGCGCCCGGACGGCGGACTGCTCTGAGAACGACACCCATCGCACCCGATAACGACATGCCTCGAACTGCGCTGCGGCACGCTGCGGATGTGCTCCGAGACAGTGCGATCGAAGCGCTCTATGCACTCGATTGGACAGGCCGATTTCCGCTTGGCCGAGCGCCTGGATAGGCTTTCGCCAAAGAGGAATGATTCTCGATCAAAGGAGAGCAGCCATGCTCAAGACCCTGACCTTCACCGTCATGCACTTCATCATCGCCTTCAGCGTGGCCTATGCGCTGACCGGCAGCATAGCGGTCGGCGGGCTGGTGGCGGCGGTCGAGCCGCTGTGCAACTCGGTCGGTTTCTACTTCCACGAGAAGATCTGGAAACGCTTCGAGAAAGACGGCGCGCCGCGCCCGGCTAGCGCCCATGGCTGGCTGCACCGCCACGCCTGAAGGGATATTCGCGAGGCACGGCAAGAGGCGGGAAAGACCGATTGGAACGCTGGCTGCAATAACCCACTGCACTACTGAGGCTTGCAGTTGTCATAGCGGCAGTATATTCACTCAGTACTTTTCCCTCGAAGGGATTCCCCCGATGCCCCACTTCCTCCGTTTCGCTGCCCTGCTCGGCGGCCTCGCCCTCGGTTGTGCCAATCTGGCGCAGGCCCGGGACGTGGACGCCGCGAGCTACGGCTATCCACTGACCAACCCGTTCGAGGCGACCATCGCCACCACGCCGCCGGAACTGCGTCCCGAGCTTCCGCACAGCGAGGACATCGACCAGAAGGACTACAGCCTGAAATTGCGCCCGGAGCGCGAGTTCGCCCTGCCGGACAACTTCTGGCCGGTGAAGAAGCTGCGCTACCGCCTGGCCCGCCAGGATCATGCGGCGCCGCTGATCTTCATCATTGCCGGGACTGGCGCCCACTACGCCAGCAGCTTCCCGGAATACCTGAAGAAGCTCTTCTACCAGGCCGGCTACCACGTGGTGCAGTTGTCCTCGCCGACCAGTTGGGACTTCATGGCCAGCGCCTCGCGCTTCGCCACACCGGGCTTTTCCAGCGACGACGCCGATGACCTGTACCGGGTGATGCAGGCGGTGCGCGCGCAGCAGCGCGACCTGCCGGTGACCGACTATTACCTCACCGGCTATAGCCTGGGGGCGCTGAACGCCGCGTTCGTCAGCCACCTCGACGAAAGCCGCCGGAGCTTCAACTTCAAGAAAGTGCTGCTGCTCAACCCACCGGTGAACCTCTACACCTCGGTGAGCAACCTCGACAAACTGGTGGAAACCCAGGTCAAGGGCATCACTGACTCGCGCACCTTCTACGAGGTGGTGCTGAGCAAGCTGACCCGCTACTTCCGGCAGAAAGGCTACGTCGACATCAACGACGCCATGCTCTACGACTTCCAGCAGTCGAAGCAACGCCTGAGCAACGAAGAAATGGCCATGCTGATCGGCACCTCGTTCCGCTTCTCCGCCGCCGACATCGCCTTCACCTCGGACCTGGTCAACCGTCGCGGCCTGATCACCCCGCCGAACTACCCGATCAACGAAGGCACCAGCCTGGAGCCCTTCTTCAAGCGCGCGCTACAGTGCGACTTCGAGTGCTACATGACCGAGCAACTGATCCCGATGTGGCGAGCCCGTTACGACGGCGGCAGCCTGACCCAACTGGTCAACCAGGTCAGCCTCTACAAGCTGCAGGACTATCTGCACGACAGCCCGAAGATCGCCGTGATGCACAACGCCGACGACGTCATCCTCGGCCCGGGCGACCTCGGCTTCCTCCGCCGGACCTTCGGCGAACGCCTGACCGTCTATCCCTATGGCGGTCACTGCGGCAACCTCAACTACAAGGTCAACGCGCAGGACATGCTGGACTTCTTCGCCACGCCCGCTGCCGGACAGACCCAGGTCGCCAGCGCGGCCCTCACCCAGCAGGCAGGAAACTGATCGATGAGCCGAACCGCACACTGGATGTTCGCCCTTCTGCTGAGCGCTGCCGCCAGCGCCCAGGCCGACGAGGCCGCCGCGCCGGCCGAACTGCCGCCACGCCAGCTCGACGGCGACGGTTTCAGCCGTCCACTGGACCAACTCAAGTTCAATCCCGGCCTGGATCAACGCGAATTCGAGCGCGCCACCCTCGACGCACTGAACATGTACGATCCCTGGGAATCCTGGAACCGCCGGGTCTACCACTTCAACTATCGCTTCGACGAGTGGGTGTTCCTGCCCGTGGTACGAGGCTACGAATACGTCACCCCGCACTTCGTCCGCAGCGGCGTGAGCAATTTCTTCGACAACCTCGGCGACGTGCCCAATCTGCTGAACAACCTCGCCCAATTGAAGGGCAAGGCGGCGATGGAAACCACCGCGCGGCTGCTGTTCAACACCACCTTCGGTGTGCTCGGCCTGTGGGACCCTGCGACCAGGATGGGCCTGCACAAGCGCAGCGAGGATTTCGGCCAGACCCTCGGCTTCTACGGCGTGGGCAGCGGCCCCTACCTGGTGCTGCCGATCCTCGGCCCGTCCAACCTGCGCGACACCGGCGGACTGGTGGTGGACTACGTCGGCGAATACCAGGTGAACTACCTCAACGTTCCCCAGGCCAGCGGCGACCACCCGGAGATCACCGCCCTGCGCGTGGTGGACAAGCGCTACAACACCAGCTTCCGCTACGGCCAGATGAACTCGCCGTTCGAGTACGAGAAACTGCGCTACATCTATACCGAGGCGCGCAAGCTGCAGATCGCCGAGTAAGACGAAGAACCGCCGCCCTGGTGCGGCGGTTTCTTTTTCTCAAAACAATCCAATAACTCGATAGGAATCACACAAAACTCGCATCCATATATCGAGCACAGAGGACTATCATCGAGCCATACACGAACCAGGAGGTTCCCATGACCCGCTACCGTGATGTCCTCGAACTGCATACCGGCCACCCCGCCTCCGATGGCGCCGGCGTCCGCCTGACCCGCGTGATCGGCGGCCCTTCCCCGGAACGCTTCGACCCGTTCCTGATGCTCGACCAGTTCGATACCCAGAACCCGGACGACTATGTCGCCGGTTTCCCTTCGCACCCGCACCGCGGCTTCGAGACCGTGACCTACATGCTCGAAGGGCGTATGCGCCACGAAGACCACCTCGGCAATCGCGGCCTGCTCAAGCCCGGCGGCGTACAGTGGATGACCGCCGCCCACGGCATCATCCACAGCGAGATGCCGGAACAGGTGGAAGGCGCGATGCGTGGCTTCCAGCTGTGGGTCAACCTGCCGGCGAAGAACAAGCTGGCCCCGGCCGGCTATCGCGATATCGAGCCGGAAGACGTGCCGCGCCTGGAAACCGCCGGAGGCGTGAAGGTCACGGTGATCGCCGGTCGCTTCGACGACGGCCAGGCGCAGCAGATCGGCGCCGTGGAAAGGCCGGACACCGAGCCGCACTACTACGACCTGCAACTGCCTGCCGGCGGCCGCATCGCCCCGCGCCTGCCGGACGGCCATCGCGTGCTGCTGTACGTCTACGAAGGCAGCCTGACGGTGGAAGGCGAACGCCCGGTGGAAATCGCCACCAATCGCCTGGCTCGGCTGTCCGAAGAAGGGGAACTGAGCCTGCGCAGCGAAGCCGGCGCCCGGGTACTGGTGCTCGCCGGCAAGCCGTTGCGCGAGCCGATCGTCCAGTACGGTCCGTTCGTGATGAACAGCCGCGAGGAAATCGAGCAGGCGCTACGCGACTATCGCGACGGTGTCCTGGCCGTCTGAGCCGTGCGCGAGCCGCCCTTCGGGGCGGTTTTTTCCTTCCGCCTGTCCCGTCCTGAATAAGGTTTACCGCTCTATCCGCAGGAAGCGCTCCAGTTCCGCCCGCTTGCCCATCGCATCGTGGTAGCCCAGTTCGATCAGTTCGCTGCAATAGCCGCGCTCGAACAACAGGTAGCTCAATACCCCCGCCCCGCTGGCGCGGGTCGCTCCGGGACCGCGCAGGAAAAGCCGCAGCACCCGCGACAGCTCCCGGTAGTGCCGCGCGGCGATCTCGTCCAGCGGCCGGCTCGGCGACACCAGCAATACCTCCACCGGCTCCAGCCCACCCGCCTGGCGGCGCACCTCCGGCGCCACCAACTGGCCGATCTGGTTCATCCGCTGCAACTGCTCGATGTCGCCTTCCAGGCTGTCGATGAAGGTGCTGTTCAACAGGTGGGCGCCGATCTGCGCCAGGCTCGGCGGTCGGTCGGACGGCGGCAGGCCGGTCATGGCACTGTCGCCACCGGTGGCCGGGTTGCCGCTGACGCCGATCACCAGCACCCGCGTGGCGCCCAGGTGCAACGCCGGGCTGATGGGCGCCTGGGAACGCACCGCGCCGTCGCCGAAGTATTCGCGGTTGATCCGCACCGGCGGGAACAGCAGCGGGATCGCCGCGCTGGCCAGCAGGTGCCGAAGCTCCAGGCGGGTGGGAATGCCCAGGCGCCGATGGCGTACCCAGGGATCGATGGTCGCGCGCCCCTGGTAGAAGGTCACCGCCTGCCCCGACTCGTAGCCGAACGCGGTCACCGCCACCGCGCGCAACTGGCGCTGGCGCACCGCCGCATGAATCCCGGAAAAATCCAGCTCACGTGCCAGCAGCTCATGCAACGGCCGGTTGTCCAGCAACGCCACCGGCACCCGCCGCCCCAGGCCGAGCAGGCTATGGCCGAGGAAGCGCGAGGCCTGGCGGGTCACGCCCGGCCAGTCGCTGCGATAGACATGTTCGGTGCGGAATCCCTGCCAGACCGCGGTCAGGCGCTGGATCGCCTGGCGGAATTGCAGGGCGCCGCAAGCCAGGCCAACGGCGTTGATGGCGCCGGCGGAGGTACCGACGATGACCGGGAAAGGATTGCCGGCGCTGTCCGGCAGCAGGTCGGCGATGGCGGCCAGGACACCGACCTGGTAGGCCGCGCGGGCGCCGCCCCCGGAAAGGATCAGGCCGGTGAGCGGCGGACGTGGGGCAAGGGGATCGGACACAGCGGGGCTTCCGTCATGAACTGCGGCGAGTATAGCCAGACCCCGCGCGCGTCCGGAATGCCCGTCCTCAGCGCTTGCGCCGTTTCGGATAGAGCTTGGCTTCGCCTGGCGGGCGGGTCTTGAAACGCCGGTGCGCCCATAGGTACTGCTCGGGCTGCTGGCGCACGCAACGCTCGACCCACTGGTTGATCCGCAGGCAATCGGCTTCCTCGCTCTCGCCGGGGAAGTCCTCCAGCGGCGGGTGGATGGTCAGGCGATAACCGCTGCCATCGGCCAGGCGGCTCTGGGTGAACGGCAACACCCGCGCCCGGCCCAGGCGGGCGAACTTGGTAGTGGCGGTGACGGTGGCCGCCGGGATGCCGAACAGCGGCACGAACAGGCTCTGCTTGGCGCCGTAGTCCTGGTCCGGTGCGTACCAGATGGCGCGGCCGCCACGCAGCACCTTGAGCATCGAGCGCACGTCCTCGCGCTCGATGGCGGTGGCATCGAGGTTGTGCCGCTCGCGGCCACGGCGCTGGATGTAGTCGAACACCGGGTTGTCGTGCTCACGGTACATGCCGTCGATGGTGTGCACCTGGCCGAGCAGCGCCGCGCCGATCTCCAGGGTGGTGAAATGCAGGGCCATGAGGATCACCCCCTCGCCCTTGGCCTGGGCCTCGCGCAGATGCTCCAGGCCTTCTATATGGGCAAGACGGGCCAGGCGCGCCTTCGGCCACCACCAGCTCATGGCCATCTCGAAGAAGGCGATGCCGCTGGAGGCGAAGTTCTCCTTCAGCAGACGCTCGCGGTCGGCGGGCGACTTTTCCGGAAAGCACAGTTCGAGGTTGCGCGCGGCAATCTCGCGGCGCGAGCCGACCAAGCGGTACATCAGCGCCCCCAGGCCACGGCCGAGCATCAGCAGGACGGGATACGGCAACTGCACCACCAGCCAGAGCAGCCCCAGGCCGAACCAGAGCGGCCAGTAGCGGGGATGGAGGAAAGCGCTGGAGAAACGGGGGCGATCCATGGACGGTTCCGACGACGATCAAAGCCCGCCATTCTACCCTGCCCGCCGTCCCGGCGGGACGCCGCGTTGCCGATCGATGCCGCCCCGGCTATCTGCCACGCTTGCGGGCATCCGGCGTTCTCGTTATAAGTCCCTGCAATTCAACGACCGATAAGCCCCATGAGCCAAGCCGACCTCCTCGATCAAGACCCCGTATTCCAGCTCAAGGGCAGCATGCTCGCGGTGACCATCCTCGAACTGGCGCACAACGACCTGGCGAGGCTCGAACGGCAACTCGCCGACAAGGTGGCGCAAGCGCCCAACTTCTTCCGCGACACCCCCCTGGTCATGGCCCTCGACAAGCTGCCCGAAGGCGAAGGCCGCCTTGACCTGCCGGCGCTCCTCGAGGTCTGTCGCCGCCACGGCCTGCGCACCCTGGCGATCCGCGCCGGGCGCGAGGAGGACATCGCCGCCGCCCAGGCCCTGGACCTGCCGGTGCTGCCGCCCTCGGGCGCCCGCGAACGACCGCTGGACATCAAGGACAGCGCCCCGCGCAAGCCTGCCGAAGAGCCCAGCCCGAGCGCCGGTGAAGCCAGGCCCGAGCCGGCCAAGGCGGAAGAGAAGCCCGCCGAGCCCGTCAGCCGTCCGACCAAGGTGGTGAAGACCCCGGTGCGCGGCGGCATGCAGATCTACGCCGCCGGCGGCGACCTGATCGTGCTGGCCGCGGTCAGTCCCGGCGCGGAACTTCTCGCCGACGGAAACATCCATGTGTACGGCCCGATGCGCGGACGCGCACTGGCCGGCGTGAAAGGCGACGCCACGGCGCGAATCTTCTGCCAGCAGCTGGCCGCCGAACTGGTCTCCATCGCCGGTAACTACAAGGTCGCGGAGGACCTGCGACGCAGCCCGCAGTGGGGCAAGGCAGTGCACGTCAGCCTGTCGGGTGACGTGTTGAACATCACCCGCCTTTAACGGATACTGCCGCCACTTTCAGGGACCAGAATTCTTACGTTTTTCATTGGGGTGAATCACCTTGGCCAAAATTCTCGTAGTCACTTCCGGTAAGGGTGGCGTCGGTAAAACCACCACCAGCGCAGCTATCGGCACCGGCCTGGCCTTGCGCGGTTTCAAGACCGTCATCGTCGACTTCGACGTCGGCCTGCGTAACCTCGACCTGATCATGGGCTGCGAACGCCGCGTGGTGTACGACTTCGTCAACGTCGTCAACGGCGAGGCCACCCTCACCCAGGCCCTGATCAAGGACAAGCGCCTCGAAAACCTGCATGTCCTGGCCGCCAGCCAGACCCGCGACAAGGACGCCCTGACCAAGGAAGGCGTCGAGAAAGTCATGGCCGAACTGCGCAAGGATTTCGAATACATCATCTGCGACTCCCCGGCGGGCATCGAGAAAGGCGCCCACCTGGCCATGTACTTCGCCGACGAAGCGATCGTCGTGACCAACCCCGAGGTTTCCTCGGTACGCGACTCCGACCGCATGCTCGGCCTGCTGGCAAGCAAGTCGCAGCGCGCCGAGAAAGGCGAGGAGCCGATCAAGGAACACCTGCTGCTGACCCGCTACAACCCGGAGCGCGTCACCAAGGGCGAGATGCTCGGCGTCGACGACGTCGAGGAGATCCTCGCCATCCGCCTGCTCGGGGTGATCCCGGAATCCCAGGCCGTGCTCAAGGCGTCGAACCAGGGCGTGCCGGTGATCCTCGACGAGCAGAGCGACGCCGGCCAGGCGTACAGCGATGCGGTCGACCGCCTGCTCGGCAAGGAAATACCGCATCGATTCCTCGATGTGCAGAAGAAAGGATTCCTGCAAAGACTGTTCGGAGGACGTGAATGAGCCTTTTAGACTTCTTTCGCAGTCGGAAATCGCAGAACAGCGCTTCCATCGCGAAAGAACGACTGCAGATCATCGTTGCCCACGAACGTGGCCAGCGCGCACAGCCGGATTATCTGCCCCAGTTGCAGAAAGACCTGCTGGAAGTGATCCGCAAGTACGTACCGATCGACCAGGAGCAGATCCAGGTGGAACTGGAGAACCAGGGCAACTGCTCGATCCTGGAACTCAACATCACCCTGCCGGATCGTTGATTCGCCCAGGGTCCATACTGCGGCGGCCATTGGCCGCCGCAGTCGTTTCACCGAGCCTGCCCGCCAGGCTCCCTGCCGCCTCCCGGCGATGAGCCCGTTCGCTATGCCGCTGTCCCAGATCCGAATCGTTCATCAGGATGACGCCCTGCTGGTGGTCGACAAGCCCACCCTGCTGCTGTCGGTGCCCGGCCGCGCCGATGACAACAAGGACTGCCTGGTCACCCGCCTGCAGGAAAACGGCTATCCCGAGGCCCGCATCGTCCACCGCCTGGACTGGGAAACCTCCGGCCTGATGGTGCTCGCCCGCGACGCCGACAGCCACCGCGAGCTGTCCCGCCAGTTCCACGACCGCGAGACCGAGAAAGCCTATACCGCCCTTTGCTGGGGCCTGCCGGAACTGGACAGCGGGCGCATCGAACTGCCGCTGCGCTACGACCCGCCGACCAAGCCGCGTCACGTGGTGGACTTCGAGCACGGCCGCCACGCCCTGACCTTCTGGCGCGTGATCGAGCGTCATGAACGCTGGAGCAGGGTCGAGCTGACGCCGATCACCGGCCGTTCGCACCAGTTGCGCGTGCACATGCTCTCCATCGGCCATCCGCTGCTCGGCGACCGCCTCTACGCCAACCCCGAAGCCCTCGCCGCCCACGAACGCCTGTGCCTGCACGCCAGCCTGCTGTGCCTGACCCATCCGCAGAGCGGCGAACGCCTGCGCTTCGAGTCGCCGGCGCCGTTCTGAGCCTTCCCCGCCGCGTCCCGGCCCGCCGGGACGCCGCCCGCCGATTTCCGGTACCCCGTCTTGCCATACAACGACCAGCTTCCGCTTTTTCTGGCCGGCCCCGCCGCCAACGACCTGAACCCCGTCGGACAATACGATAGACTGCATGGATTGCCGTCCGGAGCCACTATGCGCGCAGAACTCAACCAGGGCCTGATCGATTTCCTCAAGGCCTCGCCCACGCCTTTCCATGCCACCGCCAGCCTCGCCCGCCGCCTGGAAGCCGCCGGCTACCGCCGCCTCGACGAGCGCGACGCCTGGCACACCGAAACCGGCGGCCGCTACTACGTGACCCGTAACGACTCGTCGCTGATCGCCATCCGCCTGGGCCGTCGCTCGCCCCTGGAAAGCGGCTTCCGCCTGGTCGGCGCGCACACCGACAGCCCCTGCCTGCGGGTCAAGCCGAACCCGGAGATCGCTCGCAACGGCTTCCTCCAGCTCGGCGTCGAAGTCTATGGCGGCGCCCTCTTCGCCCCCTGGTTCGACCGCGACCTGTCACTGGCCGGGCGCGTCACCTTCCGCGCCAATGGCAAGCTGGAAAGCCGCCTGGTCGACTTCCGCAAGGCCATCGCGGTAATCCCCAACCTGGCCATCCATCTCAACCGCGCCGCCAACGAGGGTTGGCCGATCAACGCGCAGAACGAACTGCCGCCGATCATCGCCCAACTGGCGCCGGGCGAGGCCGCCGACTTCCGCCTGCTGCTCGACGAACAGCTGCTGCGCGAGCACGGCATCACCGCCGACGTGGTACTGGACTACGAGCTGTCGTTCTACGACACCCAGTCCGCCGCGGTGGTAGGTCTCAACGACGAGTTCATCGCCGGGGCGCGCCTGGACAACCTGCCGTCCTGCCACGCCGGCCTGGAAGCCCTGCTCAACGCCGAAGGCGACGAGAACTGCATCCTGGTCTGCACCGACCACGAGGAAGTCGGTTCCTGTTCGCATTGCGGCGCCGACGGTCCGTTCCTCGAACAGGTACTGCGCCGCCTGCTGCCGGAAGGTGACGCCTTCAGCCGGGCGATCCAGCGCTCGCTGCTGGTCTCGGCCGACAACGCCCATGGCGTACACCCGAACTACGCCGACAAGCACGACGCCAACCATGGCCCGGCGCTGAACGGCGGTCCGGTGATCAAGATCAACAGCAACCAGCGCTATGCCACCAACAGCGAAACCGCCGGCTTCTTCCGCCACCTCTGCCAGGACAGCGAAGTGCCGGTGCAGAGCTTCGTGACCCGCAGCGACATGGGATGCGGCTCGACCATCGGCCCGATCACCGCCAGCCAGGTCGGCGTGCGCACCGTCGACATAGGCCTGCCGACCTTCGCCATGCACTCGATTCGCGAGCTGGCCGGTAGCCATGACCTGGCGCACCTGGTCAAGGTGCTCGGCGCCTTCTACGCCAGCAGCGAGCTGCCCTGAGCGCCAGGCGCGCTCACGCCCCGGGCATTCGCCCGGGGCCACTCAGGCGTGCGCAGCGTGCCATTCGCTGCGCAACAGCGTGTAGATCGCATGGTCGTGGGCACGCCCGGCGATGATCTCGTTGGCCCGGATCACTCCGTCGCGCCGGAAGCCCTGGCGCTCGGCGGCGCGCTGGCTGCGCAGGTTCTCGGTGGAACAGCGGATCACCAGGCGCTGCCGGTCGTAGCCAAGGAAACCCAGCTCGATCGTCTTCCCCAACGCCCTGGCCAGCAGCCCGCGCCCTTGCGCGGACGCCGCCAGCCAGTAGCCGATGCTGGCGCTGCGACTGTCCTCGGTGAAGTCGTGCAGGTCGATGACGCCGACCAGGCATCCGGATTCTACGATCCCGCAGCGGCAGCTCCTGCGCTCCGCCCACAACCGCTGGCCTTCGCCAATGAAACGGCGGGTATCGTCCACGCTCTGCGTCAGCGGCACCCACGGCATCCAGGGCGCCAGGTGCTCGCTGTTGGCACGTACCAGGCGGAACAGCTCCTCCGCGCGCGGCTGGTCGAGCAGCTCCAGGTGCAGGTCGGACGAAATCGGCAGTATGAACATGCGAGGGCTCCTTTTCCCGGAGCCCCATCCTCGCAGAAGGTGCCGCAGGTCGTCGACGCGTGGCGTTACTGCGGTACCTCGACGCTGATATGGATGGCGTCGTGGCGCCAGAACTCCAGGTCGCAGTCGATCAGCCGATCACGCTGGTCGCGGTTGATCCGGCTGATACGCAGGGCCGGGCTGCCCACCGCCACCTTCAGCGGCGCCGCAGCCTCGGCATGCAGTGCCGTGGGCACCATGTCGAAACGCACCCGCCCATAGTGGATGCCGTACTCGCTGGCATAGAGTTCGGTCAGCGAGCGGGTCAGGTCGTGGCCGAGGATCCCGGGGAAGTACTGCGCGTTCAGGTAGTGCTCGACATACAGCACCAGCCGCCCGTCCACCCGCCGCGCCCGGCGGATCTGGTAGACGCTGGACAGCGCCGGCAGCTCCAGCAGCTCGCAGACCGCCGCGCTCGCCGGCATCTGCCGGGCCGACAGAACCTCGGTCGCCGGCACCCGGCCCTGTTCGCTGACCATCGCATGGAAGTGACTGCGGACCAGCGGGTTGTAGGCCAGCCGCTCGGGGGAGACGAACCAGCCACGGCGCTCCTCGCGGTAGATCAGGCCCTGCGACTCCAGTTGGATCAGCGCCTCGCGCAGGGTGATCCGGGTCGTCGCGAACAGCTCGCTGAGCTTGCGCTCGGCCGGCAGCTTGCCACCCGCCGGCAGCAGACCATGGCCGATCTGCTCGCTGAGCGCCCGGCAGATCGCCGTTACGGTGGGTAGCGCTTCGTCACGCATCGACAGCTTCCTTATTGGTCTAGTCCAGCCCCAACAAGGGGCATTTCCGCCGGCCCGCCCTGTGCCTCCGGCTCGTCCGATGCTAGGAAACCCAGATGACCGGGACGTGACAGCTACAAGACAACGGTCTTCCCGGAGGCGCCCGGCGCCCATGGAATCGAGGGCTTAAGTATGGTCTACGCTTCTGCGGATGCAAGCCGCGGCGATGCCAGGCGCGGCTAGCTGACATGAAACCGTCATCCAGCGGCTCTAGATTGGCCTGGGTCTTGCTGATCTAGACCACACCCGCGGCAGTCCCGCCCGAAGGAGCGTCGAGAACTCCCGAGGCTGCCCGACCGAACCTCTCGAACGAAGGAGCACCGAATGAAACGCATGCTTGCTTCATTGCTGGGAACCGCCATCGCCCTCGGCAGCGGCCTGGCGTTGGCCGCCGAAGCGGACCTGCAGGCGCTGGAACAGGCCGCGCGCAAGGAAGGCCAGGTCAACAGCGTCGGCATGCCCGACAGCTGGGCGAACTGGAAGGACACCTGGAAGGACCTTGAGAGCAAGTATGGGCTCAAGCACATGGATACCGACATGAGTTCGGCCCAGGAGCTGGCCAAGTTCAAGGCCGAGAAGGACAACGCCAGCGCCGACATCGGCGACGTCGGCGCCGCCTTCGGCCCCATCGCCGTGCAGCAGGGCGTCAGCCAGCCGTACAAGCCGAGCACCTGGGAACAGATCCCGGCCTGGGCCAAGGACCAGGACGGCCACTGGGCGCTCGCCTACACCGGGACCATCGCCTTCATCGTCAACAAACAACTGGTGAAGGACGTACCGCACAGCTGGGCCGACCTGCTGCAGGGCAAGTACAAGGTCACCATCGGCGACGTCAGCGCTGCCGCCCAGGCGGTCAATGGGGTGCTCGCCGCGGCCATCGCCAACGGCGGCGACGAGAAGAACATCAAGCCGGGCCTGGAGTTCTTCGGCAAGATCGCCAAGCAGGGCCGCCTGTCGCTGACCAACCCGGTGATCGCCACCCTGGAAAAGGGCGAGGTCGAAGTCGGCATCGTCTGGGACTTCAACGGCCTCAGCTACCGCCAGCAGATCGACCCGGAGCGCTTCGAGGTGCTGATCCCCTCGGACGGCTCGGTGATCTCCGGCTACACCACCATCATCAACAAGTACGCCAAGCACCCGAACGCCGCCAAGCTCGCCCGCGAGTACATCTTCAGCAACGCCGGACAGATCAACCTGGCCAAGGGCAACGCGCGACCGATCCGCGCCGAGAGCCTGACCCTGCCGGACGACGTGAAGGCCCAACTGCTACCCAACGAGCAGTACGCCAAGGCCCAGCCGATCAAGGACGCCAAGGCCTGGGAGGAAACCTCCAAGCGCCTGCCGCGGCAGTGGCAGGAAGCGGTGATCATCAACATGCAGTGACGCGGAGCGCGGCCGCCCTCCCCGGCGGCCGCCCCGCATCGACGGATACCCCGAATGCGCCACGACGTCATCCTCGTCCTGCTGGACGGCCTCAACCACAGCGTCGCCCGCGACTGCATGGGGCATCTCCAGGCCCTCTGCGGCGCCGGCCGCGGCCAGTCGTACCGCCTGGAATGCGAGTTGCCTTCGCTGTCCCGGCCGCTCTACGAATGCATCCTCACCGGAGTGCCGCCGATCGATAGCGGCATCCTGCACAACGACGTGGTCCGCCTGAGCCAGGAACAGAGCCTGTTCCACTACGCCCGCGCGGCCGGCCTGAGTACCGCGGCAGCGGCCTACCACTGGGTCAGCGAACTGTACAACCGCGCGCCGTTCGACCCGGCCCGCGACCGCCACACCGACGACAGCGCACTGCCGATCCAGCGCGGACACTTCTACTGGAGCGACCACTATCCGGACTCGCACCTGTTCGCCGACGCGGAAAGCCTGCGCCGCCGGCACGCACCGAACTTCATGCTGGTCCACTCGATGAACATCGACGACGCCGGGCACAGGCACGGCCTCGCCAGCCCCGCCTACCGCAACGCCGCGCGGCGCGCCGACGCACTGCTGTCGGAATACCTGCACCAGTGGCTGGCGGCCGGCTACCAGGTGGCGATCACCGCCGATCACGGAATGAACGAGGACCGCAGCCACGGCGGCATCCTCGAGGAGGAGCGCGAGGTGCCGCTGTTCGTCTTCGGCGACGCCTTCAGCCGCGACGACCTGACGCAACCGCTGCAGACCGACCTCTGCGGCACGCTCTGCGAAATCCTCGGCGCCGCCCACGACAAACCCGTCTGCCGGGAGCTGCTCGCCCCATGAAACGACTCTCCGGCAAATGGCTGGCGCTGCTGTTCCTGCTGCCCTTCGCGGCGTTCTTCGTGATTTTCCAGATAGCGCCGCTGGCCTGGGTCGCGCTGAACAGCCTGAAGGCCAGCGACGCCTGGAGCCTGGCCAACTACCTCGAGCTGTTCGGCTCGCCCTTCTACCGCCAGGCGATCCGCCACAGCCTGGAGATCGCCGGCTGGTCGAGCCTGCTCGGCCTGCTCATCGCGGTGCTCGGCAGCCATTCGCTGCGCCACGTCGACAGCCGCCTGCGCGACTTCGTCATGGCCTTCTCCAACATGACCAGCAACTTCGCCGGGGTACCGCTGGCGTTCGCCTTCATCATCCTGCTCGGCTTCAACGGCGCGCTGACCCTGTTGCTCAAGCAGGCCGGCTGGATCGACGACTTCAATCTCTACTCGAAGACCGGCCTGATAATCCTCTACACCTATTTCCAGATCCCCCTCGGGGTGATGCTGCTCTACCCGGCCTTCGACGCCCTGCGCGAGGACTGGCGCGAGTCCGCCGCGCTGCTCGGCGCCAACGGCTGGCAGTACTGGCGACACATCGGCATCCCGGTGCTGACCCCGGCGCTGCTGGGTACCTTCGTCATCCTCCTGGCCAACGCCCTCGGCGCCTACGCCACGGTGTACTCGCTGACCACCGGCAACTTCAACGTGATCCCGATCCGCATCGGCGCGCTGGTCGCCGGCGACGTGTTCCCCGACCCGAACATGGCCAGCGCCCTGGCCATGGTGCTGGTCGGCCTGATGACCCTGATCACCCTGGTCCACCAATGGCTGCTGCGCAGGAGCTACCATGTCGCGCGCTGATCGACGTCCTGCCGCGCTCTACCATCGCCTGGTGGTCTGCGCGCTGTTCCTGATCCTGGTCCTGCCGCTGGCGGCGACCCTGCTCTACTCGCTGGCCACCCAGTGGTCGGCGACCCTGCTGCCGGACGGCCTGACCCTGAAGTGGTACCTGACGCTGTGGAGCGACCAGCGCTTCCTGCTGGCCTTCGCCCGCTCGCTGCTGGTCTGCTTCGGCGCCCTGGCGTTCAGCGTGTTGCTGATCCTGCCGCTGATGTTCGTCATCCACTACCACTTCCCGCGCCTGGACGGCGTGATGAACGTGCTCATCCTGCTGCCCTTCGCGGTGCCGCCGATCGTCTCCTCGGTGGGCCTGCTGCAACTCTATGCCAGCGGGCCGCTGGAAATGATCGGCACGCCCTGGGTGCTGGTCGGCTGCTACTTCACCATCGCCCTGCCGTTCATGTACCGGGCGATCACCAACAACCTGCAGGCGATCAACCTGCGCGACCTGATGGACGCCGCCCACCTGCTCGGCGCCAGCACCTGGAAGGCGGCGCTGCTGGTCGTGCTGCCGAACCTGCGCAAGGGCGTGATGGTGGCCCTGCTGCTGTCGTTCTCCTTCCTCATCGGCGAATTCGTCTTCGCCAACCTGCTGGTCGGTACCCGCTACGAGACCCTGCAGGTGTTCCTCAACAACATGCGCAACAGCAGCGGCCACTACACCAGCGCAGTGGTGGTCTCCTACTTCGTGTTCGTCCTGGTCCTGACCTGGGCGGCCAATCGACTGAACAAGGACAAGGCCTGATCATGTCGTTCGTCAGCGTCGAACAGCTCGACAAGAGCTACGGTGCCACCAGCATCTTCCGCGATATCGACTTCGCCGCCGCCCGCGGCGAGTTCGTCACCCTGCTCGGCCCCAGCGGCTGCGGCAAGTCCACCCTGCTGCGCTGCATCGCCGGGCTGACCGAGGTCGACAGCGGGCGCATCCTCATCGACGGCGAGGATGTGGTGCCTTTGCCGCCGCAGAAGCGCGGGATCGCCATGGTGTTCCAGAGCTACGCGCTGTTCCCCAACATGACCGTGCAACAGAACGTCGCCTTCGGCCTGCGCATGCAGAAGGTGCCTGCGGCGGAACTGAAGCAGCGGGTCGCCGAAGCCATCGAACTGGTGGAACTGGGCGAGTACGCCGCACGCTACCCGCACCAACTCTCCGGCGGCCAGTGCCAGCGCGTGGCGCTGGCCCGCTCGCTGGTGACGCGCCCGCGCCTGCTGCTGCTCGACGAGCCGCTGTCGGCCCTCGACGCGCGCATCCGCAAGCACCTGCGCGAACAGATCCGCCGCATCCAGCAGGAGCTGGGGCTGACCACGGTGTTCGTCACCCATGACCAGGAGGAAGCGCTGACCCTGTCCGACCGCATCGTCCTGATGAACGCCGGACGCATCGTCCAGAGCGGCGACGCGGAGACCCTCTACACCGCGCCGGAAAACGCCTTCGCCGCCGGCTTCATCGGCAACTACAACCTGCTCGACGCCGAACAGGCCAGCCGCCTGCTCGGCCAGCCCTGCGCGCAACAGGTGGCGATCCGCCCGGAATCCCTGCGCCTGGGCAACGAACCGAGCGAAGGCGTGCCGGCGCTGGTACGCTCGCACAGTCTGCTCGGCAACGTGATCCGTTACCGCGTCGAGGCCGCCGGGGTGGAACTCACCGTCGACGTCCTCAACCGCAGCGCAGACCGCCTGTATCCGGCCGGCAGTCAGCTGACGCTGGTCATCGATCGCAACAGTATTCGAGAGGTAGCTTGATGAGCCTGGTGATCTTCGACCTGGACGAGACCATGATCCACGGCGACTGCTCCAGCCTGTGGAGCCAGCGCATGGCGAGTCTCGGCTGGGTCGACGAATCCTTCGTCCGCCGCGACGCCGAACTGATGGAGCAGTACGCCGAAGGCAAGCTGTCCATGGACCTGTACATGGACTACACCCTGCAACCGCTGATCGGTCGCAGCGTCGAGGAAGTCGAGCGGGAAGTGGAGGCCTACGTCGAGGAGGTCATCGAGCCGCTGATCTACAGCGACGCCTGCGCCTGCCTGGCGCGCCACCGCAGCGCCAACGACCGGGTGCTGATCGTCTCCGCATCCGGGGTGCACCTGGTCAAGCCGATCGCGGCGCGGATCGGCGTCGACGAAGTCCTCGCCATCGATCTCGAAGTGCTCGACGGACACTACACCGGCCGCACCCTCGGCACCCTCACCTATCGCGAAGGCAAGGTATTGCGTCTGCTCGACCTGCTGGAAGGAGACGATCGCCAACTGGCCGACGCCTGGTTCTACTCGGATTCGCGCAACGACCTGCCGCTGCTGAAGCTGGTCGGCCATCCGAATACGGTCAATCCGGACCCGACCCTGCTCGCCTACGCCAAGGAAATGGGCTGGCCGGTCAACGCCTGGCGCTGACAGGCTCGCTGCGAAAGCGCGAGCGGATCGCGCTTTCCATCGCGTCGCCGAAGCGGCCCTTCAGGCCAGCGACGGGTCCACCACCAGCACGACCTTGCCCTGCACCTGGTTGCTCGCCAACGCCTCGAACGCCGCCTCGGCGTCGACGATCGGGAAGGTTCGCTCCAGCTGCGCGCGGAGTTTCCCGGCGGAGAACAATGGCCAGACCTTCAACCCCAGTTCGGCGATCAACTGCGCCTTGAACTCGGCATCACGGGTACGCAGGGTCGAGCCGGTCAACTGGATGCGTTTGCCTAGCAGTTGAGCCAGGTCCAGTTGCGCCTCGCGGCCGCCCATCAGGCCGATGATCACCCAGCGCCCGTCGCGCCGCAGCAACTCCAGGTTCAACCCGGCATAGCGGGCGCCGACCGGATCGAGGATCACGTCGAACGGGGCGAAATCGCGCAGCGATTCCAGGCTCTGCTTGCGCAGCACGCCGCCGGCGGCGCCCAGGGATTCGCAGTAGGCCAGGCGTTCGGCGGAACCGACGCTGACCCAGCAGGGGTTGCCGAACGCCTTGCACAATTGGATGCCGGCCGAACCGACGCCGCTGGCGCCGGCGTGCAGCAGCACTTTCTCGCCGGGCTGCAACGCCGCCAACTGGAACAGGTTCAGCCAGGCCGTGGCGTAGACCTCCGGAATCCCCGCCGCCTCCGCCAGGCTCAGCCCTGCCGGGACCGGCAGTACGTGGCGCGCGTCCACCACCACTTCCTCGGCCATGCCGCCGCCGGCGAGCAGCGCGCAGACCCGGTCGCCGACCTGCCAGGTGCAGCCCGCGCCCACCTCGCTGACCACACCCGCACACTCGAGCCCCAGCGCCGGGCTGGCGCCGGGTGGCGGCGGGTAGAGCCCGGCCTTCTGCAACAGGTCGGCGCGGTTGAGTCCGGCGGCCGCCACGCGGATGCGGATTTCGCCCTGACCGCAGGACGGGGCGGCGATTTCCGACCACTCGACACGACCTTCGATACCTTGCAATGCGTTCACGCTGCCTCCATAGTGGGGTTGTCACGGCCCGATCACCCAGAGTCGGGCTTTTTGCATTGCGCCAAGGGAACCCGGCGCCGGCTAATAAGGCCTAATATGCGTCATTACTCCGCGATCAGTCGAATCAGCATGAAGCGTTTTCTGCCCCGTACCGCCCTGTTGCTCCTCCTCGGCGCCAGTTCGCTGCCGCTGTTCGCCTCGACCGCCGTCTCCGTCGGCAGCGCCCAGAATTCCTGGGACAGCCTGCAGCCGGACCGCGAGCAGGTCATCGCCAGCCTCAACGTGGTGGAACTGCTCAAGCGGCACCACTACAACAAGCCGCCGCTGAACGATGAACGCTCGGCCAAGATCTACGACAGCTACCTGAAGATGCTCGATCCGGCGCGGATGTACTTCACCGCCGGCGACATCGCCGAGTTCGATCGCTGGCGCAACAGGTTCGACGACTTCCTCAAGAGCGGCGACCTCGATCCCGGCTTCGTCATCTACAAGCGCCACCTCGACCGCCTGAAAGGTCGGCTCGACTACGCCCTGGCGATGCTCGACAAGGGCGTCGACAAGATCGACTTCAGCGTCGACGAGAGCCTGCTGATCGACCGCGAAAAGGCCCCCTGGGCGAAGGACACCGCAGAGCTCGACGACCTCTGGCGCAAGAAGGTGAAGGACGAGGTCCTGCGCCTGAAGATCACCGGCAAGGACGACAAGGCGATCCAGGAACAGCTCACCAAGCGCTACAAGAACCAGCTGTCGCGCCTGAAGCAGACCCGCAGCGAAGACATCTTCCAGGCCTACATCAACGCCTTCGCCCAGTCCTACGATCCGCACACCCAGTACCTGTCGCCGGACAACGCGGAAAACTTCGACATCAACATGAGCCTCTCGCTGGAAGGCATCGGCGCGGTGCTGCAGAGCGACAACGACTACGTCAAGGTCGTACGCCTGGTGCCGGCCGGCCCGGCGGCGAAGAGCAAGCAGATCGCCACCTCCGACAAGATCATCGGCGTCGCCCAGGGCAAGGGCGAAATGGTCGACGTGGTTGGCTGGCGCCTGGATGAAGTGGTCAAGCTGATCCGTGGGCCGAAAGGTTCCCAGGTACGCCTGGAAGTGATTCCGGCGAGCAACGCGCCGAACGACCAGACCAGCAAGATCGTCGCCATCACCCGCGAGGCGGTGAAGCTGGAGGACCAGGCGGCGAAGAAATCCATCATCAAGGTCGACCACGAAGGCCGCAGCTACAAGCTCGGCGTGATCGACCTGCCGGCCTTCTACCTGGACTTCAAGGCCTACCGCGCCGGCGACCCGAACTACAAGAGCACCACCCGCGACGTGAAGAAGCTGGTCGCCGAATTGCAGAAGGACAAGGTCGACGGCATCGTCCTCGACCTGCGCAACAACGGCGGCGGCTCCCTGCAGGAGGCCACCGAGCTGACCGGCCTGTTCATCGACCAGGGCCCGACCGTACTGGTGCGCAACAGCGACGGCCGCGTCGACGTGCTCAACGACGACGAAGGCAAGGCCTTCTATACCGGCCCGCTGGCGGTACTGGTCAACCGTCTCTCGGCCTCCGCCTCGGAGATCTTCGCCGGCGCCATGCAGGACTACCACCGCGCGCTGATCCTCGGTGGACAGACCTTCGGCAAGGGCACCGTGCAGACCATCCAGCCGCTCAACCACGGCGAACTGAAGCTGACCCTGGCGAAGTTCTACCGAGTCTCCGGTCAGAGCACCCAGCACCAGGGCGTGATCCCGGACATCAGCTACCCGTCCATCGTCGACGACAAGGAAATCGGCGAAAGCGCCCTGCCCGACTCGATGCCCTGGGACACCATCCGCCCGGTGGTGAAGGACGAGGCCAACCCGTTCAAGCCGTTCCTCGCGCAACTCAAGGCCCAGCACGACGCGCGCACCGAGAACAATGCCGACTTCGTCTACGCCCGCGAGCGCCTGGCGCTGGCCCAGGAGCTGATGAAGGAGAAGACCGTCAGCCTGAACGAGGCCAAGCGCCGCGCCCAGCAGACCAGCATCGAGAACCGCCAGTTGGCCATGGAGAACGCCCTGCGCAAGTCCAAGGGCCAGGAGCCGCTGAAGGAACTCAAGCGCGAGGACGAGAACGCCCTGCCGGAAGAGGACGACAAGACCAAGCCGCAGGACGACGCCTACCTCACCGAGTCCGGGCACATCCTGCTGGACTACCTGAACCTCAACTCGGCGGTGGCCAAGCACTGAGTTCAGCGGGAGCGTCATAAAACAGTCATGGGACTGTCGTGAAATACGGGGCCGGTTGCACAACCGGCCCTTTTTCATTGCGACGAGAGCGTTCCATGACCGTCACCGAGCAGTTGAGCGCCCTGGACAGCATCCTGGCCCACGGCGACCTGCACTGCCTGTTCCAGCCCATCCTCTCGCTTTCCGAACGGCGCCTGGTCGGCTACGAAGCGCTGACCCGCGGTCCGTCCAACAGCCCACTGCACTCGCCCCTGGCGCTGTTCGCCGTGGCCCGCCAATGCGGAAGGCTGAGCGAACTGGAACTACTCTGCCGACAACGCGCCTTCAGCCGCTTCCGCGACATCCAGGGCGACGCCATGCTGTTCCTCAACGTCTCCCCGGAGTCCCTCCTCGAGGCCGGTCATCCGCCCGGCCGCACCCTGCAATTGCTGCAACAGCTGGGGATCTCGCCGAACCGGGTGGTGATCGAACTGACCGAGCAGACCCCCATCGACGACTTCGACCTGCTCGATACCGCGCTGCACCACTATCGCGCCATGGGCTTCTCCATCGCCCTCGACGACCTCGGCGCTGGCTACTCCAGCCTGCGCCTGTGGTCGGAACTGCGTCCGGACTACGTGAAGATCGACCGCCACTTCGTCGACGGCATCCACCTGGACACCGTGAAACGCGAGTTCGTCGGCTCCATCCTGAAGATGGCGCGGGCCTCTCGCGCCCAGGTCATCGCCGAAGGCATCGAACTGCCCGAGGAACTCGCGGTGCTTAGCGAGATGGGGGTCGACCTGGTGCAAGGCTATCTGTTCGGCCGCCCGCTGGAACACCCGGCGAGCGACGTACAACAGATGCTGCCCAGCGCTGACGCCCCCAGCCAGTCTTCCAGCGACGAGCACGGCGACCTGCGTGCGCTGCTGCTGGAACAGCGCGCGGTCGACGTTCGCACCTCGACCCAGGAAGTGGTGGAAATCTTCCGCCGCCAGGCCAACCTGAACTCCCTGGCGATCCTCGACGAAGAGGGGCGTCCCATCGGCATCGTCCATCGCCACGCGCTCACCGACGCCTTGCTCCGGCCCTTCGCCTGCGACCTGTTCCTGCGCAAGCCGATCAGCCGCCTGATGAGCGACGATTTTCTCGCCGTGGAACTCGGCCAGACCCTGCAGCAGGTCAGCCGCCTGCTGACCAGCCGCGCACGCCAGCGTATCGAGGAAGATTTCATCATCACCCGCGGCGGGCACTATGCGGGCATGGGCCGGGTGATCGACGTGCTCAGGCTGATCACCGAGGAAAAGCTCCAGCAGGCGCGGCACGCCAATCCGCTCACCTTGCTTCCCGGCAACGTGCCGATCCAGCAATGCCTCGAACGCCTGCTGCAACAAAGGCGCGAGGCGGTGATCTGCTACATCGACATCGACAGCTTCAAACCCTTCAACGATCTCTACGGCTACACCCGCGGCGACGAGGTCCTGCTGTGCCTGGCACAGTGCCTGAGCGAACGGATCGACCCGGGCAGCGACTTCGTCGGCCATATCGGCGGTGACGACTTCATGCTGGTGCTCGGCCCCGAGGACTGGCGCACACGGATCGACCGGTTGCTGGAAACCTTCCAGAGCCAATGCCGGCGCTTCTACAGCCGCGAGCACCTGGACGCCGGCTGTTTCGTTGCGCACAACCGCCATGGCCTGCGCGAGGAGTACCCGCTGCTGTCATTGTCCGTCGGCGTGGTGCATCTACCGGCCGAAGCCTGCCAGGGAATGGATGCCGCGCACCTGGCGACGCTGGCCTCCGAGGCCAAGCGCCAGGCCAAGGCGGTGCCAGGCTACAGCCTGCACCTGATCGAGGCCGCCTGAACCGTTCGTTCAGCTATAGACCGAGCGCGGACGCCCGTTGCGCATAGTGCTCGGCGCGCTCGCTGTCCGGCGCCAGGCCCGGGCCTCCATCGCGGTAGAGTTCCGCCAGCTTGCGCGCCGCCAGCGGGTGGCCCGCCTCTGCCGCTAGTGCCCAGTGGCGGCTGGCTGCCAGCGCGTCGGGCGCTTGCCGGCTGTCGCCCTTGAGCGCCTGCACGCCGAGCTGGTAGGCCGCTTTCCCATCGCCCGCGCTGGCAGCCAGGCGCAGCAGGCGCAGGCCCTCCTCGCGCGCGCCGAAGCCCTGTCCACGGAACAGCAGCAGGTGACCGTAGAACGCCTGGGCGTCGCGGTGTCCGAGGTTGGCCATGCGCGAGAACTGCCCCTGCATCCACTGCCAGGCTCGCGGCTGCTTGACCAGCCAGGGCCAGCCCAGCAACTGCCGGGCCACGCCGTAACCGAGGCGGGCGCGCAGGCGCCAGATCCATTCAGAGTTCATCGGGATACTCGAATTCGAAGACACGGACCACTTCCGCCGCATGCCAGCCAGCCGCGGCCGGGCCGTCCGGCGGACCGGAAAAACGCCCGAGGCGCTCCACGCACTCGAAGAAACCGGTGCGTGGCAAGCGGCTTGCGCCCTGGCTGATGACCAGCGAACTGCGCAACGGACGCCCCGAGCGCGCATCCAGCGATGCCAGGTGCTCGAGAGCCGCTGTGAGGGTGGTCATCGCCGGCGTCGGCAGTTGCAGGCGCTCGATCAGCGCCCGGTAGGTGAGCAGATGACGCTGGCGACGCGCATCCTCGATTTCCAGCAGCAGGCTATCCCAGTGTTTACGGCTGATCAGCACACTCAAGGTCAGGCCCCCGTCGCTTTGCCCAGCACACGCTCCAGGGCGAACAGGATGGCCTCGCTGGCCTCGCGTTCGCCGCGTTCGATCATCGCCATGTAGGAAGGACTGATACCAACCTCCCGGGCCACCTGTTCCAGGCTCAGGCCGCGCGCCTCGCGGCGCTCCAGCAGGCTCGCGGATGGCACCGCCGGCGCGGTCGTCTCCACCGCGACACTGGCGGCCGGGCGACCGGCGGCGGCCAGCAACGCCTGGTATTCGGCCCAGGGCAACACCGCGTATTCCGCCTCGCCGTCTCGCGTGATCACTTGGACATTCATGTCGGTCTCCTTGCAAGCCGCCATCTTATCAGGCACCGCGCCGCTGCGGACTGGCTATACTGCTGCCCTGGTCACACAGTCTGCCTGGTGGAGGAGCCCACGGGTGCGCCGGAGAAGTCTTGGTTTGTGCATCCTGCTGGGAGTCGGACAGGCCTTCACCGGCGAGCTGCGCTGGGGCTTCAGCCCCGCCGACGGCATGCCCTACGTGGACATCGTCGACCACCAGCTGCAAGGCGGCTTCACCCGCCAGTTGGGGGAGCGGGTCGCGCAGCGGCTGGGATTGTCGCTGCGTTTCGTGGAAACGCCGAACCGAAGGATCGACGGCTTCATGGCCAGCGGACATATTCACGTGATCTGCAACTCCAACCCCGGATGGGATAGCAAACCCGAACGCTACCATTGGTCTCCTGCCCTCTTCGAAGAGCAGGACGTCCTGCTGCAGCGCGACGACCGTCCGGCGATCCGCGACTTCGCCGAGCTGCGCGGCAAGACCCTGGGTACAAGTCTAGGCTATGTCTACGCGGACGATCTCATGCAGGCCTTCGCTGCCGGGGAAATTCGCCGCGAAGATACCCGCGACCTGGCCAGTCGCGTGCAGATGCTCAAGCGTTCGCGCCTGGACGCCGCGGTGGACATGCGCCGCCCGCTGCTCTACCTGACGCGCCAGCATCCCGAGCTGGGCCTGAGCGTCAGTCCGCTGGTACTGCAGAGCTATCGGATGCACTGCATCTATGGCGGACAACTGCCGGTCCCCGTCGAAAGTATGGACCGGGTGCTCGATGAGATGGTCAGGGACGGCAGCATCGGGCGCCTGCTGGAAAACAGCCTGCAAGCGCCTCAGGACCCCTGAACGCGCTCCGCCCTGGGAGCCGGCAGCTCTCGCAGCGCCTGTTGCGTCTCGACGCCCTGGGCGTCGCGCCAGACCTTGAAGGCATCCAGCTCGGCCTGCCAGCGACGCACTACCCAGGCCAGGACGGCGAGATCGTCGAGCAAGCCGACACCGAAGATGAAGTCGGGAACGATATCCACCGGCGAAAGGAAATAGGCCAGCGCCGCGATCACCGAGAGCAACGCCTGGCGGCTGAGTCCGCGGTATTCGCCGCGAACCCAGGCCACCAGCAGTTCCTGCAGCAGGCGCAGGTCGCTCTTCACCAGCTTCAGGCGCGAGCGCTTGCGTGCTACCGCAATCAACAAGGCGGGCACCCGGCCACGGGCCAGGAAACGTTCCGCGATCCCCAGGTAACGACTGAATCCTCGTGGTGCATCCATCCTTCCACCTCGCTCAAGCGCTTGCCGCCGAGGCTCTCCGGGTTATCCACGCATACTGTGGATAACCTTGTGAACAGCCCCCCCTTCCGTCGGCGAGAAGCCCGTCGCTACAGGCTTTCCGACAGATCGGACACTTTTTAGACAATGCTCTAAAAGCATTGAAAATCAAGGGTTTGACCTAGCGCAACGGACAACCCGAGGTCAATACCGTAGGTCGGGTCGACGTGCGACAAATGTGTGCATAAGGGTAACACCGGCCGTGCCCTCGACCTGTTTTCAGACCCTCGCGGCAGCGCCTGGGTTCAGCCGAATCCGCAAATGAAAACGCCCCGTCATGGACGGGGCGTTTCATGCATCGCGGCGGAAAAATTACTTCTTCGCGTCCGCCTTGGCTTCGGGCTGCGCTGCGGCACCGGCCTCGGGCTCCGCGTCCGGCTTGGACGGATCCTTGATGCCGAGCAGTTCCATGTCGAAGACCAGTACCGAGTTGGCCGGGATCGCCGGGCTCGGGCTCTGCGCGCCGTAGGCCAGCTCGCTGGGGATGTACAGCTTGATCTTCTCGCCGACGTGCATCAGTTGCAGGGCTTCGACCCAACCCGGGATCACGCCGCTGACCGGCAGGTCGATCGGGCTGCCGCGCTCGATGGAGCTGTCGAAGACGGTGCCATCGGTCAGGCGGCCTTCGTAGTGGACGGTCACCACGTCGGTGGCCTTCGGTTGCGGGCCATCGGCCTTCTTCACGATTTCGTACTGGAGGCCGGAAGCGGTGGTGGTCACGCCGTCGCGCTTGCCGTTTTCCTCGAGGAATTTCTTGCCGGCCTTGGCGTTTTCGTCGCCGATGGCCGCCATGCGCTCCTCGGCACGTTTCTGCAGGAAGGCGAAGGCTTCGGTCAGCTCTTCATCGGTGAGCTGCTGCTTCTTCTTGCCGAGGGCGTCTTCGATGCCCTTGGCGACGGCTTTCGAATCCAGGTCGTCCATGCCTTCCTGGGACAGGCTCTTGCCCATGTTCAGGCCGATACCATAGGAAGCTTTCTGCGCCGGGGTCTTCAACTCAACGTTGGTCTGCGAATCGCAGCCGGAGAGAACCAGACCGACCAGTGCGATCGCTGCTGCCAACCGATGTTGTTTCATGCTGAGTCCTTTAATCTGTTCGCCGCTCGGGCATATTCGATGAAGCCGCGAGCTTAGCAGGCTGTCGCGACCAGTGGCTATGGGCAATAGGAACAGGTGCGCGCGGATAAGTTCAAGGCCGAACTTTCCGAAAAATGAAGGAGATAGCAGAACGAACGCGTGGAACGAGGACAGAAGAACAGCGGAAAGGAAGCGTCGAAAAACGTCGAATTATGAAGCGGGAAGGAAGCGCAAGAGATACAGCTGAGGAAGGAAATGGCGCAGCGGACGGGACTCGAACCCGCGACCCCCGGCGTGACAGGCCGGTATTCTAACCGACTGAACTACCGCTGCGCGTAACTTGCGAGATTGGTGGGTGATGACGGGATCGAACCGCCGACCCTCTGCTTGTAAGGCAGATGCTCTCCCAGCTGAGCTAATCACCCTTCACTCTCGAAGTGGGGCGCATTCTACGGAGCGATTCGGCCCCTGGCAAGCCCCTCGATGAAAAAAATTTTCTGCCGTTCCAAGGAGTTAGCGACGGACCGGGGTTGGCCTGAGCCGCCAGCGGCGGAATAATGGGTCCTTTGTGCCCGGAGAGAACGACCCCATGTGGTTCCGCAATCTGCTCGTCTACCGCCTCACCCAGGATCTGCAACTGGATGCCGATTCCCTCGAGAAAGCCCTCGGCGAAAAACCCGCCCGCCCCTGCGCCAGCCAGGAGCTGACCACCTACGGCTTCACCGCGCCGTTCGGCAAAGGCCCGGACGCACCGCTGGTACACGTCAGCCAGGACTTCTTCCTGATCTCGGCACGCAAGGAAGAGCGCATCCTGCCGGGCAGCGTCGTGCGTGACGCACTGAAGGAAAAGGTCGACGAGATCGAAGCCCAGCAGATGCGCAAGGTCTACAAGAAGGAACGCGACCAGTTGAAGGACGAGATCGTCCAGACCCTGCTGCCGCGCGCCTTCATCCGCCGCTCCAGCACCTTCGCCGCGATCGCGCCGAGCCTCGGCCTGATCCTGGTCGACTCGGCCAGCGCGAAGAAGGCCGAAGACCTGCTCTCGACGCTGCGCGAAGCGCTCGGCTCCCTGCCGGTACGCCCGCTGAGCGTGAAGGTCGCGCCGACCGCGACCCTCACCGACTGGGTCAAGACCCAGGAAGCCGCCGGCGACTTCCACGTGCTCGACGAATGCGAGCTGCGCGACACCCACGAGGATGGCGGCGTGGTCCGCTGCAAGCGCCAGGACCTGACCAGCGAGGAAATCCAGCTGCATCTCACCGCCGGCAAGCTGGTCACCCAGTTGTCCCTGGCCTGGTCGGACAAGCTGTCCTTCGTCCTCGACGACAAGTTGGCGGTCAAGCGCCTGCGCTTCGAAGACCTGCTGCAGGAGCAGGCGGAAAAGGACGGCGGCGAAGACGCCCTCGGCCAGCTCGATGCCAGCTTCACCCTGATGATGCTGACCTTCGCCGAATTCCTTCCGGCGCTCTTCGAGGCCCTCGGCGGCGAAGAAATCCCCCAGGGCGTCTGACGCCCCGCTCTCCCGGCGGCGCCCGCCGCTGGGAGAGTCGCGCCCGGCATGGCAGACTGGCGGCCGTCCAATAACAAGGAAAGCCCATGCGTGCCCTGACCGCCCTGAGCCGCTTCGTCAGCGCCAGCTTCCCGTTCTGGGTCCTGCTGTTCGCCATCCTCGCCTTCTTCCGCCCTGCCTGGTTCCTCCCGCTCACCGCAGCCATCGCGCCACTGCTCGGCCTGGTGATGTTCGGCATGGGCCTGACGCTCAAGGGCGAAGACTTCCGCGAGGTCGCCCGGCACCCCATACGGGTGCTGATCGGCGTGCTGGCCCAGTTCGTCATCATGCCCGGCCTGGCCTGGCTGCTCTGCCGCCTGTTGCAGTTGCCGGCGGAGATCGCGGTGGGCGTGATCCTGGTCGGCTGCTGCCCCGGCGGCACCGCTTCCAACGTGATGACCTGGCTGTCCCGTGGCGATGTCGCCCTGTCGGTGGCGATCACCTCGGTGACCACCCTGCTCGCCCCGCTGGTCACGCCGGCGCTGGTCTGGCTGCTGGCTTCGGCCTGGCTGCCGGTGTCGTTCGCGGCAATGTTCCTGTCGATCCTCCAGGTGGTGCTGGTGCCCATCGCCCTCGGCCTGCTGGCACAGCGCCTGCTCGGCGAGCGCACCCGGCAGGTGGCGGAGGTGCTGCCGCTGGTCTCGGTATTCAGCATCGTGGTGATCATCGCCGCGGTGGTGGCCGCCAGCCAGGCGCGGATCGCCGAGTCCGGCCTGCTGATCATGGCCGTGGTGATGCTGCACAACGGCTTCGGCCTGTTGCTCGGCTATCTCACCGGCAAGCTGACCGGCATGCCGCTGGCGCAGCGCAAGGCCCTGGCCATCGAAGTCGGCATGCAGAACTCGGGGCTCGGCGCGGCGCTGGCCAACGCCCATTTCTCGCCCCTGGCAGCGGTGCCCAGCGCGCTGTTCAGCGTCTGGCACAATCTCTCCGGTTCGCTGCTGGCCGCCCTGTTCCGGCGCCTGGATGATACGCCGCGTTGAACTGGGTCCCGGTCGGGAAGCCTTGTCCCGACCGATGAACCATGCAAAATACCGCACGCAGTGAGGACGACCTCACCACCCGCCTCCGGCCGGTGATCGAATGGGGACGGCCCCGCCACCCGTTGCCCTGGAGATCGCCATGTCCTGGATCATCCTGTTTTTTGCCGGCCTGTTCGAAGTGGGCTGGGCCGTTGGTCTGAAATACACCGAAGGCTTCAGCAAGCCGCTTCCCACGGTCCTCACGGCGCTCGCCATGCTGGTCAGCCTGGGCCTGCTCGGCCTGGCCATGAAGCACCTGCCGCTGGGCACCGCCTATGCCGTCTGGACCGGGGTCGGCGCGGTCGGCACGGTAATCGCCGGGATCGTCCTGTTCGGCGAATCCATGGCATTGCTGCGCCTGGCCAGCGTCGCGCTGATCGTCTGCGGACTGGTCGGCCTCAAGCTGAGCCATTAGACATCCATCGAATATGCTCCGAGGGGTATCGCTTTCCGCAGTTTTATCGCGTACTCTGCGACCACTGTGCTTGCTTGGGTCACAGTGAATCGTGACCTGGTGTGGTAGATCTCGGTCCGCTCATCGCCTCGGCTCCTCGTACTCTTTGCAACTCAGTACCTACCGGCTCGGATATTTCCGTCGCCGCAATCAACTTTGTTTCAGGAGTTACACCATGTCGAATCGTCAGAACGGCACCGTAAAATGGTTCAACGACGCCAAAGGCTTCGGTTTCATCACCCCGGAAAGCGGTAACGACCTGTTCGTTCACTTCCGTTCCATCCAGGGCACCGGCTTCAAGAGCCTGCAGGAAGGCCAGAAGGTTTCCTTCGTGGTCGTCAACGGCCAGAAAGGCCTGCAAGCCGACGAAGTACAAGTTGTCTAACTTGTAGTTCGCCAAAAAAAGCCCCGGCATCGCCGGGGCTTTTTCGTTTCTGCGGATCGATCAGCGAGCTTCGCCGCGCAAGCTCGTCACCCGCGCCTGCAGGTCGAGGCGCTCCACCGCCTCCGGCGCCACCGATTCGCCGGCCACCAGGCTTACCCGCGACCACAGTCGGCGGAAGAAGCCCTTGTTCGGGTCGCGGCTGAAGAAGCTGCCCCACAGCCCCTGCAGCGCCATGGGGATCACCGGAACCGGGGTTTCCTCGATGATCCGCTCGATCCCGGCGCGGAACTCGTTCATCTCGCCGTCGGCGGTCAGCTTGCCTTCAGGGAAGATGCACACCAGCTCCCCGTCCCTCAGGTAGTCGGCGATGCGCTGGAAGGCGCGTTCGTAGATCCCTTCGTCCTCGTGGCGCGCCGCTATGGGCACCGCGCCGGCGGTGCGGAAGACGAAGTTGAGCACCGGCAGCGAGAAGATCCTGTAGTACATGACGAAGCGCACCGGCCGCCGGATCGAGCCGGCGATCAGCAGCGCGTCCACGTACGAGACGTGGTTGCACACCAGCACCGCCGCTCCCTCGTCCGGGATCGCCTCCAGGTTCACATGCCGGACCCGGTACATGGTGTGGCTGAGCAGCCAGACCAGGAAGCGCATGGTGAATTCCGGGACGATCTTGAAGATGTACACGTTCACCGCGACGTTCATCAGCGACAGGGCGAGGAACAGCTGCGGGATCGACAGCTTGGCGACGCTGAGGAAGAGGATCGAGACCAGCGCAGCGGCGACCATGAACAGGGCGTTGAGGATGTTGTTGGCGGCGATCACCCGGGCCCGCTTGTCCTCGTCGGTGCGCGCCTGGATCAGGGCGTACAGCGGTACGATATAGAAGCCGCCGAAAATGCCGATGAACAGGATGTCGGCCAGCACCGCCCAGGTCTCATGGTGGCGCAGCACCGCCAGCCAGTCGTAGGGCGCCTCGCCTGGGGGAATGCCGCCGGCGTGCCACCAGAGGAGGATGCCGAAGACGGTCAGGCCGATCGAGCCGAACGGCACCAGGCCGATCTCCACCTTACGACCGGAAAGCTTCTCGCACAGCATCGAGCCCAGCGCGATGCCCACCGAGAACACGGTGAGGATCAGGGTCACCACGCTTTCGTCGCCGTGCAGCCATTCCTTGGCGAAGGTCGGGATCTGCGTCAGGTAGACCGCGCCGAGGAACCAGAACCAGGAGTTGCCCACCAGCGAGCGCGAGACCGCCGGGCGCTGGCCGAGCCCCAGGCGGAGGATGCTCCAGGACTGGGCGAAGATGTTCCAGTCGAGCTTCAACCCCGGCAGCGCCGCCGCCGCTCGCGGAATGCCGCGGCTGGCCAGGTAGCCGCAGGCGGCCACCAGCACCACCGCGGTGGCCACCGCCGCCGCGTAATGCGCATGGGACATCAGCACGCCGGCGCCGATGGTGCCGGCCAGGATCGCCAGGAAGGTGCCCATCTCCACCAGCGCGTTGCCGCCGACCAGTTCGTCCTCGTGCAGGTGCTGGGGCAGGATCGAATACTTCACCGGGCCAAATAGCGCCGAGTGGGTGCCCATGGCGAACAGCGCGACGAACATCAGCGGCAGGCTGCCGAAGACGAAGCCGGCAGCGCCGACCAGCATGATGCCTACCTCGGCCAGCTTCAGCGCGCGCATCAGCGCGTCCTTGTTGTACTTCTCGCCGAACTGTCCGCCCAGTGCCGAGAACAGGAAGAACGGCAGGATGAACAGCAGTGCGCAGAGGTTGACCAGCAGGCTGCGGTCGCCGCTGACGCTGAGGTGATAGAGGATGGCGAGGATCAGCGACTGCTTGAAGATGTTGTCGTTGAAGGCGCCGAGCAGCTGGGTGATGAAGAACGGCAGGAAACGCCGCTTGCCCAGCAGGGCGAATTGCGAATGTTGGGTCATCGTCCTTGTTACCTTGCGTGGCCGCCGAAAGGAAGCCCGTCATCGATTGGACTGCATGGACCGCGGATCAGGCCACAGCGTTCCGATGGAAATTCCGCGCCCATCATAGAACAGGCGTCCGCGTTGCCGCAGGACGCCTGTCGTCGGACGATGCGCCAAGTCGCATCCGAATATTCAGAAACCGACGCTGGCCTGCATGAACAGCGTTCGCGGCTGACCCACGTAGATTCCCGAATTGTTGTCGCTGGAGCGGGTGAAATACTGCTTGTCGAACAGGTTCTTCACCCCGAGTCCGAGCTTCAGGTTCGACGCTTGCGGGCCGAAGTCGTAGCCGACGCGGGCATTCCAGGTCACGTAGCCGGGAATGTCGCCGTACTGGCCGTCGGCGCTGGGCTCGGTGATGTAGTTGTGGGTGAAGTTGCCCTGGCTGTCGGTGCTCAGCCCTGGCGCGCGCTGCATGGACTGGGCGAAGGCGTCGAGGTTGTAGGTCCAGCGGTCGACCTCGTAGCGCACCCCGGCGGTGGCCACCTGGCGCGAGTAGAGCGGCAGGTCGCGCCCCTTGAAGGAGGGAATGTCGCCTTCGTAGGTGGCACGGGTATAGGTGAGGCTGCCGTAGACCGACAGGCCGTCCAGGCGCGGATCGAGAGCGGCGAAGTCATAGTGGCCGGAAGTCTCGATGCCCTGGTGCTTGGTGGCGCCGAGGTTGGTCCAGCCGACGTCGTTGCTGACGTACTGCAGCTCGTCGTCGAAGTCGATGTAGAACAGCGTGATCTCGCCGCCCCAGCTGCCGTTGTCGTAGCGCGTGCCCAGTTCGTAGGTCTTGGCCTTCTCCGGCTCCAGGCCGGCGGCGGTATCGTTGCCGCTGCCGCCCTGGCCGAGCTGGAAATACTGTAGGCTGCCGAACGATTCGGAGTAGTTGGCGAACAGCTTCCACTCGTCGCTCAAATGATACATCAGGCTCAGCGCCGGCAGCGGTTCGTTGTAGTCCTTGCTGCGCTTCTTCTCCTGCACCGGCTTGCCGTTCAGGCCGAGCACCGGGCGGTCGCGCCAGTCGCTGTCGATCTTCTCGAAGCGGATGCCGGGGGTGATGGTCCAGTTGCCGACATCGATCTTGTCGTCGATGTAGAAGGCGCTGGCCTCGGTACCGCCGGTACGGTCCTGGTAGGTATGGCCGTCCGAGCCGGGACGCACGGTCGGCACATTGTCGACCAGGGCCAGCTGACTGGCGCGCTCGTTCATCGCTTCCTTCAGGTAGCGGTAGCCGATGCCGATCTCCTGGGTGGTCGGGCCGGCGAAGAAGATCCGCGAGACGCGCGGCTCCACCGCGAACACATGGTAGTCGCGCGGGTACGAGGGGATGGTCCTGAGGTTGCGCGCGGCGATGCTGCTGCCGCGGAAACTGTCGCTGTAGTAGGTGAGCACCTCGAACTGGGTGAGGTCGTCGACCTGGCGGGTGTACTTCAGCGAGAAGTCCTTGCGCCGACCACGGAAGTTGTCCCAGTCGCGCACCGACTGGAAGGGATCGTCGTCGTACTGCGCCTGGGTCAGGCCGCCCGGCATATCGGCGTAGGCGTCGTAGTAGTGGAAGTTGGCCGCCAACTGGTCGCTGTCGGTGAGCTGCCAATGGGTCTTGAGCAGCACGTCGTCGATATCGTTGTCGTTGTTGCCGTCGCGGTAGTCGGCGCCCTTCACCCCGGAATACAGCAGCGCCACGCCCAGGCCGTTGTCGGCGGTCCCGCCGAGGAACGCCTGGTTGAGCTTCTTCCAGCCGCCGTGGCCGGCATGCTCGATGGTGGTGCCGATTTCGCCGGAGAACTTCTCCGGAATCGCCCGGGTCACGAAGTTGATCACCCCGCCGACGTTCTGCGGGCCGTAGCGCACCGAGCCGGCGCCGCGCACGACGTCGATACTCTCCAGGTTGCCGATGGACAGCGGCATCATCGACAGCTGCGGCTGGCCGTAGGGCGCCACCGCCGCCGGCACGCCGTCGATCATCACCGTCGAGCGCGGCGACAGGCGTGAAGTCAGGCCACGCACCCCGACGTTCAGGGAGATGTCGCTGCCGCCGGTACCGTTGTTGTCCTGCACTTGCACGCCGGGCACCTTGCGCAGCACGTCGCGGACGTTCTGCGCACCGCTCTCGAGCATTTCCCGACGACGCACCACGCTGCGCGCGCCGGGATGGTTCTGCACCACCGCCTGGTCGGCTTCGCCCAGCCAGTCGCCGACCACGGTGACCGTGCCCAGCTCCTTGGCTTCCTCTTCGGCCTGCGCCGCCTGCATGGACACACCCAGCGCGATGGCGACGGCCAGGCGCGACAACGAACTCACGGACGACATCGAGGCTCCCCCAGGGACGCAGGAAAAAGTGGGGCGCAAAATTACGGCAAATCGTAAAGAACGTAAATACAAATGATTTGCAAATGTGAGCTTGACTTATTCGTATGTCGTCAAGGACGAGCGCGCGCAGGCCGAGCGGTATTCACCCGGTGCCACCCCGTAGGCCTGCTTGAACTGGCGACCGAGGTGGCTCTGGTCGGCGAAGCCCAGCTCCAGGGCCACCTCCAGCGGCGCCCGGCCGCTCTTGAGCAGTGCCCTGGCCTGCTCCAGGCGGCGCTGTCTGAGCCAGGCGTGGGGCGGCATGCCGGTGGCGCGACGGAAGACCCGGGCAAAATGGAACGGGGACAGATTGACCGCCGCCGCCAGTTCCTCCAGCGAAGGCGGATCGAGCAACCGCGCCGCCAGCAGTTCGCGGGCGCGGGCCACCGCCAACGGCTCCTGCCCGGCCTTCGGCGCTTCTGGCAGGCGGGCGTG
Source organism: Pseudomonas sp. HMSC076A11 (assembly GCF_001810205.1). Taxonomy (NCBI): domain Bacteria; kingdom Pseudomonadati; phylum Pseudomonadota; class Gammaproteobacteria; order Pseudomonadales; family Pseudomonadaceae; genus Pseudomonas; species Pseudomonas sp. HMSC076A11. The sequence goes on along the minus strand of NZ_KV800316.1, from coordinate 123,085 downwards.
GCGACGGAACAGGGCGAGCATCGTCTCGCGCCAGCGGGTCTGGGTTTCCAGGCTGCCGGCATGCTCGGCCAGCAGGCGGTGCAAGTGGACGAAGGCGCGTGCCAGGGGCTGGTCGTGGATCACGCTGTCGGCGAAACGCGGCACGCCGCCATGATGGATTTCCAGCTCGTCGAGAATCCCGTCGATCTGTTCCATTTCCGGGTAGTAGCCGCGATAGAGCCAACCGGCATCATGGGCCTTGGAGCCGGTGTGCACTTCGTCGGGGTTGATCAGCACCATGCTGCCCAGCGGGGCCAGGTGCTCGCCGCCACGATGGCGGAAGCGCTGCGCGCCCTGCTCGATGATGACCAGGGCGAAGCTGCTGTGCACGTGCGGCGCGAAGCGCTGCTCCACATAGCGCGCGTGCAGCAGTTCGACGCCGCCCAGTTCGGCGGCGCGCCAGAAATGCGTGTGTTCTCCGCTCGTCTCGTCCGGCACTGCCGTCTCCTCGTTCGCCCGTCCGGACGGGCCGCCCAGCATACCGCAGGAGCGACGGAACCGGCTTCAGCCGGTGAAGCTGGCTTCCAGCGCCGCCTTGACCTGCGGCCATTCGTGGTCGGTGATGCTGTAGACGAAGGTGTCGTCTAGCCGCCCGCCGGCCAGCCGCCGGTGGTTGCGCAGCACGCCCTCGCGCTGCGCGCCGAGCTTGTCGATGGCGCCCTGGGCGCGCAGGTTGCTCGCCGCCGTGCTGAGCTGCACGCGGACCATGCGCAGGTTGTCGAAGGCATGCTTGAGCATCAGGTACTTGATCATGCGGTTCAGGCCGCTGCCGTGCTGGGCCTGGTCGAGCCAGGTCCAGCCGATCTCGCAGGCCGGCAAGGCGGGAAGGAATTCGGCGAAGCGCGTGGTCCCGACCAGTTGCACGCCGAGGCGGACGGCGAGCGGCAACGCCCTGCCCTCGCGCTGCTCGGCGAGGCTCTGGCGGTACCAGTCCGGCCGCGTCGGTCCGTCCATGTACTGCAGCGCCTCGCGGTTGGCTTCGGCGAGGCTCACCAGCTCGGGAATGTCCGCTTCCACCAGCGGCTCGAGACGCAAGGCTCCGCGCTGCAGGGTGATCGGTAGCGGCTTGAACATGGGCGCCCTCCTCGACATCGACGCAAAACTCCGCTCCCATCAGAGCGTAGCGGCCGCGTTTAGTGCCGCAGCCGAAACCGGCTACGATGAACGGACAGCCGGCCGCCGGGGCCGTCCGCGCTCACGCAGCCCGGCACGCTACCAACTCCGCGCGTCCGGCTCAAGCATGCGTGCGACCTTGGTCGCAGGCGGCCTGACGCGCGGGCCGACAAGTGCGAAACTGGCGCGAAAGCAAGACCCCCGCCTCACGCCAGCTTCACGCGGGGACATCATCGGAGTTCGCATGTCGCTGTCCATCGGGCTGATCGCCGTGGTCGCCCTGGTCTACATGGCCATCCTGTTCGCCATCGCCTTCTATGGCGACCGTCGCCGCACCCCGCTCTCACCCCGCCTGCGTGCCTGGGTCTACAGCCTCTCCCTGGCAGTGTACTGCACCAGCTGGACCTTCTTCGGCGCGGTCGGCCAGGCCACCGACCAGCTCTGGTCGTTCCTGCCGATCTACCTCGGACCGGTGCTGCTGATGCTGTTCGCGCCCTGGGTGCTGCAGAAGATGATCATGATCAGCAAGCAGGAGAACATCACCTCCATCGCCGACTTCATCGCCGCCCGCTACGGCAAGTCGCAGGCGCTGGCGGTGGTGGTGGCGCTGATCTGCATGGTCGGCGTGCTGCCCTATATCGCCCTGCAACTGAAAGGCATCGTCCTCGGGGTGAACCTGCTGATCGGCTCCGGCGCCGACTCCACCGGTACCCGCGCCCAGGACACGGCGCTGATCGTGTCGCTGGTGCTGGCGCTGTTCACCATCGTCTTCGGTACCCGCAGCCTGGATGTCACCGAACACCACCGCGGCATGGTCCTGGCCATCGCCTTCGAGTCGCTGGTCAAGCTCACCGCCTTCCTCGCCGTGGGCATCTTCGTCACCTTCGGCCTCTACGACGGCTTCGCCGATCTCTTCTCCCAGGCCCGCGCCGCGCCGCAGTTGGCCGACTACTGGGAAGAGACCGTGCACTGGCCGGCGATGCTGCTGCAGACCGGCGTGGCGATGACCGCGATCATGTGCCTGCCGCGGCAATTCCACGTCACCGTGGTGGAGAACATCGAGCCGCGCGACCTCAACCTGGCGCGCTGGGTGTTCCCCATCTACCTGGTGCTGGCCGCGTTGTTCGTGGTGCCGATCGCCCTCGCCGGCCAATTGCACCTGCCCGCCGGGGTAATGCCGGACTCCTTCGTCATCAGCCTGCCGCTGGCCGAGGCGCACCCGGCGCTGGCCCTGCTGGCATTCATTGGCGGCGCCTCGGCCGCCACCGGAATGGTCATCGTCGCCAGCGTCGCGCTGTCGACCATGGTCTCCAACGACATGCTCCTGCCGTGGCTGCTGCGACGCCGGGAAAAGGACACCGAACGGCCCTTCGAGGCCTTCCGTCACTGGCTGCTGACCGTACGCCGGGTGAGCATCGCGGTGATCCTGCTGCTCGCCTACGTGGCCTACCGCCTGCTCGGCTCCAGCGCCAGCCTGGCGACCATCGGCCAGATCGCCTTCGCCGCCATCGCCCAGCTCGGCCCGGCGATGATCGGCGCGCTGTACTGGAAACAGGCCAACCGCCGCGGGGTCTTCGCCGGCCTCGCCGCCGGCTCGCTGCTATGGGCCTATACGCTGGTCCTGCCGGTGGTGGCCAAGGGCCTCGGCTGGCCGCTGGAGCGCATCCCCGGCCTGACCTGGCTGGCAAGCAATCCCTTCGGCCTGCCGATCGAGCCGCTGACCCAGGGCGTGCTGATCTCGCTGGTCGGCAACTTCGCCCTGTTCGGCCTGGTCTCGGTGCTCTCGCGCACCCGCGTGTCCGAGCACTGGCAGGCCAGCCGCTTCATCGGCCAGGAGATCTCCCAGCGGCAGAACTCGCGCTTCATGCTCGCGGTGCAGGTGGAAGACCTGCTGATGCTCGCCGCGCGTTTCGTCGGCGAGGAACGCGCGCGGCAAAGCTTCATCCGCTTCGCCTACCGCCAGGGCAAGGGCTTCACCCCGAACCAGACCGCCAACAACGAGTGGATCGCGCACACCGAGCGCCTGCTCGCCGGGGTCCTCGGCGCGTCCTCGGCGCGGGCGGTGGTGAAGGCCGCCATCGAAGGGCGCGAGATGCAGGTGGAGGACGTGGTGCGGATCGCCGACGAAGCCTCCGAGGTGCTGCAATTCAACCGCGCCCTGCTGCAGGGCGCGATCGAGAACATCACCCAGGGCATCAGCGTGGTCGACCAGTCGCTGCGCCTGGTGGCCTGGAACCACCGCTACCTGGAGCTGTTCGAGTACCCGGACGGGCTGATCTACGTCGGCCGGCCGATCGCCGACATCATCCGCTACAACGCCGATCGCGGCCTGTGCGGGCCCGGCGATCCGGACATGCACGTGGCCAAGCGCCTGTACTGGATGCGCCAGGGCACTCCGCACACCTCCGAGCGGCTGTTCCCCAACGGCCGGGTCATCGAGCTGATCGGCAACCCGATGCCCGGCGGCGGCTTCGTCATGAGCTTCACCGATATCACCGCCTACCGCGAGGCCGAACAGGGCCTCAAGGGCGCCAACGAGTCGCTGGAACAGCGGGTCCAGGAGCGTACCCAGGAACTCTCGCAGTTGAACCAGGAACTCAGCGAGGCGAAGAGCAACGCCGAGGCCGCCAACCAGTCGAAGACCCGCTTCCTCGCCGCCGTCAGCCACGACCTGATGCAGCCGCTGAACGCCGCGCGGCTGTTCTCCGCCGCCCTCGCCCACCAGGACGCGCTGCCCGGCGAGGTCCGCGACCTGGTGCAGCACCTCGACTCGTCGCTGCGTTCCGCCGAGGACCTGATCACCGACCTGCTGGACATCTCGCGCCTGGAAAGCGGCCGGGTCAGCGCCGAACGCAACCCGTTCCCGCTGAACAACCTCTACGATGCCCTCGGCGTCGAGTTCAAGGCGCTGGCCCAGGAACAGGGCCTGCATTTCCGCCTGCGCGGCAGCCAACTGCGGGTGGACAGCGACATCAAGCTGCTGCGGCGCATCCTGCAGAACTTCCTGACCAACGCTTTCCGCTACGCCAAGGGCCACGTGCTGCTCGGCGTGCGCCGCGAGGACGGCTACCTGCGCCTGGAGGTCTGGGACCAGGGGCCGGGCATCCCACCGGACAAGCAGAAAGTCATCTTCGAAGAGTTCAAGCGCCTGGACAGCCACCAGACCCGCGCGGAGAAAGGCCTCGGTCTCGGCCTGGCGATCGCCGACCGGCTCTGCAAGGTCCTCGGCCATCCGCTGGAAGTACGTTCCTGGCCGGGCAAGGGCAGCGTCTTCAGCGTCCGCGTACCGCTGGCGCGGCAGGCGCCGCCGGCCCTGGCCAACGGCCACAAGGCCGAACCGGCGCAGGCGCTGAACGGCGCCCAGGTGCTCTGCGTGGACAACGAGGACAGCATCCTCGCCGGCATGAACAGCCTGCTCAGCCGCTGGGGCTGCCAGGTCTGGACCGCGCGCAGCCGCGAGGAATGCGCCACGCTGCTGGACAGCGAGATGCGCCCGCAACTGGCGTTGATCGACTATCACCTCGACGACGGCGAGACCGGTACGCAATTGATGGCCTGGCTGCGCACGCGCCTGGGCGAGCCGGTGCCGGGGGTGGTGATCAGCGCCGACGCGCGGCCGGAACTGGTGGCGGAGATCCACGCCGCCGGCCTCGACTACCTGTCCAAGCCGGTCAAGCCGGCCGCGTTGCGGGCCCTGCTCAGCCGCCATCTGAGCCTGCGCTGAGCGGGCCTCAGTGACGGCGGATCAGCAGCGCACGGATCTGCTGCGCGGTCTCGCCGTCGACTTCCGCGAGCATCCGCACCTTGCCGGCTACCAGCGCCGCCAGCGGCGCTCCGTCTCGATAGAGCAGGCGGTTGCCGGTCACCGCCGGCACCCGTTCGCCGGGTAGCAGGCCGCCGACCAGGTTCAACGGATCGACTGCCGACACCACCAGCATCGCCCCATCCGGCGGTCGCTTGCGCACCTCGCGCAACAGGCCGACCGCTTCCGCCAAGGCGAACTGCTCGCCGGCCAGGCCGGCGATGAAGCGCCCGCCGCGAATCTCGCCGCGCGCTTCCAGGCGATGGTAGACGCGCAGCAACTCGCGCCACGGCGGCAGCCAGTCGGCCTCGCGCTCCAGCAGGCGCCAGGCGACCACCCCATAGCGTCGCAGCAAGGTCCGGGCGACATGTTCGAGAACCTCCGCCGGCAAACGCTGCCCCGCCTCTTCCGCCTTCGCCCGGCGCAGCGGCGCCCAGCGCCCGGCGTCCTGCATGCCGCCCGGCAGGCCGCGCGAGCGGCGCTCCTGGCGGCTGCGCTTGTCCGCCGGCATCAGCAGGGTGCGCAGCCCGGCGAAGCTGTCGGCGTTGACCCGGCCGACCGAGACCAGCTCGCCGAGGGCGTTCTCCAGCTCGCTGCGCAGCAGGTGGGCATCCTGGCTCAGTTCGTCGAAGAACGATGCACCCTGCTCGCGCAGCACCTCCAGTACCCTGGCCGCGCGCGGCGACAGTTCCGGCTCCGGCGCGTCGCGCTGCAGGACGCTCCAGAGCCCCAGCTCGCGGCGCGGCAGGAGCACGATCGGCGCGCTGCGCAGCGGACCGCCGGCGGCCTTGCTGCGTCCGGCCAGGCGCGCCCAGACGATGCGTCCGGAACGGCACAGCTGGTCCAGCCAATGGCTGGCGTAGTCGGCCACCCGCGCTGCCAGCAGTTCGCTTTCCCAGGCGGCCGCCGCGGCCTGGAAACCTTCCAGTTGCTCGACCACCGTAGCCAGGGACTCCGCACCCCGGCCACGGGTGCCCGGCGCCAGGCGCTGCCAGTCGAACAGGAAACGCATGAAATCGGCGCGCTCCACCGGCTCGATTTCCCGGCGCAGGCGCTTCACCGTATAGCGATGGATGCGCGCCAGCAGATGGCGTTCGCACCACTCCTCTTCCGTCGCGCCAGGACTGAAGCGGCCACGCAGCACATAGCCTTCGCGCTCCAGGGCTGCCAAGGCGTACTGCTGGTCGGCCAGGCCGATGCCCAGGTCGGCCGCCAACTGCCCGGCCGTGCGTGGCCCGAAGCCACCCAGGCGGGCGCGGGTCAGCTCCACGGTCGCCGCTTCCGCCGAGTCCGGCGGCGGATAGCCGCGAGGCGCCTGGAAAGCGTCGGGCACCTTCGCCGCGGGATGTACCAGGCGCATCGCCGGCAGGCGCTCCGCCGCCAGCCAGAGAGTGCTGCCTGCGCAGTCCAGGCGTCCGGCGCGGCGTTGCTCCGACAGTTGCGCAAGCCATTCCCCCCAGCCCGGATTGGCCTCGGCCTCGCCCGAGGTGAGGAAGCCCAGGCTGTTCAGCGCCTCATGCATCTCGTCGGCGTTGCGCGCTTCCGGCCAGGCCTCGCCACGCACCGCCTCGATCGCCTCAAGGTCCAGGGCGCCGAGGTCGTCGGCGGACTCGGGATCGCTCCAGCGGCGATTCTGTACCGCCTGGGTACGCCGCTCCTCCAGCGGCGCATCGTCGAGATAGGCGTAGGGACGCGCGGTGAGTATCTCCGCCGCCAACGCCGAAGGCGCCGGCAGGTCGCGCGCCAGCAAGTCCACCGCGCCGCTCTCCATGTCGCGCAGCAGGGCCAGCCAGCCCTCGCAATCCATCGCCTCGTGCAGGCAGTCGTCAAGGGTCTGCGCCACCAGCGGGTGATCGGGCACCTCGCGCTCGCCGACGATATTCTCCAGGCACGCCACCTGGTCGGGGAACACGCTGGCCAGCAGATCCTCGCTCTTCATCCGCAGCAGTTGCGGCGGCACCTTGCGACCGCCGGCATAGCGCGGCAAACCGAGCGAGGTGGTCAGGTTCCAGCGCCAGCGCACGCCGAACAGCGGCGCGTCGAGCACGGCCTGTACCAACAGGTGCTCGGCGCTCGCCGAATGCAGGTAGCGCCAGACCTCGTCGAGGGGAAAGCTGTGGCTGGTGGACAGCGAGAGGATGATCGCGTCCTCGGTGGCCGCCGCCTGCAGCTCGAAGTTGAAGCTGCGGCAGAAACGCTTGCGCAGCGCCAGGCCCCAGGCGCGGTTGAGGCGGCTGCCGTGGGGACTGTGGATGATCAGTTGCATGCCGCCGGATTCGTCGAAGAAGCGTTCCATCACCAGCCGCCGGCTCCCGGGCAGGCCACCCAGGGCCTGGCGGGCGCGGGCCAGGTACTCGACGATCTGCCGCGCGGCGCCATCGTCCAGCCCGAGGGTGGCGCCGAGCCAGGCGATGGCTGGCTCCAGCCGCTGCCCTTCCGGCAATGCCTGGCCTTCGCCGAGCAGCTCGTCGAGGGTGTCGCGCAGGCGCGCCACGCTGGCCGACAGCTCGTCGCTGCGCCCCGGCGCCTCACCCAGCCAGAACGGAATGTTCGGCGGCTGGCCCTGGGCGTCCTCGACCCGTACCCGTCCCGGCTCGATGCGGATGATCCGGTACGAGGTGTTGCCCAGTTGGAACACGTCGCCGGCCAGGCTCTCCACCGCGAAGTCCTCGTTGACCGTTCCCACCAGCAGGCCCTGCGGCTCCAGCAGCACGCTGTAGTCGCCGGTATCGGGAATGGTCCCGCCCGAGGTCAGCGCGGTCAGCCGCGCGCCACGGCGGCCACGGAGCAGGCCGTTGAGCGCATCGCGATGGAGATAGGCGCCGCGCACGCCGAGGCGTGAGTGGTAGCCCTCGGCAAGCATCCGCAGGACTTCGTCGAAGCGCTCGCGCTCCAGCCCGGCGTAGGGTTCGGCGCGGATCACCAGGCGATAGAGGTCGTCCTCGCGCCACTCCTGGCAGGCCACTTCGGCGACGATCTGCTGCGCCAGCACGTCCAGCGGCTGGCGTGGCAGCACCAGGCTGTCCAGCTCGCCACGGCGCACGCTGTCGAGCAGCGCCGCGCATTCCACCAGGTCGTCGCGGGAGGTCGGGAACAACCGGCCCTTGGGGGTGCCGCCGACACTGTGCCCGGAACGCCCGACCCGTTGCAGGAAGGCGGCGATGGAGCGCGGCGACGACAACTGGCAGACCAACTCGACGTCGCCGATATCGATGCCCAGCTCCAGCGAGGCGGTCGCCACCAGTACCTTCAATTGCCCGGCCTTGAGGCGCTGCTCGGCATCCAGGCGCAGCTCCTTGGCCAGGCTGCCGTGGTGGGCCGCCACCTGGCGGCTGCCGAGGCGTTCGGCGAGGAAGCGGGTGACCCGCTCGGCCATGCGCCGGGTGTTGACGAACACCAGGGTGGTGCGGTGCTCGCCGGCCAGGTGCGCCAGTCGGTCGTAGACCAGCTCCCAGGTGTCGTTGGACATCACCGCTTCCAGCGCCACCGGCGGTACCTCGATGCCCAGGTCGCGGGGGCGCGTATAGCCGATGTCGACGATCCGGCAGGCCGGATCGCGCGGATTGCCGCTGGCGCCGACGAGGAAGCGCGCGACCTTCTCGATCGGTTTCTGCGTGGCGGACAGCCCGATCCGCAGCAGCGGTCGCGGACACAGCGCCTGCAGGCGCTCCAGCGACAGCGCCAGGTGGCTGCCGCGCTTGCTGCCGGCCAGGGCATGGATCTCGTCGACGATCACGCTGCGCACCCCGGCAAGCATCTGCCGGCCCGACTCCGAGCCGAGCAGGATGTACAGCGATTCGGGCGTGGTGACCAGGATGTGCGGCGGGCGCTTGCGCATCGCTCCGCGCTCGACCTGCGGCGTATCGCCGGTGCGCACCGCGCTACGGATATCGACGTCGGGCAGGCCGAGACGCGCCAGTTCCTCGCGGATGCCAGCCAGCGGTTGCTCCAGGTTGATGCGGATGTCGTTGGACAGCGCTTTCAGCGGCGAGACATAGACCACCTGGGTGGCATCCGCCAACTCGCCGCCGGCGGCCAGCCCCTCCACCACCAAGGCATCGATGGCGGCGAGGAAGGCGGTCAGGGTCTTGCCCGAACCGGTGGGCGCGGCGACCAGGGTCGAAAGCCCCTAGCGGATCGCCGGCCAGGCCTCCACCTGCGCCGGCGTGGGCGCGGCGAAGTGGCGTTCGAACCACTGGCGGACGACGGGATGGAACTCCGCCAGGGGCCGCGGAGCCGGCTCGGCGCGGCGGGCGGAAGAGGATGAAATAGGCATCATGCTCCGCACTATGGTGGCGCCGCGGGCGACTCACAAGCCCCGCCGATCGCCCGTCGGGCGCAGTTTCAGAGCCCGGCGACGAAACGGTCGAAGCGCTCGGCGTGCAGCGCTTCGCTGCCGTTCTCCTCGAGCAGCCGGCGAGCCTCGGCGGCCTTCGGCGTCTCGCCGCCGATCAGGCCGAGCAGGCGCTCGCCGCGCGGCGTGAGGACGAAGTTCTCGCCATTGCCGCCCTGCTCTTCCGGACGCGGCTCGATGAAGCCGCCCTCCAGCAGGATCGCCTCGTAGTCGGCGGCCTTCTGCTTCAACGCATCCATGTCGCCGACCCGCTGCCCGGCCTGGGAGCGTTCCTCGGCCAGGCGTTCGGCATGGGCGCGCGGGGCGAAGTTCTCATGGGCGGACTGCCGGACCTCCAGCAGCAACCGTTCGACCAGATCCCAATCGTGAGTCATGGCATACCTCCTGCGGCATAAGCAACGAGGGTCCTTCGCACCCTCTCTATGCGTGCGACCCGCAACCCGCCGCGAGGGTTCGAATCGGTCGCCGTCCGGCGTTGCGGCTGAACTTTGTCGGCTCGACCGGGCTCCACCGCTCAGGACCACCCCACAGGAGTACGCCATGAAACCGCTTTTCGCCCTCGCCAGCGCCTGCGCCTTGCTGGTCGCCACGCCGGTCTTCGCCTGTTCCGAAGCGGAGGCGGAAAAGATGGGCAAGGAAGTCGCCACCAAGGTCGCCTCGATCACCCAGAAGAACCCGCAACGGGCCAGGGAACTCAACGAGCAGTTGCGCCAGCGCCAGGAAGCCCGCTCGGAACAGAACCGGCCGAGCGATTGCGATGCCTACGCGCAGATGCTCAAGGAACTGGATCAGGAAAAAGGTGACGTACAGCGCAACACTTCGCAGTGATCCGCCGGTTCGGGGTGCGGCGGCCCGGGACGGCGGGGTCCGGCGCCCGTGACGGGCGCGCCACCCACCCCGCCTGAGTCACTGAGACAGGCGCGGGCCGAACAGCACGACGCTGGCACCGACCACGCACAAGGCCACGCCCAGCCAGTCGCTCCATAGCGGCCGCGAGCGCTCGACAAAAGCCAGCCAGAACAGCGACGCGGCGACGTAGATGCCGCCATAGGCGGCATAGGCGCGGCCGGCGTAGCTGGCCTCCACGCGGGTCAGCAGCAAGGCGAACAGGGTCAGGCTGAGCAGGCCGGGCAGCACCCACAGGGCGCTCTTGCCCAGCCGCAGCCAGAGATAGAAAGCGTAGCAGCCGGCGATCTCGCAGAACGCCGCGAGGACGAACCAGAAGTAGTTGATCACCGCCGCCCGCCCTCCCGCTCCCAGGCGCAGCGGACCTGCAGGTCGCTCTCCTGGGGGGTATGGAAGCCACGCTCGGACTCCCAGCGAAAGGTATGGCTGCCGTTCACTTCGGTCTCCAGGTGGACCACCGCGCTGGCCCAGTAGAGGCGCCTGAGCAACGCCTCGAACTGCTCGACCCACAGGCTCCACTCGTATTCGATGGCCTGGTAGCTGGCACCGAAGTGGATGATCTGGGTCTGGTAGAGCCCGGCCCCGGACTGCTCGCAGCGGCTGAACATCTCGCGTCCGAGGAACGGCCAGGCCTCGCCGCCCGGCAGGCTGTCCAGCACGCGGCGGTTGGCGGCACGACGCATGCGCCGCTCCATCGAATCGCCCGGCCAGTCGCGGATGCAGCCATAGACGATGGATTCAGACTCCACAGGGGTACTCCAGAACAGAACGGACTCGCAGAGGCAGCCTTCTAGCACAGGGCGCGAGGGCGGAAAAGCAAAAAGCCTCGCAAATGAGCGAGGCTTCTTGTGGGGTCCAACGTACTTCGGCAGGCAGGCCGGTGACTCAAGCTACTCGATCGCACCGCCTTGGGCAAGCACTATCTGCGCCGCACCGCAATGGTGCAAAGCCGCGCCCCTGCTGGCCTGCAGCCATTTCCACTCAGGCCTGGCGCTGACGCTTGGCCTGCATCTTGCCGGCCATCGCGGTCATCTCGTCATAGATCGCCTGGGGATTCTGCTGCTTGATCCTCCAGGCCATCCGCGCCTGCTCGTGGGGCAGGATCAGGAAACTGCCCTTGGCCACTTCGGCGTGGATGTAGTCGGCGATGTCGGCGGCGCTGATCGGCGAACTCTCCAGCAACTTGCCGACCTGGTGCTTCATCTCGGGGCTCGGGCCGCGGAAAGAGTCCAGCAGGTTGGTCTGGAAGAACGAAGGACAGACCACATGGACGCCGACCTCGACCAGCGCCAGCTCTACCAGCAGGCTTTCCGAAAGCGCCACCACCCCGGCCTTGGCCACGTTGTAGTTGCTCATCGCCGGGCCCTGCATCAACGCCGCCATCGAGGCGATGTTGACGATCTTGCCCTTGCTTCGCTCCAGCAACGGCAGGAAGGCCTTGCAGCCCTTGACCACGCCCATCAGGTTGATCGCGATCTGCCAGTCCCAGTCCTCCAGGGACAACTCGCCGAAGAAGCCGCCGGAGGCCACCCCGGCGTTGTTGACGATGACGTCGATGCCGCCGAACTTCTCCTCGCAGCTCTGCGCCAGCGCGGTCAGTTGACTGTAGTCGCGTACGTCGCAACGCTGGGTGAAGCCATCGCCACCCGCCTCGCGCACCAGTTTCAGGCTTTCCGCCAGGCCGGCCTCGTTGACGTCGGCCAGCGCCAGGCGCCAGCCGTCACGCGCCCAGCGCAGGGCGATTTCGCGCCCCAGCCCGGAGCCGGCACCGGTGATCATCATGCGGTTTTGCATAGGGGGTCCTGCCTTCCTGTTCGTGTGATGAAGGCCAGTGTAACCAAGGGTTTCAGCGCCCTCCGGCTAAATCAGGAAGCTGAATGCCTCGGGCAAACCCGGACATGCCGGGCCGCGCGAGGGGCTCAGGCGAGCAGCAGGACGCAGAGCTTGCCCAGGACCAGGGCGATGCCGCAGGAAACCAGCAGGTAGGAGGCGCCATCGAGACGCCGGCGGTACAACTGGGCGAAGGAACCCACGTGATGCTGCAGGACGAACATTCCCAGTGCCACCAGGATCGCCGGGATCAGGAAGACGAATTGCCAGAAGTGTTCGACCGCCAGCGTCGCTTCGCCGTCGTCCGCGAGCAGCAGGGCGCCCCCCAGCAACTGGCCCAGCAACAGCAGCCCCCCGACGCCAATACAGGCACGTCCCCAGCCGATCATCAGTCCCTCCCAGAGCGTTTCCGAGGGACCAGCATAGCCAGATGCCGCCATGCGATCTGTGCCCTGGGTCAAGCTGGGCGGCCCGCCCGGACATCCACCAGGCAATTTCATGACGCGGGTAACATCCTGCGGAAACGAGCCCCGCCCGCCGGACGGGGCCCGAGCGCCTCAGAACACGTACTGCAGGCGCATCACCAGGCCATCGCCGCTATCGTCGCCGTTGGCATTGCTGATCTTGTCGGTCTTCGCCTTGACGTAGTTGGCGGAAACCTTCACCGCCTCGTTGGCGTACCAGTTGACGCCCAGGGTATGGGTCTTGCCCTTGGCGTCGCCGACCTCGCGGGTGGCGCTGTCGACGACGATGTTGTCATCCTCGACCTTGATCGAGTCGTAGCGGTAGAACAGCTCCCAGGCGCCGATTTCCTTGTTCTCCGGCTTGATGGTGTCGAACTTGGCGCCGTCCAGCTTGTAGAGGCGCGGCTCGCCGGTGAGGGTGTAGGCCAGTTGCGCGTAATAGCCGGAGGCCTTGAGATCCTCGCGGTCGCGCTCGGCCTTGACCGTGCGCCGCAGGTACTCGGCCTGGGCCGAGAAGGCACCCAGCGCCCAGGCGCCTTCCAGGCCCCAGACCGAGTCGTCCTTCCACAGCCCCTCGACTGCCGAACTGCCGCCGAACAGACCGCGGTTGCCATTGCTGCCGGCATCGTTGCCGCCATTGGTGGAGACGCCGCGCATGCCCATGCGCGGGCGGATCCGGGTATCCACCGCGCTGTCCTCCAGGTCGCGATAGGCGTATTGCAGGCCCAGGTGCACCACGTTGCCCGGCTCGTGCAGCGGCGCGAACACGCCGCGCAGGTTGTAGCGCTTGACGCTGTCGCCGTCGGTATCGTTGTTGTTCTCGCTGAACACGCTGCCCGAGAGGAAAGCCATGCCGCCCACCACCGAGCTGGCCTGGATACCGGTACCGACGTTGTCGTTGACCCAGTCGGCGATGTCGTAGGTGAGGTTGCGCTCCAGCGCGGTGACCCATTTGGAGCTGGTGGCCTTTTCCAGGCCGAAGTCGGTGTAGAAGCGGCCGAACTTCAGGTTGACCGGGTTGAAGCCGGTATAGGTGACCGAAGCTTCGTCAAAGTAGCCGGCGCTGTCGTTGCCGACGTTGCGCGACAGGTCGTAGTTGATCTGGTACTTCCAGTCCCGGTAGACGGTGCCGCCGAACTCCAGGTAGGCGCGGCGGAAGTAGACGGCATCGGCGGTATTGCCGTTGTTCGTGTAGTAGCCGTCGAAGCGGCCGTAGTCGGCCTGCAGGCGGCCGCCGAGCTTGAAGCTGAATTCCTTGTCGGTGGTGGCGACTTCGAGGCCGCCCTTGGTCTTGATCACGATGTCGGCACCGTCGGTGGTCACGGTACCGGCCAGGCTCTGCGCGGAAATCGCCAGGCCCAGCAAACTCCAGGCAACACTGCTCCCCACCCCTTTGCACGAGTGTCTGCGAATCATCAGGTAAGTCCCCTGTTCGGATTTCGAATGGTCTTGAGCAGCGCGGAAACGGCCGGTTCTGTCGCCGGCCGGCGCTGCTGGAGGGGGATCATCTGGATGGGTTGTGACAGCGAGACTGCAAAGCGCGAAAGCTTTTGTGACAGGCAGCCGGATAGCGCCTGGATGAGGCCGTCGGATAAGGGCGCAGGCCTAGAGGCATCAGGTCCGGGCGTCAGATGTAACAGTTTGTTTCATATATTGCGGCAACCTTGCGAAGATTGCATGACTGCAATGAAAACCAAGAGTTTCTGCCGATAACCGTCTGGCTTTCGGATATTCCTGCCAGTACCTGCGGGTAGTCCTGTAACGAAAGAAAGACCCGGTTGCAGGCTGCCAACATCGCCACAACCGGGTAAGGAAGCGATTAAAAAGACCTCGCCGGAGCGAGGCCGAAAACAGGAGCAGATCGTTGTCGCTTCTTAGAACACGTACTGCAAACGGGTCACGAAGCCGTCGCCGTCATCGTCGCCATTGTTGTTGGTGATCTTGTCGGTCTTCGCCTTGACGTAGGCCGCGCTGATCTTCACCGCATCGTTGACGTACCAGTTCACGCCCAGGTTGTGGGCCTTGGCCTTGGTGTCGCCGACTTCGCGAGTGGCGGTATCGGCGACCACGTTGTCGTCTTCCACCTTGATGTTGTCGTAGCGGTAGAACACTTCCCAGGCGCCGATTTCCTTGTTTTCCGGCTTGACGGAGTCGAACTTGGCACCTTCCAGCTTGTACTGGCGGGACTCGCCGGTCAGGGTGTAGGCCAGTTGCGCGTAGTAACCCTTGGCCTTGATGTCCTTGTAGGCGTTGTCATCGGCCTTCAGCTTGCGTGCCAGGTATTCGGCCTGGGCCGAGAACGGGCCCATCGCCCAGGCGCCTTCCAGGCCCCAGACGCTGTCGTCCTTGTAGGAACCGGCCGGCGAGTTGGAGACGCCGCCGAAGGTCGCGCGGTTGCCGTTGTCACCGGCGTCGTTGCCGCCGCTGGTGGCGATGCCGCGCATGCCCAGGCGCGGACGGATGCGCGAGTCGAAGGCGGTGTCGTCGAGGTCGCGGTAGGCATAGTTCACGCCGACATGCAGAACATTGCCGGCTTCGTGCATCGGCGCGAACACGCCGCGGAAGTTGAACTGCTTGACGCTGTCGCCGTCGCTGTCGTCGGCGTCCTTGGCGGATACGCCGGCGGACAGGTAGGCCATGTCGGCGAGGGTCGAGTTGACCTGGGCGCCCATGCCGTCCTGGTGGGTGTTGATCCAGTCGGCCAGTTCGTAGGCGGCGTTACGCTCGGGAGCGGTCACCCACTTGGAGCTGGTGGCCTTTTCCAGGCCGAAGTCGGGGTCGAAGCGACCGAACTTCAGGTTGACCGGGTTGAAGCCGGTGTAGGTGACCGAAGCTTCGTCGAAATAGCCGTTGTCGGAGCTGCCGGTGTTGTGCGACAGGTCGAAGTTGATCTGGTATTTCCAGTCCTTGTATGCGGTTCCGCCGAGTTCGATGAAGGCGCGGCGGAAGTAGGCGGCGTCGGCGGTGTTGCCATTCTTGGTATAGAAACCGTCGAAACGGCTGTAGTCGGCCTGCAGGCGACCGCCCAGCTTGAAGCTGAATTCCTTGTCGGTGGTGGCGACTTCGAGGCCGCCCTTGGTCTTGATCACGATATCGGCGCCGTCGGTGGTCACGGTGCCGGCGAACGCCTGGGCAGATACGGCCAGAGCCAGAGCGCTGGCAACGAAGCCGAGCGAGTGCTTACGGATCATCGAAGATTTCCCCTTAATGGTGTGTGCATTGGCAACACGCGAGTGCCTGGCTACAGCGCGCCCCTTGTTCCGCGCTGGCCGTAAGGCGGCCCCTTTGTGTTGGGGGGAATCTTGGCGATGGCAGATTGCAGCCAAATTGCATGGAGATAAATGTTTCATTACATAGGAACTTTTTATCTCCAATGCGAATAACGCGAAAAGCCCTCTACTACGGGCCTTTCGGGTTATTCGATATGGGTAGAAATCTCAGCGCAATTTTCGCGCAATCCAGAAGTCAGCAGAAAGCCACTTGCCGGCGCCGCCGAAGAACAGCGCGAGCAACATCACCAGGTAGGTCGCGGCGAACTCGATGCCGTTGTTGACGATGGCGAAGCTTCCGCTCGACGTCAGCCAGTCGTAGTTGCCGTATTCGCGCAGGATTTCCCGGGCTCGCGCCAGCTTCTCGCCAGCCTCCAGCACCTGGGCGTTGGCGAACGGCGCGGACGGATCGGCGATCGCCTGCCAGCCGTTCGGCCAGTGCACGGCGAAGATCGCTACCAGCATGGTCACCATCAGCGGCAGGCTGATCCAGCGCACGGCCAGGCCGCACAACAGCAACACGGCGCCACCGGCCTCGCTCAGCGCGGCGAGCCAGGCCAGCAGTTCGGGAAACGGCAGGCCGAGTCCCCAGTCGGGATTGCCGAACCACTCGATGGTGGCCGGCATGTCCGCCAGCTTCTGGCAGCCGGCCATCCAGAACACCGGCGCCAGGTACAGGCGTAGCGCCAGCGGGGCGAGGAAATCCGCTCGACGGGTGACGTCGAGGGCATGCTGTAAACGCAGGAAGACAGTCTTCATCATCACTCCAGAGCGCCCTCGCCCATGAGGATGCCCTGGGCGTGCCAGTCCTCCAGCAAGGCGAAGGCATTTTCGAAATACTCCACGTCGGCGCTCAGGCCGCAGCTTCCGGCCAACTCGCGCAACAACGGCAGCAGCGCCACCGGCGCCTCGCCCTCCTCGCTCAGGCGCTGCGCGAGGCGATAGGCGAATGGCGACAGGTGCAGGAAGCGCACCCGCTCCGCCGGATCGCGCCAGACCAGCAGGCAGGTCGGCTCGGCCGGCGGCTCCATCGGCCGATGGCTCGGCCCCAGGCGATGGACCGGCCAGCGATAGGCCAGCGGCCAGGCCAGTGGCGACCACGACCAGGCCTGCGGCAGCGTCTCGACAGGCGCCTCGGCCAGCGACAGGGCCAGCTCGACCCACTCGTAGTGAGCCAGCTCCAGCAGGAAGGGCGGATCGCCCTCCTCCGCGCGGTAGCCGTCCTGCAGCCAGCCGATGAACTCCTCGCCCAATTGGCTGAAGTACGGTGTGCGGCAGCGATGCTCGCGCATGAAGGCACGCACCAGGCGATGCCAGCGCGGCTCGTCGAACAACTGGCGCAGGACCGGGAAACCGCTGCTGATGAAACCGTCCAGGTTGTTGAAGAACAGTTCCTCGTAGATCGCCATGCGCTCCGTCGCGATGCCGGGCGGCAAGGCCTGCTGCGGATCGCGGATACGTGCGGCGAAACGCCGTTGCAAGGTCGTGTGGTTCATGTGCCGTACCCCAGGCTGCGCAGTTGCGCTTCACCGCTGCGCCGCTGCAGCTCGCGGATGCGATCGGTTTCGGCATACAGCTCGCTCAGTGGCGGGAGGTTGAAATCGCGCTCCAGCAGCGTCGGGCGTTCGCCATGGCAGGCATAGGCATGTGCCAGCAGTTCCCAGACCGGATCGCAGACCGGCGCGCCATGGGTGTCGATCTTCAGGCTGGCGCCCTGTTCGTCGTGCCCGGCCATGTGCAGGTAGGCGATCCTCCGGCTGGGCATCGCGGCGATGTAGGCGTGTGCGTCGAAACCGAAGTTGCAGGCGTTGACGTAGACGTTGTTGACGTCCAGCAGCAATTGGCAATCGGCTTCCTCCAGTACCGCGCGGACGAAATCGACCTCTTCCAGCTCGCCCGGCAAGCGCGCATACGCCGAGACGTTCTCGACGATCAACGGCCGCTCGAGGACGTCCTGTACCACCCGGACCCGTTCGGCGACCCGGCGCACCGATTCGTCGCTGAACGGTAGCGGCATCAGGTCGTAGAGCTGGCCGTCGTCGGCGCAGGCCGACAGGTGCTCGCTGTAGGCACGGATGTCATGCTGCTCGATGAAACCCTTGATCGCACGCAGCAACGACATGTCCAGCGGGGCGTAGCCACCGAGGTTGAGAGACAGACCATGGCAGAGGAACGGCAGGCGCTCGGTCAGCTCGCGGAACTGGCGGCCGAGACGGCCGCCGATGCCGATCCAGTTCTCCGGGGCGACCTCGAGGAAGTCGACCCGGACCCCATCGCCGGCGCCGAGCGGCTCCAGCAGCGCGCGACGCAAGCCTAGCCCGGCGCCGCTGACGAATTCCCGTTGCATGGTCCGTCTCCTCAGGCCTTACGACTTCTTCTTGTCGGCGCCGCAGTTGCCTTCGCCGGCCTTCTTCTCGCCACCGCAGGAACCTTCCTTGGCCTTGCGATCCGCACCGCAGCTGCCTTCATGACCGGCCTTGGAGGCTTCGCGCTTGCCCTTGTCGGCACCGCACTTGGCCTCGCCGCAGGAACCTTCCTTGGCTTTCTCGGCGGCAGCCACGCTGTAGCCGCTGCTCAGCTCCTGCACGGCGAAGGGATTCTGCGCGGCATGCGCGCCGACACTGGCTACGCCGAGCAGAGCAGCGCCGACGACGGAAGAAGCGAGGGAAATCTTTTTCATGGGTAACTCCTGAAGTTGGTAGCGGGCGCCGGTATGGCGTCCTCGCTCCAATGGACGGAGCACCCCTGGCGGCGTTACAGCGGAGTCGAAAAAAATTTCCCGTCCCTTTGCCTGAACTCAGGGATTGCCCCTGCTGGAGAAATATCGGTCGGCGATATTCGCCAGGTCCCAGGCGTTCTCCTCAACTTCGGATGCTCGCCCAGCGAAACGGATTGCCGCCCCTCCGTAGGGTGCATATCGCGCAGCGATATCCGCCAAGCCCAGCCACACTCCTCGACCTCGTCACGCGGAAGGGAGAGCCACCCATGCCAGGCCGGGTTCGGTTCGCCCACGCCAGATAGCGGAAACGAAAAAGCCGCCGCCCACGAATCGCGGGCGGCGGCTTGGTGTCGAGGATACCCCGGCTCAGCGCCGCGCGGCGTCCTTGCGCAATTCGGAGAGATGCGCGGCCAGACGGTCGAGTTCCGGCCCCGGCCCCTCCGGCAGATGGCGCACGGTCGCCTGGGTCAGGCGCATCTGGCGGATGAAGCGCCGGCAATGCCGGCACATGAGCAGGTGGCTGCGCACCGCCAGTTGTCCGCGGAAGTCCAGTTGCCCATCGAGAAAGTCGCTGGACCGGGCGACCAGTTCCTTGCAACTCAGCATTGGCCGGTCTCCTCGAAATGCTCCAGGGTGGCGAAGACCTTCAGGCGGGCGCGATGCAGCAGCACCCGGACATTGGAAAGCGTGATATCCAGGAGATCACGGATTTCCTCCAGCTCCAAGCCCTGGCGTTCGCGCAGGGTCAGCACGCTGCGCTGCAGCTCGGACAGACCGTTGAGGGTCTTGTCCAGGCAATCGCGCAGTTCGCCCTCGGCGAGCAGGGCTTCCGGCGAATCCTCGTGCCAGGCGTGCGGCGGCTGGCTCCAGTGACCGTCGGCGGCAAAGCGCTGGTCATCCACCGTACCATGGGGCCCCGGCAGGTCGTCGAGGAAAACTTCCCGGCGAACCTGGCGCAAGCGGCTC
Source organism: Pseudomonas sp. HMSC076A11 (assembly GCF_001810205.1). Classification (NCBI taxonomy): domain Bacteria; kingdom Pseudomonadati; phylum Pseudomonadota; class Gammaproteobacteria; order Pseudomonadales; family Pseudomonadaceae; genus Pseudomonas; species Pseudomonas sp. HMSC076A11. Next base: position 103,623 of record NZ_KV800316.1, on the reverse strand, counting down.
TTGGCGGTATTGGCGGTAATGGTCAGCAGCCAGGTCTTCAGGCTCGAACGCCCCTGGAACCCGTCCAGCCCGCGAACCGCCGCGAGCCAGGCGTCCTGCACCACTTCCTCGGTATGCGATCTGCCGATGATCGCCCAGGCCACGGCCCGCATGGCGCCCTGGTAGGCGCCAACCAGCTCGCGGAAGGCTCGCTGCTCGCCGGCCAGCAGGCGCGGCAGCAGCTCGGCGTCGGTAGGCGCCGCCACGATCAGTGTTTACGCAGGATCACGCTACCGATCGAGTAACCGGCGCCGAACGAGCTGAGCACCCCGATGGCGCCGCTGGGCAGGTCGTCCTGGTGCTTGTGCAGGGCGATCACCGAGCCGGCGGAACTGGTATTCGCGTAGCTGTCGAGGATCACCGGCGCCTCGTGCGCCTCGGCGTCGCGGCCGAGCAGCTTGCGGGTGATCAGCAGGTTCATGTTCAGGTTGGCCTGGTGCAGCCAGAAGCGCTTGACCTCGGCGACCTGGATTTCATTGGCCGCCAGGTGCTCGCCGATCAGCTCGGCGACCATCGGGCAGACATCCTTGAACACCTTGCGGCCTTCCTGGACGAACAGCTTGTCGCGCTTGCCGATACCGCTCTCGTCGGCGCGGTTGAGGAAGCCGAAGTTGTTGCGGATGTTGTTGGAGAACTGGGTCAGCAGCCTGGTGCTGACGATGTCGAACTGGTGCTTCGACACGGCCAGGTCGGCGCGCTCGACGATCACCGCGGTGCAGGCGTCGCCGAAGATGAAGTGGCTGTCGCGGTCGCGGAAGTTCAGGTGGCCGGTGCAGATCTCCGGGTTGACCATCAGGATCGCCCGCGCCTGGCCGGTCTGGATCGCGGTGGTGGCGGCCTGGATACCGAAGGTGGCCGAGGAGCAGGCCACGTTCATGTCGTAGCCGTAGCCCTGGATGCCCAGCGCGGCCTGCACCTCCACCGCGATCGCCGGGTAGGCGCGCTGCAGGTTGGAGCAGGCGACGATCACCCCGTCGATGTCGGCGGCGCTGCGGCCGGCACGCTGCAGCGCCTCCCTGGCGGCGGCCACGGCCATCTCGCAGAGGATCGACCACTCGTCGTTGCTGCGCTCGGGAAGGTACGGAACCATGCGCTGCGGGTCGAGGATGCCTTCCTTGTTCATCACGAAGCGGCTCTTGATGCCGGACGCCTTCTCGATGAACGCCGAGCTGGACTCGGCCAGCGCCTCCAGTTCGCCCTTGGCGATGGCCTCGGCGTGCTGGTCGTTGTACTGGCGCACGAAGGTATTGAAGCTCTCCACCAGCTCATCGTTGGAGATGCTGTAGGGCGGAGTATAAAGACCGGTTCCGCTGATGACGGCTTTATGCACAGTTGTTCCTCTTCTCTCGCTGGGCCGCCGTCGAACGGGGCCGATTAGGCATAGCGGTGCCCGCCTGGGGCCGGCACCGGAAACGGGTTCGCTCGCGGCGATGCCGGGCGCTCTACGAAAAGACGTTGGCGACGCGCTTTCGTACAGGGCCCGGGCAAGGTCGGCCATTGCGCAGTGTGCCACCGCCTCGCTTCGGCAAGCGCGCGCACCGCTCAGTGGTATCGAAGGCGCCAAGGATATTCCAGAGTGCACGCCGGGCACAGCCGATAGGCGCACGATCGGTTTATTTTCCCCGTTTTCGCCACCGATATCCGTATCGAACTGTAAAGACGACGCAACCAGGCCGGCTTCCGGTCACAGCAGGCTGGCACCTTCCCACCCCAACCATCGATTGAATTTGCCAACCCGCCCCATAGGCAATGCTCAACAGCCCACCTCGGCAAGGCCGCCTATCATTCGGCAAACCCGGTATTCACAAGGAAGCAGCCCCATGACCGATAGCCCTCGTCCAGAACTGGATATGGAAACCCAGGAGTTCGTCCACCAGCTGTTCGACCTGGCCCGCCAGGGCAACAGCCAGCGCCTCGAGCAACTGCTGCAACAGGGCCTGCCGCCGAACCTGCGCAACCACAAGGGCGACAGCCTGCTGATGCTGGCCAGCTACCATGGCCACGCCGACACGGTACGCCTGCTGCTGGCCTACAAGGCCGACCCGGACCTGCGCAACCTGGCCGGGCAGACACCGCTGGCCGGCGCTGCGTTCAAGGGCGACCTGGCGATGGTCGAACTGCTCCTCGCCGGCGGCGCCGACGTCGAGGGCGCCTCGGCCGACGGCAAAACCGCACTGATGATGGCGGCCATGTTCAACCAGGCCGAGGTCGCCGCCAGCCTGCTGGCCCACGGCGCCCGTCGTGACGCCCAGGACGCCGCCGGGCTGACGCCGCTGGCGGCGGCGCGGATGATGAATGCCGAGGCCACGGTCGCGCTGCTCAGCCGGCCCCACTGAGCCTCAATCCGCCAGCACCTCGGCCAGGCTGACGACCTGGCCGAAATGATGCTTCCACAGGCGCACACCCAGCTCCCCCGAGCGATCCAGCGAGGAGCCGAGCACCAGGTCGCCGATCAGGGTCGGTTGCAGGCCGGCGTCGAACAGGGCGAAGCCGGCGGCGAGCACGCAGGTGTCAGCCTGGATGCCGCAGACCAGCACCCGTTCCGCTCGCAGCGCACGCAGATGGTCGACGAGTTCCGCCGTCGGCAGGTAGCCATGCTTGACGAAGACCCGGTCGGCCGCCACCAGGCAGGCATCGTCGAGCGGCGGTCGCCAGCCGAGCTGGCGCTGGAACGGCGTACGGGATTCGTCATGGCGCTCGACGCTGGCCACCGAGGGCATCCGCCCGAGCAGTTGGCCGATGCCTTCCAGCAGCCAGTCCGGCGGGGCGAAACAGGGTTGCACGTCGACGATCAGCAGGGCCTGGCGCATCGGTAGTCGGCTCCGGAACAACAGGCCAGGCATTCTAGCCCACTCCGCCCCGTCGCTCCGCGCTCCAGCGAAACTGGGCTAGCCTGAGGGAACCTTTCGACGGAGAGCCTTCATGCGCCCGATGTACGCCGTAGCGATCCTTTTCCTCCTGGCCGGCTGTTCCTCGGTTCCCGCCGAGAAGACCCGGGCGATCCCCGCCGAACGCCTGCTCGGCTACCAGCAACCGGTGAGCGGTGGCGGCCAGCTGGAAGTCCACCGCGACTATGGCTACCTGGGCGGCGGCTGCTACGTGGCGTTCCTTATCGACCGCCAGGTCGCCGCGCGCATCGGCGTCGGCGAGGAAGCCAGCTTCCAGGTGCCGGCGGGCGAGCATGTGGTCGGTATCGGCATCGATACCCAGGACGACACCCTCTGCGGCAAGGGCCTGCTGAACCGCGAGCTGAGAACCCGGATCGCCGCGGACGGCAACGCGCGCTTCCGCATCGTCAGCGAGGCCAGCAGCGGGTTCGACATCCGCGCCGAATGATCCGGGGCGACAGGTCGGCCGCGTTCGCCGGTCGAGGTTCAAAGCGATTCCATCAGGTCCTTGCCGCGCTTTAGCCAGCCCGGCGCCGAGCCGGGGCCCGGCGGTTGCGCCTGCTCCGTGCCCATGTCCTGCAAGGCCTGCTTCGCCTCGCCGAGCCAGGCCGGGGTCGCCGCCGCGGGCGCCTGGGTGAGTTCGGCCTTGGCCACCAGCCCGGCCAGGCTGCCCAGGTCGCGCGCCTTGAGCGCCTCCACGGTCTGCTGAGCCAGCAGCACCTGCTGCAATGCGGGCGATTGCACCGCCGCGACCGCCAGCGGCGGCGGTGGCGGCAACTGGCCGATCTGCTCGACCTTGTCGCCAGGCTCGCAGGTGAAGGCCCGCAGGTTGTCCAGCGCCGCCCCGCCGACCATCGGCAAGGCGATCCCGGTCAGCGGGTCGAAGGCGCTGATCTCCGGCAGGCCGACCTTGCCGCTCAGCAGCGGACGCGCCAGCGATGGCAGGAACAGCCCGAGCAGCATCCGCGGATCGCGACGCTTGACGCTGAGGCCGACGCTGGCCAGCATCACCCCTACGCCTACCACCCGCCCGGCGGTGGCCAGTACCGAGAGCCGCTTGTTCGACTCGTTGTCGAAATGCACCAGGCGATAGCGGAAGTAGTCGGTGAAGGGTTCTCGCGGGCCTATCGCCGAAGTGTTCATGAACCAGGCGCGGGAGTCGTGCACCTGTTCGTCGAACAGCGCCACCAGCTTTTCCTGGCCCGGCGCCACCCGGTCGGGAGCGCTGAACAACTGGTGGTAGCGCGCGCTGCCGTCGCGGTGGATCTGGCTGTATTCCTCGGCTTCGTCTTCCTCGTTGATCAGGAATACGGTGCCGCCGAGCAGCAGGTCGATCACTCCGCCCACCGTCATGCCGTCGTCGAGCACGCCCCAGTCGCCCTTGTAGTCATGGGCGAACTCGGCGGCGGCGCCGAGTAGTTGGCGCTGGTCCAGCGGCGGATCGAACTGCTTCTCCACCCGCAGGTCGCGCAGTTTGTCCTCGCCGCCGATCAGCGCCACGTTGCGATCCCACTCCGCCTGTTCGGCGGCGCTCATCGGCGGGAGCGGCTCGCCCTGCTGGGCGGCCGCGTACTCCCGGCTACGCCGCTTGTGCAGGGCCTCCCAGGCCTTCTGCTGGGCTTCCGGCATGTCCGGCGGGACATTGGCGAAGAACGCCTTGTTGCGCAGCCCGCCGGCATAGCGGTCGATGCGCCAGGCGGTGATCAACGCGGTCTCGCGACGGATCACCTCTTCCAGGGGGCCGGCCTTGGCCTGGGCCTGCCAGGCGTTGAAACGGGTGGCAAGTTCTTCGGAGACGCTGAACTCCGCTTCGGTTTCAGGCGTCATCTCCCGCCAGACTTCATGAAAGTCCGGATGAACGGCTGATTTGGGAACCTGCAAAGGAGCACCGGCATCAAAAGCTTCCGCATACATATGCTGCAGCGCTATCTGGGATAGCAGGAATTCCGAACCTCCCACCGCCTTACCCTGGTTGCCAACGCCATAACCCCCTCCAACATCCGAGTGAACACCAGGGTATGCATATTCCACCGTACCCTGCCGATAGCAGGAAGGCCCCGTACGACGTCCGTTGGCATCCAGGTCGCGACGGCGGATCGAATCCAGCGGAAAACTGGCACGCTGCTCATGGCATGAGATCAAATGCACGCAACGTTTCAGAAAAGCGCAGTCTTCCGGCAATGTGGTCGGTAGGCACTGAACCTGGGCTTCGTCGGGCAGCCGCATGGTGCCGTCGGCCCAATCCATATGTCCGGCGGCGAACGGCGCGCTATCCGCCAGTCCAACTGCCGCCACGGTATCGAAAAGGCCGAGGAACTCGATGGAGATCGGCAGGCCGGCGAAGCGATATTCCACCCGGCCATCGGCACCGCTGGCCCGAGTCAGCTCCTGCAGCCAGTTGGCGAAGGCTCGTGCCTCCGCCGCCCCACGGGAGAATCCATAGATATACAAACGCATGGCCAGGATATGCGGTTTCTGCCCTGAGTCCTGACGCTGGCGAAGCTTTTCCTCCAGTTCCTTGAGTTTTGGCTCCAAGGCAGCTCGGCGTTTTTTCTCGCCGTTCTCCAACAACCCACCGGTTAGAACCTTGGCAATTCCATTGGTTGCCATGTTCTTAATCATTGTTTGAGACTCATCTAGCATAAGAGGACTTTCTGGGGTAAGCGTTCCTTGCAAAACATCAACCAAGCGGGTTATTCCCCAGTTTACTCTGTTCTCCCCACCTGCCGCCGCAATCAAACCGAGACTCGACGGAGTATATTCCCGAATATCTGGAAATACCGTACCAACCCCAGGGCAGTAATATCGAAAGAAACCCAACCCTTCCTGCACGGAGCCTTCTCCGACAGAAGCATGAAATAGCTTTGCCACATTACTTCTAGAAGGCGGCAATGATGCACCATCAGCCCGATCATTATTATTAGTGCCATCATAGCCTATGCTCACATGCAGAGTTTTACAACAAGGTATTCCACTGCTTTCTCCGCCACCCTCCCTATCCCGCTTGATTTTTTCCTCATTATACTTCCGCTCTTCTTTTACCTGCCGACTTATATTCTTAGAGAGAACACTTGGCTCAAGCGGAAGAAGCCTTTCCTTCGGAAATTCAGGAGCAACACTGACAGTCACACGAATATCTTCTCGCAAGACATTTATTTCTTCGGACATTCTGCCACTCTCTCCATAACCATCGGATAGTTATAAGGATATCCAGGGTACCCCGGAGAAGTGGCCGCAGCAGTTACACGAACCTGATTGCAAGGCAGAAAGTGAACTCTTATCGGCCCAGGCCTTTCATACCTAGGTATTTCAACAACCGCCTTGTGATGCGTGTAATTTTTAGCATGTCGTCGATAGTCCTGCATATCCAGACTCCCGTACCGATCTCGCTTTAGTTCAGCCTTAGGATTAGGATCAATTTCCCACTCTACAATCGCCTCCAAACCCGGCACCCAGTACTTTGGAATCACGCCACAACATACTTGCCCACCTCCGCCCTGATGAGGGCCCAGGTTTGGCCCCCCGGCACCATTCACCGTAAATTCGTTAATCGCCGCCGGAGTATGGTTGTAACCCATGATAGGTGCAGACAGCACTTCAGGCCCAGCTTGGCATGCCACCAGCCCAAAGAAGGTGCTGAGAAAAACCACCAGCCCAATGGACTTTTTATTTCCCACACAGATCAAGTTCATCAACTTCTGCATGACATACCCCTCATATCAAAGTAACCTTTATTCGGATATTCAGGATGAAACGGCGTATAACAGGAAGCTGAAGTAGCAACCTTATCACATGGAAGAAAGTGTATTTTTAGCGAACAAATCTCCTTACTATCACAAGAAGGTATATCGACAGTTTCCTTATGACGAACATACAAGAGTCCATGCCCTCTCATACGTTTTCTCCAGCCATCTGAAAATATCTTTCCGGCCAGTCTTTATAAGCCCCTGGCTCAGGATCTACCTCCCACTCTACGGTTGCCTTCAAGCCCGGCTTCCAAACTCTAGGAACGACACCACAACATACCTGCCCTGCTCCCCCCTGAAATGGACCAAGGTTTAATCCGCCAGCACCATTTACACTGAATCTGTTAATAGCCGCCGAAGTATGGTTGTATCCTCCGATAGGAGTAGACACCATATCAGGGCCTGCCTGGCACGCTTGTAAAAACAAAAAACCTATCAGTAAAGCAATCAGCCAAACAGGTGTCCTTAACCCCTTTGCATTCAAGAGCTTTTGCATGAAGGCTCTCTCTTCTGAAAATACTTTCTATCTGGATACTCTGGATGCCCCTGGCTGTAATAGGTTGTTGAGACCGCGACCTGGTCGCACGGGAGGAAATGCACCTGCAACAGGCATATTTTTTCACTACATCTAGGTATATCCACGATCATCTTGTGTCGGGTGTAGCTTGAGGCATGTCTCAAGTAATCATCTTTATCCAGCCGTCCATATTTATCTCGCCTTATAGCGGCGTGCGGTTTGGGATCTTTCTCCCATTCCACGACAGCTTTCAAATTTGGATTCCACTTCTTTGGAATCACTCCGCAACAAACCTGGCTACCATCCCCCTGATAAGGGTCTAAACGCGGTCCACCCGCCCCATTCACCGAAAACAAATTGATCACCGCGGACGTATGGTTGGAACCCATCACCGGCGCCGCCAGCATGTCTGGCCCGCTCTGGCAGCCTGCGGCCAGCAGGGGCCCCGGAAGCAGGGCGGGAAGGCCGATGCCGCGCCCGTTCATGCGCGACTCGTTCCCGCCGGGGAAAAGCCGGGGCCGGGGGTCTGTTCGCGTAGCCATTGGGCGACGAAGGCATCGCGCTGGTCGAAGTCCTGCAAGCCCTGGCGGTCGGCGGCCAGGTGCGCCTGGACCAGATGCTGGAGCAGGCTTTCCTGGCTGCCCAGGCCATGCTCGCGGGGCAGCACGAAGTATTCGCGGCGGTAGGCTTCGGCCTCGCTCCAGGCGCGCAAGGCAACGACCTGGTGCGCTTCCAGGCGGAGGGCCGCTTGCAGCGGCGGCGTCTCATGGGCCTGGTAATGACCGGCCAGCGCCCTCGGCCGGCCGTCGCGGTCCAGCCAGTGCCAGCTGGAAACCGGGGCATGCAGGTAACGGCTCTGCCGGGGATCGAGCATGTCGCTGACCGCCATGAACAGGCCCGGCTCGTAGAAACGCAGTACGCCGCTGGAACGACCCTGGTTCCACTCGGCCTGGGTGCAGCTGCGCAGGTGCTCGCCCAGGCGCGGCAACGGCCAGGGGCTGAACAGGAGCATCAGGTGGCGGCGGCAGTCGATGCGTTCGAGCAGTTCGTCCAGCCAGGCCGCGTGGCCGTCTTCCAGGCGCAGCAGCAGCGGGCCCTCGTCGGCCAGGGCGGCCTCCGGGGTTTGCTCCAGCAATTTGAACAGCGCCGGAGGATCGCTTTGCCGCGCATGCTCGGCGAGCAAGGGATAGTCGTCCAGCCCGGTGGCATCGACCAATACATCGATGTGGGTCTGCAAGCCGCGATCGCGGGAGCGCTGCCACAGCTCGCGGGCCCAATGGCGGGGGTTCGGCGTCATCGCGGTTCCTCAGCGCTCGGCGAGCGCCTGGCCTCTTTTCTTCGCCTGTAGCAGGCACTCTTCGCAGACCGGTTGCCGCGGCGGCAGGTTGGCCGCGACCGCCTCGGGTGGCGCGCCGGAGCTGTCCTGGTCGGCCATGCCCGGCACCCGCGGCATCTTGATCGCGATCCCCGAGCCGCTTCCCGGCGCGCCGCCTGCATTGATCCGTGCCAGCGGGCCGCTGATGGCGATGCCGCTTGCGTCGAGCCGGATGAAGCTGCCGCCGGCCTTCACCGTCAGTTCGCTGTCAGCCTCGATCACCATCTTCTGCCCGGCCTTCAGGTGGATCTCGCGCCCGGCCCTGGCCAGGTAGGCACGACCGAGCTTCACGTGCTGGCTGTCGCCGACCGTCAGGTGGTCATCGGCCTTCAGCTCGACCTTGCGCTCTCCGTGCACGGTGTGATGCTCCTCGGCCTTGAACTCGCTGTAGCTGTTCGCCTCCACGGTGTCGTGGCGTTCGTGGCCGACGCGGATCTTCTGGTCATGCTCGATGTTCTCGTCCCAGTCGCGCTGGGCATGGACGAAGATCTGCTCCTGGCCCTTGCGGTCCTCGATGCGCAGCTCGTTGTAGCCACCGCCGCCAGGGCTGCTGAGGCTCTTGAAGACGCTGCGGGTCTGGTTCGCCGGCAACTCGTAGGGCACCGGGTGGGCGGCGTGGTAGACGCAGCCGCTGACCAGCGGCTGGTCGGGATCGCCTTCGAGGAAGTCCACCAGCACTTCCATGCCGACCCGCGGAATGACGATGCCGCCATAGCCGTTGCCGGCCCAACCGCTGGCTACGCGCAGCCAGCAACTGCTCTTGTCGTCGCCCTGGCCCTCGCGGTCCCAGTGGAACTGCACCCTGACCCGGCCGTAGCGGTCGCAGTGGATTTCCTCGCCTGGCGGGCCGGTCACCACCGCGGTCTGGCTGCCCAGCACGCGCGGCTTCGGGTGCTCCAGCGGCGGGCGGAAGAACACCTCCCAGGGCGTGGCGAGGAAGCGGTTGCGGTAGCCCTGCTGGAAGTCGTCCGTGCTGGCCGACGTGTCGGAGGTAACGTTCTCTTCCAGCACCTGCGGCTGCTTGCCTTCGTGGAAGACTTCGCTGAGCAGCCACAGGTCGTTCCACTCCGCGCGCGGGTGCTCGGCGATCTCCAGGAAGTGCCCGCTGACCAGCAGCGGCTGGTCGCTGACCCCTTCGCCCAGGCGCCGGTCGGCGCGGTGCCGCTCCAGGGCGCGCTGGCTGAGCAGCTTGCCGCGCTGGCGATCGACGAAGCGACCGGGGTAGTCGTAGTCCTCCAGGTCCGGCTCGGCCGGGGCGTCGGCAGCGGGGCGATTGCCGGCCTCCAGCAGCAGCCGCGGCTTCTCGAAGTCGTAGTCGCGGCGGGTGGTGCGCGTGGTGCGGCTGGCCAGGCGCAGGCTGAAGCGCTTGATCACCGGTTCGTCGGCGACCAGCCCGCTGTCGTGCACGTAGGCGGTGGGACGGCCCAGGCGGGGGAACACCGTCTGGTCGTCGCCGAACACCAGCA